>JABDGD010000003.1:845-98003 GCA_013286205.1 Candidatus Firestoneibacteriota bacterium | reverse complement strand
AAGGCCCAGAGAAGGGTGAGATAAGCGGAACCGCTGAAACTAACCGCGCAAAGGGACGCTACCGGCACGGTGATTTTAAAAAACCGGAGCCAAAAATAGAATCCAACCGCGGCCAGCAGAACATGGCCGATACCGAGCACAAAGAACCAGTTGGTTAATCCGGTGAGATTCCAAATCCAAAAAGGCGGATAAAAAGCCGCGGACTGAAAATTAGCCACATGGGGTGTGCCGCAGGCGATGTAGGGATTCCAGAGCGGGATAAGTCCCTGCTGAAACGACTGAACGTTAAACCACTTTTCAGGAAACACATATTCCATGGTGTCCATGACCGCCGGGAAGTGCCCCGCCAATCGAAAAATCCAAATTAGGGAAAAAAACAGGTAAACAGACCAGAGAAGTTTGGTTGTTTTCGTGGAATTCATACGGAGATTTTACAGCAAGAGCGGGGCAAAGCGGACGCTGAAATCAGACTCTCAGGAAGCTGATTGTGTTTTAGCCGTCTTCGTCTTCTTCGATTTTTTGGACAGTTTTTCTATCGACGGAACCGTTTCTAAATTCGGATCTACCGTGCCCGCGCCCAGATAGTAATAATGCTGAAGTGTTTGAAGAATGGCCCGTTTAAAATCCGCGTCTTTTCCGTGATAGAAACTCTTGAGATAAACACTGGCGTTATTGATTTGAATGCAGGCAACCCGATAAACAGAGGCCGGAACCTGATCCACTGAGCCGTAAATTTTGGCCAATTCCTTGTTTGAATTACTGATAACGGTTTCGTTGGTAATCGATGTCGGCATCTGAAGGTCGGTTTTAATCTGGCTGAGCATTTCATTAAAGACAATCTTGCTGCCCATTTCCTGTTTCTTGGCCGCGTCCGGAAAGCTGAACAAATTCCCCACACCCTTATCTTTGGACAACGGATTGTCTTTGACGCTTAATGCCTCTTCCAAACTGACATCCTCCGCAGGCTTATTACTGAGAGTCACCCCGGTGACAACAATGGCGATTAAAATGCAAATGACCGCGAACCCCCAAAAAGCCTTATTTTCACCCGCTTTTTTAACCACGAAATTTCCCCGGCTTTTTCTAAATTTTATTTTTCAGCCGCCATGTTAACAAACCCACCCAAAGCCCGCAAATAAGCAGTGTGAAAAACAATCCCAACCGGAAAGAAAGGGGTGCATATTTAAAAACGACCGCCGCTTCCCCCTCATTCAAAACAACCCCGCGAAAAGCGTGATTCACTTTTTCAACGGACTTTTCTTTACCCTCTACCCAAACCTTCCAACCCGGACCTTCGGTTTCGGAAGAAGCGATCAGCGCCGCACCTTTTCCTAAGGCAGATAAGTGAACTGAATTGGGCGTTCGGTTTAATTCGGTCACTTTTCTATTTTGATAAAGGCCCGCTGAAGAAGCATTCTCCACAAACCCTACCCGCGCGAAATCAAAATGATTTTGATCCGCCTTGATAAAGTCTTCTTCTGTCGCAGTACCAGCGGCGACCGCTTTAGACAACGAGAACCATCGGGGTATCGGGCTTAAATTTTCAAAAACTTTCACCGCGCCGGGCGGCTGTGGAATTTCTTTCAAATCATTAAAATGCGAGGGGCCAAAAACATATCGAATTCCCAAGAAATTGAGGGCTTTTCGCGACTGACTCAAAGACTGTTGAAACACTTGATAGGTCCAGGCAAAAGAATCTTCCAGTTGAAGCGTGTTATAGATGGGCACTTCCTCCCGTCCAAAAGCCAAAGGCCAGTTGGGATAAAAATTTTGCTTCGCGCCCTCGTAAGCGTCGTTCATGTTTTGCCCCTGCAGTCTCACCGCGTCGCCCAATAACACCGGGGAAAAGAAAAAACGCCCCGGGTGATCGAGCCGCGACAACAACGCTGGCGGCTTTTCGTAATAGGAGCGGTCCATGGTGATGTTCAAACTATAAGCCGCGGGCCCCAGCGACAAACCCAGCGCGGCTAAAACCGCGGCCCACTTCCAGTTTTTGTCTTTAATCCAGAAGGAACTCAATACGCAAAGAAAAGAAAGCCAGAAAAAGGCCGAAAAATAAGGGGTTTGGAAGCCCAAAGCCGTTCCATAAACTGCCGCCGCGATCACCGGCCAGGCCATATCCCTGCCCCGGTTGGTACTTGGCGCAAAAAAAACGTCCAACGCTTCCATGGATAGAACAATGAGCCAGAGAATCACCAGCGAAATCCAAAAGCCCGAATGAATGACTAAGGCATATCCGGGAACAACGTGTTTTAATCCGTCACCCAATTTTAAAGTCGAACCCAAACTCAAAATTAAAAAAAGTCCCAGCAGCCAGGGCGTGTTTTTTCGATAAACCTGCCGCGCCAGACCCCAGATAAAAAAACACAGCGTGGGTAAGCCCACAAAATAAGTCGCCACCCAATAATGCGGGCCGTGATAATTACCAGCCAATGGGTCGCCCGAAATAAACGGATTAAAGAAAGTCCCCAGATTTTCCCAGCCCAGATCCTGAACCCGTTTGGATCCGTTTTGATAGTTGCTGTTTTTCAAAAACTCCAAAAAGGGCAATCCCCACGCCAGGTTGTAAATCGCCGCGGTTAAAGCCGCCAATCCCATCCACCCTGCCCAATTTAAAAATTTATTCTTGTCCGCGCTTTGAAAAGATTTCCAGCCAAAATGCGCCAACAGCGCCAATCCAGTGAGATAAGTTAAAACCGGATAGCCCGCGGACAATTGCATCGCCCAGCTCACTGATAAAAATAAAAACCCGACGCTTTTTTTCTGATAGATTTTTTCAGCGGAAAAGAAAACCAAGGGAAGCCAGCTGATGGTCATCATGGCCACCGGAGTCCAGGAGGAACAAACCAGATGAAGGGAAAAGCCGAAAGCCAAACTTCCCCATAGTGAAGCCTTCCAGGAATAGCCTTGCTCCCTCGCGTAAACCCAGAAACCAATGACCGCCCAGAAGTGATGAAACAAGATCAAAGCGGAGAAAGCGTTGATGGGACTCCACCAGGAATAAAAAAGAAAAACCGGCGGATAAGCGCAGGCCATTTGGGGATCAGCCAGATAAGGGGTTCCTAATTGAGCGTCCGGATTCCACAAAGGAATGATGCCCTGGTTTAAAACCACAGCGCCCCACTTCCAGACGGGATAAAAGAAACGGGAAGCGTCCACGAACACGAATACATTTCCGTTCCAAAGAACCTTCCCGTAGAAAAGCGCGAATAGCAAAAGCCCAATCAAAAGCGCGCAAAGATTAGGAAACTTTTTGAAGGCTTCAGAAATCCGGTTCATGGATGAACCTCTTTTCTCAGACGGGCCGCTTCTTGCGGAGGCAAGTCGACCATTTGCTTTTCCTCAGGGGACAAACCGGGAGCGTCTTTCCACTTCTCATAAACTTCCAGCGCTCTTTTAAAATCGGCGTGAGCTTCCTCTTCGGATTGCCCGGGATGTAGAGAAGACTGCTTCTCTTGATAGACGCCTAGATTGAACCAGGCTGCGGCAAAATTCGGTTCAAGACGAGTGGACGCCACATAACAGTCGAAAGCCTTTTGAGTGTATACCTGGGCCAAAACCGTGTTTTTTTCATATATTTGGCCCATTTTTGACCAAAAAAGACCCTGTTCAAAGGTCAAAAACGCGTTTAACGGCAAAGCCTTTTGAGCCTCTGCCCAGCTTTCATTAACACCCAAAAGATTAGCTCTCGAAGGATCCAACTCATAGCGCCTTGTCCAGCGCCGGGCTTTCGCTAAAGCGATATCCCCATCGGTTCTTTCCAAACTCATGGCGACATCCAACGACTCGTCCGCTTTATTTTTCCAATTCACATCATGAGTCGCCAGATAAAGCCTCTCATAAAAATCAGACTCACCCATTTGGGTGGAAGCGTCCCATGCATTTAACTGAACCGCCGTATGCAAGCATCGAAAGGCTCGCGGAAAGGCGTTTTCAGAAACAAGCTGGTCCGCTTGTTTTTTCAGAGCCTGAGAGAAAATAGGAGCGCCGAATAAACCGGCGGTTAAACCCAAAATCAGAAGACCGCCGCCCCAGGACAACCGCTGAGCGGGTTCATCTTCTTTCACCGCGCATCCCACGCCTGACAGCGCGATCAAAGGTGTGTGAAGACAGAATTCAAAAAGAGAGGCGATACCCAGACCCCATAAGGCGTTTTGATTTTCTTCTTTTTTAATCTGAGAAAAAGTTCGATAAGCAAGAAACAAAACAAAAACAAAACCGGCCAAACCAAAAGCTACTAAAAGATCTAAAAACTCATTTTCCGCGTATCGGGATTCCATCAAATAACGGTTAACGCCATCCGTGCGAGGAACTTTCAACTGCTGGTAACGCCCCTGAAAAACACCCGGGCCCACACCGAAAAAAGGTTCCTGAACCCAAACCTTCACTGCCGATTCCCAAATACCCCATCTTTCCCATTTAGTCGCGCTGGTATTTAAATATCTGAAAATAACCAGCGCCAAAATCAAAACTAATGCTGAAGCAAAAAACTTAACTTTTTCTTTTCGTATACGCCACAGCCAGCCCGCTCCCAGACCCGCCAAAGCGCTCAAGGACTTCAAACGAAGTAAAATGATCAGCGCGATCGAAAATGCCGTGGTCTTCACCCAATTGAAAGAAAGGGGCTTTTTAAGCAGAAGAAAAATCAAAGGAATAAAAAACACCGCCAAGTATTTGGGATTCGGATAAAAAACCCAATTAGCCACATCGATCCACCAGGGAACTCCGTTTTGGGGCGCGAATACCAGACTGTACCAGCCCAGCTTGGCCGCCCATAAAAACCCCAATCCCATGAAAATCATCAAAAAAGTTTGGAACCGCGGCAACCGGGGTGCCATGAAATAAAAAATGATTAATAATCCAGCCAGTTCTAAAAACCAAACTGTGCCCGAGGCCGAAGGCGAGTCAAACGCCCGCACGGCCAAATAAACTGAACCCAAAACAATCCACCATTTCAGTTCTTTGATTTGAGCTTCAAATAAAGCGAAGACAATCCAAAGCGCCATCGCCAAAAGACAAAAGTTCCAGGGCCGGTAAGGCGGCCAAAAACCAGTCACCGCCAAAATAACTAACAGAACCCAGGAAACACACTGGGGCGATAGCTTTGGTAATTTCCACGCGGACCCTGATCGCCATTCCAACCGGCCCGCCACACCGGTAAAAATCCAAACCAGTTCGGCCATTTGAAAGGGCAGATCAAGCAGTGAAAATATACACACCGCCGCGAGACCGCCCAAAACACCCCACCCTTCCCAACGGGCGGGCCAAACCAACCGGCTCACCAGACTCACCCAGGCCGCGATAAATAAAGCGGTTCCGGCCACACCGGTTTCAACCAGGAGTTGGAGAAACAGATTATGCGCGAAGAGCGCGCCCGTACCCAAAGGCATCCCCATCGATTGATAAGCCTCGCCAAAGGTTCCCAAGCCCCAACCCATCAGCGGATATTGAAGGAATAACTGCCAGGCGCAGCGCCACAAATCCAGCCGCATGGTAAAAGAAGCCAAAGTCCAATTATGTAAACCCCGGTGCCAGATCAATCCCAAAGCCGCTAAAAAAAGCAGTCCTAAAACAAAAAGAGCCGCCGGGCCGCTGCTTTGTTTATAAAAAAAGAAGGCGCAAACCACAGCCAGGCAAAGCCAGGCACCCACTCCGCCCGCTGCGGCCAATCCGAGTAAAAGCACCATGGATATCAAAGCGAATACTATTTTTTTAGACCCGGAAGCAATCTGGAACCGAATGAGCGCTTGGGGAATAGAAAAAATAAGCAAGGCCGCCAAAGCTCCCGGCGTGACCAACGGACCGAAAGCCCGCTTATCATGAACCGCCACATTCACAATATCCGCCTCGCTGCCGACCAGACCGGACGAAACCTGAGCCAACTGGGCAAACCCAAAAAGCCACTGGTAAATGCCCATCAGCGCCGCGATTAAAGCAAGAACAAGAATCACTGTCTCGATTCGATTTTTAGAAGACAGGCTTCCCTGTTGCGCCATCAACACCAAAAGGGTTCCCAAAAATAAAAAACTGGAAGATTGGAGTGTAACGCCGGGAGAAGCGGACCAAAGAGCGGAACTGAGCGTATATAAAAGAAATAAAACCCAAAAGAGACCAAGCTTTTCTAAAGCGTCCCCCGGAATATTTCTAAAAAGAAAAAGCACCAGACCCCCGCCCAAAACCACCGCCGCGGACTGAGGAAATGACAAGACAGGATGAAATAGCAGATAAACGGCAAAACAAAGATAAGACACCTCCCAAAAAAAATCGGGAGAAAGTTTTGCCGATAGAATGGATTTCATAAGGACATTTTAAGGCGATTTGAACCGGATAACGCTTTATTTTTAACCGTGAACCGGGGGATTTTTACTTCTTGGACCCAGACAAAGGAATCAGCGTGGCAGCCTGAAGCGCTAAAAGATAGCTGTTTTTCCCAAACCCCACCACCTGGCCCACGGACACAGGCGAGACATGGGAAGCCTGCCGGAAGTTTTCCCTGGCGTGAATGTTGGAGAGATGAACCTCAATGGTCGGCACCGCTATAGCGGACAGCGCGTCGCGGATAGCGATCGAGGTATGGGTATAAGCGGCCGGGTTGATGATAATCACATCCGCCCAATGACGGGCGTTTTGAATAGACTCTACCAGCTCGCCCTCATGGTTGGATTGAAATACCTTGAGCTCAACATCGCTTTTCTTCGCTTGTTCTTGAAGGGCCTGGTTAATTTCTTCCAGCGTGGTGGAGCCATAAACATTGGGTTCCCGTTCGCCTAAAAGATTTAAATTAGGGCCGTGAATCACTAGAACTTTTCTCATAACCATCCTCGGGGTGTAATAAACTCACAGCATTCTACCAAGCATCTAGGGGAACAATCAAAATTACGGAAGTGCCGGCATGCCGGGCATACCCGGAGTCGGCCCCGCGGCTGGCGCGGAACTAGGAGGCGCGTCCTGAACCGTACGCCCGCCTTTTACATCCGGTTTCACTTCAGATGAAGGAGCGGGAGCCGCCAAAGCTTCGGGCGCGTATTGAGTCAGCCAGTCTCTCAGAGCCTTGTTATCCGGATCATACTTGAGCGACTTCACATAAGCCTGAACCGCCAGGTCTTTGCCGCCCAAAATCAGGTAGCAATCACCGGCCAAATGATAAGCCTTGGCATTGCGGCTGTCGGACTCAACCGCTTTCAAGAAGTCCGTCAAAGCGCCTTTATAATCCTTCGCGGTCATTAACTTTTGACCTTCGCCGATTAACTCATCCGCGGTCACCTCAATGGTTCCCGAAACTACCAATTCTACCCGTCGGTTTTTAGCCCGATTTTCCGGCGTGTCATTAGGCGCGATCGGCTTGGTATCACCGTAACCCACAGCGCCGAGCAGGTTGGGATTCATACCGCTCTTAATCAGGTAAGCCATCACCGATTGGGCGCGAAGCAGAGACAATTCCTGATTATCTTTAAACGTGGCATGCGGCGCCACCTTCACGTTGTCCGTGTGCCCGGCGATTTGAATCACGCTGTTCGGGAAACGCTTGCGGATCTGAGTCACCACTTGCTGAATCGCGTCATAACCTCTTTGCAGCAGGTCTGGTTTTCCTGAGTCAAATAACAAGTCGCCCGAGACGCCGTAGGTATAAGCGAAAGGAACTTTCTTGGGCACCCACTTGGCGTTGACCGCGGCGGGAATGGCCCGGCCCGTGAGATCCTCATCATCCGTAACTTCCACATTCACGGAGTAGTCGCCCTGCGGTACCAGTTCGCCGTCTTTATTTTTTCCATCCCATTCATAACGGCTCGGCGGATAGCCTTTGCCCGAAATTGTCCGAACCAGCGTACCCGAGCCGTCCAAAATATTAATTTTCCATTTGGTGATCGGCGATTCGCTCTTGGCGGAAATCTTAATCAGCATTTTGTCCGGGCCCAGCACAAAGGCGTTGCCCGACATCGGAGCGGCCCAGACCCTGGGAGGAATAGGATTGCCACCCACAATAATATTCAGCGTAATGCGGTGCGTGTCGCCCAGGATGCCATAAGGAACGTAAGCGTAGTCGAGTCCGGCGTCAAAATCGTCAAACTTGTGATAAAGACCCACGCCCATAGTGAGATTCGTAACCGTGTCTAAACTGGCGCCCGCCCGGTAACCGGCCCGCAAAGCCACACCGTTGCGGCCAAAGTTCAGTCTGTACTCATCACCCAATTTAAAACCAAAACCCGTGTCGATATAACCATCCGCGTCCAGGGCCAGGATGTTTTGATCGTCTTTTAACAAAAAGTTGCGCAGTTGAAGTGATCCACCCAAATTGGCGTTGAGAGGTTCAGCAAAGGTTTGAATGTCCGAACCCAGGTCCGTCACCACAATAGTGGCGAAAAGAGTGCGGTGAATAGCTTCAAAGATATAGCCAATGTTAAAAGCCACACCCGAGTTGCCCACATTAGAGACATTTTGACCGAGAGCGGATATTTCAATCCCCACGATGGAAGCTCTAAAGATGTCGCCCGCGAACCAGTTGCCTAACCGCTGGGCGTAAGCCGCGGTGCCGATATAACTGGAAGCGCTGATGTTGTTCCCCACACCGGCATAGTTACCTTGAGAATCTTCTAAAGAACCCGCGAAAGTCCCCGTGCCCAAATACTGCAAAGATCCGCCAAAGGCCCCATCGCGCTGTAAGTTTTGGCTGAAAGCAAAATACTCGTCCGTTACGCCTTGAAGCCATTCGCTGTGGGTGAGTGAAAATTGAGTTCCCCGGGCCAAAACGAGGCCCGCAGGATTCCAGTACATCGCGGTCGCGTCATCGGCTACCGCCGTAAAAGCCTCGCCCATACCCGCCGCGCGGGCGCCCATGCCGATTTTTTCATAATTAGCACCAGTCGTACCGGGGCCGTTTACTTGAGCTTGGAGGGAAAAAGGACACAAAAACAGAATAAACATCCCGGCAAAAATAATGACGGGACACCGGAGTGAGCGGAGTTGAGGTATTAAGTGAAACAAATTATTTTCCAGTGACGACTAATAGTTTGCCGGTCAATAGCATTTTAGTGCCATTAAGAATTACATAATAATAGACACCCGTTGAAACATAAAGACTATGCGCGTTCCGTCCATTCCATATCATATAGCCGCCTTGAAAGACTAAATCAGGGCTATTTTGACTGGACGAAATAACTTGCTCACCTGATATGGTGTAAATCGTCATCACAGCCCCACTCCCTAGATATCCCGCCTTTAAAACTCCATTCACCGCGGTGTTGGGATTAAACGGATTGGGCCAGATGTAAAGATTAGGCGTGGCCGTCGCTGTCGGTGTGCTGGTATTAGTGACAGTCGGCGTATTGCTCGGAGTTGAGGTGTTCGCGGGCGTATTGGTGGATGTCAGTGTAGCGGTGTTAGTTGGTGTAAAACTATTCACCGGCGTATCAGTAGGCGTGTTGGTCGCGGTATTCGTCACAGTGTTAGTCGCGGTATTCGTCGCCGTAGCGGTCACCGTGTTCGTCACCGTATTGGTGGCGGTCATCGTGAAGGTTGGAGTCGCGGTCGGAGTATTAGTTTGAGTTGGCGTGGCTGTCACCGTCGGGCTATTGGTCGGCGTGCTGGTGGGCCCGCAGCTGGGCTGTCCGCCGAGCCAGGTATAGACCGAGCTAAAAAAAGTATTTACTACCGTTGGGTAGGTGGGGTAATAGCCCCCCGACCACATGGTGGTGTCCCAAACTGTTATGAGTTTACCGGTGCTGCCGCCCGTCAATCCCGTCATTTGTGCCGCGCCCGACCAGCCCACAACAATATCTCTAGCGATGCCATCGTTCCACTGCCCCGCCGGAGCCGAGACATAGGAGGTTCCCGTACCAATCAAGGCCGGAGGAATACCGCCGACCGCGAATCCCTCAAATTGAGCCGCCCCGGGCAAAGTGCTGGCGATGGGCGTACCCAGGGTCGCGTACCCGTTGCTGAGGGCCGTATTGAACACGCAGCCGTCCATGGTATTGCTGACGGCGCCAATCGCCTTGAGAAAATTAACGTTGTCCGTCGAGCGGCTAAAAAAGGCCGCGTTCTCGCCGTTGAGCATGATACTTCCACCGCTATTCAAGTAAGCGGTGGCAACGGTCTGCCAGTTCGAATTGAAATCATCCGAAAAAACCGGGCTGGGAGAAGTTCCTGAGCAAGCAAAGGAGTTGGTCGGCACAAAACGCATGTCCCAGACCTGGCTGTAATTGGACCAATTGTCCGGAGTGGGATCATAGGTTGCCGAACAAACACCAATAGTGACAACACTAGCTCCCGCCGCCTGAAGAACCGGGATGACATTGGTGACCGCGTCCGTACCGCCGTTACCGCAAGTGCTAGGAGAGTAATAAAGAAGCACCGTACACCCCGCGCTGGCAAAAGCAAACGACGGGCACAAGGAAACACCCAAAAGCAGGCTTGCGCCGGCCAAGAGTTTCTTCAGTATTGAGTTAAGGTTAAAAGCTGGGCTCTTCATATGTACTACTAGTTCCTTGCATAGGCTGTACCAGCCCCAAAACGATTTTATATCTCCAAAACACAATGGCTGACCAGCATCCCGCTTGTTTAAACCTGACAATAATGGGATTTAGTGAAAATCCGGGGCAGTGCGGAACCCCTAAAAGATCAAAACAGACAAAAAATGACACGAATAGGTCAAATTATTGACGTGCCGTAGTTTATCACTTTTAAAACAGCCTTCAAACCCTTATTCCCCGAGAGCACGATGGGTGGGGCAATTTTTTAATATGCGTCAAGAAGCAGTGTTTTAGTTTCGAAATTTGAAAGTTGTTAAGAACTCTCAACCATTAAAAATTTGCCCCGCTGGGCTACGGTGCCGTCTTTTTTTAGAACTACAAAAAAGTAAATCCCTGTGGCGACAGGCATACCCATTTTGTTACGCCCGTTCCAACAATAGTAAGTGCCCCAAGCATTCTGTTGATTTCCCCCGCAAGGCTGCGTCGAATTACTATCCGTTACCGTTTGAACCAATTCGCCGGAAACCGTGAAAATTTGCAACGTCATGTCATTCATACAGCTGAAACGAAGCGTTCCACCTACAGCCGTTCTCGGGTTATAGGGATTGGGCCAAACATAAGACACACAGGTCGGTGTATTACTACAAGTGGGTGTGCAAGTATTGCTGGGAGTAGAAGTTGGAGTCACCGTAGCTGTGTTAGTACCCGTGGGGGTGATAGTAGGCGTGTCAGTGATAGTAGGCGTATCTGTAATAGTCGGCGTGTTCGTAATGGTAGCCGTATCTGTGACCGTAAATGTATTAGTAGCCGTGGAAGTAATGGTAGGAGAATTAGTAGGTACCGGTGTCGGCGGCGCCGGAGGCGTTGGACTGCCCACAGCTGTAACACCTCTAGCCAGCATATCTACCGTTCCAGATGTTCCATCAGAAGCAACATAATTTGGATCAGGATCAGCGGGCGCTGAATAAATGGCTAATGGCACAAAGGACACAGGCCATGAATCGAACCCTTCATGGATAGATTCGCCCCAGTTTGAAAGTTGGACATCCGTAACTCCGGCCAGCGCGGGATTCACGGCAATTTTATGTATGGTATTCCCGCCACCACTTTTGGATTCATATCCCTCAACTGTAAAAGTTCCGAAATAAGCCAAAACAGAAACGGGTGTATTAGCCGCCGTATTCCAATAACCACAGCTCAGCGGTAAATAGAGTCCAGTTCCAGCTCCACTCGCGGCAAATGTCACACAATTCGGGATGAAACTCGCAGGACAACTCGATCCATGGACCGGATCGGTATGAAAATCCGGATCAGTTCCCATCACAATAATGTTTCCTGTTACCGCAGGTCCCCAAATTCCCACGGTGGCGTCCGCCGTCGCCCAGACAGTATCATTGGCACCGCATTCCGGTTCATCCTCAAAAACAATAACATTAAAAGCCGCAAATTGAGCCGTAGTTGCCGCGGCCCACTGAGCATCGTTCCATATGGTAACTGTAAATCCAGGCGTGCTTTCTTCAAAACCGCCGGCGCCGCCGGTGCCTTCATAGACGAGCATCTGCAAATTCGCCTGGGCAGCACCGAAGCCACAAAAAAATAAAGTTAAAATATAAAAAATAGAACGATAAACAACACACAATTTCACGCGCGGATCCTTCAAGACGTTTAATGAAACTTTGGGGCTATAAAGACGGCCTTTTCATTCAGCAAAAAGACATGCTGGCAATTATATCCGAGATTTTCATCTGACTGTTTTTATGGTATTTTAACGACAACCCTACGAGTTCGCGATTTCGAGAACTTATAAAAAGGTGGGCTTATACCCGATCTTGTATTTTTTCAGTTTATAACCCAATTGACGGGGCGATATCCCCAACAATTTGCAGGCTTTTGACTGAACACCGGCGGCCTTTTCCATGGCTTCCATAACCTTCATTTTCTCCATATCGGACAGGTTCATATTGGGAGCTTGCCGGGGAGTTTCCGAAACCACCGGCGCTCTTTGTTCCTGAACAGTTTCAGGAGAGCTGTAGGAATAAACTCCCAGCGGCGTCGGCAGATCCTCCATCGTAATCAAATCATCCTTGGCCATCACCGCCATGCGTTCCACGGTGTTTTCCAGCTCGCGGACATTGCCCGGCCAATCATAATTGGCCAAACGGCCCATAAGGTCAGCGGATATTTTGAACCGGGTTTTGTTTTCCGCATTGTACTTATTTAAAAAGTGCCCCAATAACAGAGGCACATCTTCCTTACGCTGGCGTAAGGCCGGCATAAAGATTGGCACCACATTGAGACGGTAGTAAAGATCCTCTCGAAACTTACCCTCCGCGATAGCCTTTTCTAAATTACGGTTCGTCGCCGTAATGATGCGCACATCCACCGAAAGCGTTTTGGTGCCGCCGACCCGCTCAAATTTTCTTTCTTGCAGAACGCGAAGAAGTTTCACCTGGGTGGCTAAGGAAATGTCGCCAATCTCATCCAAAAACAGCGTGCCCCCATCGGCCAGCTCAAAACGGCCTTTGACCATTTCGGAAGCACCTGTATAACTGCCCTTTTCGTGGCCGAACAGTTCACTTTCAAGCAAAGTCTCAGGCAAGGACGCGCAGGAAACTTTAATAAATGCTTTGTCCGCCCGCGGACTGTCGTAATGAATCGCCCGGGCGATCAATTCTTTTCCCGTTCCCGACTCGCCGCGAAGCATCACGGTGGTTCGGCTGGGTGCCACCTTCTGCACCGCCTTGTAAACTTCCAGCATGGTCTTGGCTGTACCGATCACATTATTGAGTCGGTACTTGCCTTTCAGTTCACTATGAAGTTCACGGTTTTCCTCAATGAGTTTTTCTTTATCCCGCTCGATCATCTGGTGAATTTTAATATTTTGGCCGATCAGGGAAGCCACGATGGTCAAAAGGCGCACATCTTCCTCAAAGGAAACGTCCCGGTCTCTAAAAAGATGGTCGACCGATAAAACCCCCAGCATCTCGCCCTTCATTTGAATGGGTACACAAATAAAAGAAATGTTCTGACGGTTTAAATCGCCCCGGGCTTTGGTGCGGTTGAGAAACAGCGGTTCTTTACCGATATCGGGAATAATCATAGGCTGGCCCTTTTCGACCACCTTACCGGTCACCCCTTCGCCGATTTTGTATTTACCGCGCGCGATTTCTTCTTTGGTTAATCCATGGGCCGCCTCAATGCTGAGTTGGCCCGTCTTTTTATCCAGCACCGTAATGGTGCCGCGGTTCATTGCCAGCTTTTTGGAAAGAATCTCGAGAATTTGATTGGAGACCGATTTGAAATCCAGGTTCGAGGCCAGCGCGTGGCTGAGCTCATAAAGAACAGTCAGTTCCTCGATTTTGCGGGTCAGGTGTTTTTGATTTTCAGCCATAAGTTCTCCCTTTTGAAGCGGGCGATGATTTTAGGCGTTTTTCTACATTTATGTCAAACACCCCCCAAAACCGTGATTTTTGGCCAAGTCCGTTCAAAAATACTGTTTTCGATCATTTTCCCTCTAACACTCTTTAAAGTCCCTTAACGTCCAAACAAAACTGATTCCGAACAGGTCTAACTGTCGTGTAATCTAAGCCCGTTGTTTTTATCATTTACTCCATCTCTATATAGAAGGGTTTCCTGAATGCGAAGCGGTCGTCTGAGAACACTCATCACTGCCATCTGTTGGTTAGCCGCGGTTCAAGCCTATTCCCAAACCGAACTTACCTGGGACCAATCCGTTAAAGAAGCTGAAGACAACAACCGGGATCTTAAAGTCGCGGAACAAGCCGTTAAAGCCTCGGATGACACCCACATCGCCAGCTTGGGCCAATGGCTACCACAAGTTTCTGTAGGCACAACGCTGAGCCGCACCGGCCCGGACGGAAGCATTGGCGGCGCCTTTGGCGACCCCAATTACACCCCGGGAGCCACACTGGGCATTAGCGCGCAAGAAACCATTTTTTCCGGTTTTAAAGACTTCGCTTCCGTGGATCTGGCCAACGCTCAATTAGATATCGCCAGAGCCCAGCTCACCCAGGCCAAAGCCCAGCTTTCGCACGACTTAAAAACATTTTTTTATCAGCTGCTCTATAACCAAAAACAAATCAAGCTGCTCATGTCCATCCGCGACAGAGACAAAGCCAACGTCGACCTGGTTCAAATGAATTTTAGCGGCGGAACGGACAACAAAGGTTCTCTGCTCATCGCCCAGGCGGCGGTTCAGCAGGATGACTACAACATTGATCAGGCCAAACGAAACCTTCGGGTAACACAGCGCCAGCTCGATCAAGTTTTAGGCCGCAATCCCATGGAGGACGTTGCTGTAGACGGCGATTTCGAAGTTCCTAATCTTCCCAGCAGCCTGCCGAACTTCGCTGATCTCACTAACCAAACCCCGGCTCATCTGCAGTCGGTCGCCCAATACCATAGCGCGGACAGCCAGTATGTTTCGGCCCGGAGCGCTTTCTTCCCCACCTTAACCGCCAACGCGGGCCTTAATGGTTCAGGTGGTTCTTACGACACCATGGCCGCGGGCTGGAACGCCACTCTCTCGCTCACCTTCCCGCTTTTCACCGGCGGTCACGATCTCTTCACCCTCAAAAGCGCCGAGGAATCCAAACAAGGCGCTGAAGACACTTTGGAAAGCACCGACTTAAAAACTGAAAATCAGCTGGAAAGCGCCTACGCGGCCTACTTAAACGCCGTAGAGCAGGATAAAGTTCAACAATTCCAAGTGAAGGCCGCTCAAACTCAGGAAGAAATCGCCAAAGCGGAATATCTGAACGGGCTTTTGATTTTCCAAAACTGGAATCAAATCGAATCCAACTTAACCAATCAGCAAAACGGCGAATTGTCCGGACTTTTAAGCATCAAAACCGCGGAAGCAAACTGGGAACTGACAGAAGGAAAGGGAGTGATTCCATGAAGAACCAATTAAAAAAGGCGGCCATCCTATGCATGGCGTTAGTATTCGCCGGCTGTACCAAAGGTAAGCACCAGGGTGAGGCTTATAAGCCGCTGACAGTTAAACGGGGCAACATACAGCTGACCGTTTTGGCCACGGGCAACGTTCAACCGAACAATCAATTAGCGATTTTCCCTTCTATTTCAGGACGTATTGAAAAGATTCTGATCAAAGAAGGCGACACGGTCAAAAAGGGCCAGGAACTCATGGAATTAAGCTCAACCGAAAGGGCGACTTTGCTGGATGAAGCTGAAGCCCAGGGTCCTAAGCAGTACAAACATTGGCAAAAACTCTATGAAGCCTCACCGCTTCTTTCGCCCGAAAACGGTCAAATCATTTACCTACCCACTGTTCCGGGACAGGTGGTCAGCACTGGCGTGACCATGATGGTTATGTCCGATCATTTGATGGTCAACACCCAGGTGGACGAAACCGATCTGGCGCAGGTCAAAATGAACCAAAAAGCCACCATCACTCTGGATGCCTACCCCAATCAGCATTTCATCGGAACGGTTAAAAGAGTTTCGTATTTTTCGATTTTGGTTAACAACGTCACCACTTACGAAGTTGACGTTTGGCCAGATGAAATACCCTCTTATATGAGAAGCGGCATGACCGCCAATGTGGTTTTCAACACCTCAGAAAAAGACGATGTGCTGACTATTCCTTCTGAAGCCGTGCAACAAGCCAACGGCAAGTCAGGCGTTCTGGTGCCAGCCGAAACCAAAGGCGACGCGCCCGTGTTTGTGCCTATTCAAACTGGCGTGACCGACGGCAAGCAAATCGAGGTCGTTTCGGGCCTCAGCGAAAATCAAAAAATTCTGATCAAGACTTTCTCGGTCGGCCAATTAGACACCACCAGCACCGGCACCAATCCCTTTATGCCCTCACGCGCGCCCGCCACCGGCGGCACCAGAGGATCCGGCGGGGGCGGCCGCTAATTTGAACGTCATTGAAATTAAGGACATTCATAAAGTTTATACGATGGGCGATACGGAAGTTCGGGCTCTTAACGGCGTCTCTCTTCAAATCGCTCCAGGAGAATTTGTGGCCATCATGGGCGCCTCCGGCTCGGGTAAATCCACCATGCTGCAAATTCTGGGCTTGTTGGACACACCCACTTCGGGCTCCTATAAACTTTTAGGCAAAGAAGTTTCCACCCTTGGCGAAGACGCTTTAGCCGCTATCCGCAGCCAAACCCTCGGCTTTATCTTCCAGATGTTTAATCTTCTGGGCCGCACCTCTTCCATTGAACAAGTATCGTTGCCCCTGCTTTATTCCAATCCCAACATGCCTCACGACGATCCTAAAAAGCTTTTAGAGATGGTGGGTTTAGGCACCCGTTTAGACCATAAGCCCAACGAACTTTCCGGCGGTCAGCAGCAGCGTGTCGCCATCGCCAGGGCTCTTACCAACAAACCCAAATTAATTTTGGCGGACGAACCCACGGGTAATTTGGATTCTAAAAGCTCCGAGGATATTATCGGCTTTCTTGGAAAAATGAACGCCAGCGGTATCACCATTGTGCTGGTAACTCACGAACCCGATATCGCCGCCCATGCCCGCCGTATCATTACGATGAAAGACGGAAAAGTTCTCACCGATGAGCAAAACCCCAAATCAACCATTCCGGCCCCCGAACATCCCCTGCTCAGCGATGCCTCTTCCGCTTCGCTCTCGGTTTCCTCTTTCAGTTTCAAAAGCGTCAAAGAATACTTCCGCCAAGCCTTCCGTGCCCTCACTGCCAACAAAGTCCGTTCCATACTTTCGATCTTGGGGGTCATGATTGGTGTCAGCGCGGTTATCGGCGGCCAGGCCATCGGTACAGGCGCTCAAATTTCCGTTCAGCAGCAGCTTTCGTCTTTAGGCACTAATCTATTAATGCTCATGCCTGGCTCTTTACAGGTCGGCGGTGTTCAACAGGGCGTCGGCGGCACCAGCCGCATCACACTTCAGGATGTGGACGCGATCGCCACCGTACCGATGGTCAAGCGGGTTGCCCCCGAACTTTCCGGCAAGGTTCAGGTGACTTACGGCGATAAAAACTGGAGCACCTCGGTGGTCGGTACCACTCCCAATTACGCCGATATGAAATCCTATCAGCCTATTTATGGCCGCTTCATCAGCGATACGGACGTTCAAACCCGAAACCGCGTGTGCCTGCTGGGGATCACGGTCATCAAAAACTTATTCGGCGATAACGCTAACCCGGTCGGCGAGTGGATCAAAATCAACCGCGTTAATTTTCAGGTTATCGGCGTGTTGCCCGTGAAGGGCTCTAACGGCTTCCAGGACCGTGACGACGCTATTGTGGTTCCCGTGACCACCGCCATGCACCGCCTCTTCGGAAAACTGTATGTCAGTTCAGTTGATGTGGAAGCCGACAGCACCGAAGACACCGGCCCCGCTTCTGACGCGGTGAAAAACTTTATGCTCAAACAAAAACATATCCCCGCCCTTCCCGGCAGTGAAAACGCCTTCCAGGTTCGCAACATGGCGGACATCCAGGCCACCCTCAGCGCCTCCACTCAAATTATGACTGTCCTCTTGTCCTCCATCGCGGCCATTTCGCTGTTAGTGGGCGGCATCGGCATCATGAACATCATGCTGGTCTCTGTCACGGAAAGAACCCGCGAAATCGGTCTCAGAAAAGCCATCGGTGCCAGACGGGTGGATATTCTGTCCCAGTTCCTCATCGAATCGGTTGTAGTGAGCTTGTTAGGCGGACTTTTCGGGATATTACTGGGCTGGGGCTTTTCACAAATTATTCACTTATCGCTCAACTGGCCCACAATCGTCACACCGACATCCGTCATCGTGTCCACTGTCTTCTCCGCTCTCGTGGGTGTGGTTTTCGGTATCTGGCCCGCTTATAAGGCGTCCCGTTTGAGCCCTATTTTGGCCCTGCGGTACGAGTAGTCCTCTTCCACCCGAAACCAAACTGTAATATATTGTGCGCATCTAAGCGCACATACAAATCATCACCAAGGCCTTCATGAATTTACCTCGATTGGGCTGGGTCGCCGCCAAGCTCCTCATTATCGTAATTGTCCCTACCGTCCTTTATGTGTGGCTCGGCCAGGCTATCTTTGCCAGCCATATGAAAACCGTGGTGACCAACGACCCTGACGCGGGTTTGTCCCGAAGCATCTCGGCGCTTAAAATCGCGCTGGACGAAGAATACCAAGTTCTGCTTTCTCAAATTAACCACACCACCGACAAAGACTGGCTCCAAAAAGCCCTTCAAGACCCCAATATGACGGCCGCCCAATACCATCAACTGGGCGTGGACGTGGCGGGTTATTTACAAAGACCTCTTTTAATTTTAACGAACAAAAACGGCGGGGTGCTTTTCGACACTATCGGACTGCCTAAATCCAGCACTGAGCCCGCGCCTACGCCGACCCTCGCCCCGCTGGACTCCACCATCAATCCCGACGACGTCGCCACACCTAATGCACCGCCGGCCATCACCTTTTACTCGGTAAAAAACTGGCCCGGTATCGCCGAGGCCTTTGAAAGAAATACCGAAATGGGCCTGACTAACTACAACAATCAATACTACTTATCCGTCTCAGCCCCTATCGTTTATAAGAAAAAAATTCTCGGCGCCATTCTGCTGGGCATGAAGCTCAACAGCGACGTTTTAGCCAATCTCAAAGCGATCACTCAAAACGAGGTGGGTTTTTACGCCAGCAATCACGTTCAAGTCTCCACCTTTCCGCCCGGCGCCGCCTCCGAAGTGGAAAAAACCGCTTATGCCCCCCGGCACAGCGCCATCATTCTGAATGATCATAAATTTTTATGGGACGACGTTCCCGTTAACGACTTGGATCAGGCGGTCAGCGGTCACTTTTTTATTTTCCAGCCCATACATGAATCCATCACACTGGAGGGCTCAACCCTCAAATCCATGGCCTTGTTAAGCGCTGGCTTCGTTCTCATCCTGACTGCCATCGGACTTTGGTACATTTTGGATCTCTTCGCGCCCCTGCGTTTCATTACCAAGCAAGTCGACCTGGTCAAAGACAGCCAGATTAACGCCATGTTCCCCGTCAAAAGACAGGACCAATGGGGCGACTTGGCCCGGGCCATTCACGAAATGATTCAAAATTTAAAAGATAAAGAACGGGTCTCGCTGGTATTAGGAAAAGTGGTTTCACCTCAGGCCACCCTGAAAATATTGGCGGAGAAAAATTATTTCGCCATCAAGGGCGAAAGACGCGAATGCACCATTCTCGAGGCTCAGATTAAGGGATTCAACACGCTCAGCCAGAACATGACCCCCGAGACTCTGGTCGAGGTCCTCAATCACTACCTCAGCCTCATTAACCAGATCGTTTTCAAACACGAAGGCATGATTGATAAATTTGTCGGCGATACGGCCATCGCCGTTTGGGGCGCCCCCTTTTCCCATGAGGACAAAGAGATCAGAGCGGTTCGAGCCGCTCTGGAAATTCAAGAAGCAGTCAAAGACATTAATATTTCCCGGATTCAAAAAGGCCACACGCCCTTTAATCTGGGCATCGGCATTCATACCGGCCCGGTAGTTTCAGGCAATTTGGGTTCTGACCAGTTTTACGACTATAGTGTTATTGGCGAAGCGCTTCAAACCGCGGACAAACTCTGCGTGATGGCCGCGCCCGATCAGGTGATTGTTTCAGAAGAAACCTATGAAAAAATCCAGGATCTGGTCAAAGCCGTTCCCGCCAACGCCGTTGTGGTACCAGGATTCAAAGCGCCTCTCAAAACTTTTGAAATTATAGAATTCTTATAACCATGCCAAAAATATCAACCGCCGATATGCACTCTACCCAGATTCAAAAACACCTGTTGGATTGGTATGACCAGTACAAACGCGACCTTCCCTGGCGCCGAACCAAAGACCCTTACGCCATTTTCGTTTCCGAGATGATGCTGCAGCAAACCCAGGTTAAAACCGTTATTCCCTATTACGGCCGCTTTTTAGAAGAATTGCCGGACTGGCCGTCATTAGCCAAGGCCAAAGAAGAAAAGATCCTCAAGCTCTGGGAAGGTCTGGGCTATTACCGCCGGGCCCGCAATCTTCAGGCCGCCGCTCAAAAAATCATCGCGGAGTTTAATGGGAAACTGCCCCAAACCCGCGAAGAGATCATCAAGCTTCCGGGCGTGGGCCAGTACAGCGCCGGCGCGGTGCTTTCCATCGCCTTTCAAAAACCTGAACCTTTGGTTGATGGCAATGTCATCCGGGTTTTCTCCCGCCTCTTTGTTTTGCGGGGCAATTTAAAAACCGGCGCGAACCATGAAAAAGTCTGGGAAGTAGCCCGATCGCTTATTTCCAATAAAAGACCCGGCGACTTTAACCAGGCCCTGATGGAGCTGGGCGCCACGGTCTGTTTCACCGACAATCCCCAATGTCTTCTTTGTCCATTATTTCAGTTTTGTGAGGCAGCCCAAAGAGGCATTCAAAGCGATCTTCCCGAAATGCCCAAAGCGGCCAAAAGCATCGAAGTGCCTATGGCGGCCCTGCTTCTGGAAAATAAAAAGAAAATACTGGTGAAAAAGCGGAACGAGAGTGAAAAGTGGCTCAAAGGTTTTTGGGAATTTCCCAGCGCCGAAGGCTCCAGCATGGACGAGGCCCGTCAAAAATTAGAAAAAGAATTTAAGATCAAATCCGAAAAGAAACCCGCTAAAGACGTGAAACACCAAATCACAAATCACAAAATTCACTTAAGCCTCTTCACCGCCTCCAGCCAGAAACCAATTAAAACCACCAGCCACCTGAAGTGGGTGACCGCCGCCGAGCTGGAAGAGCTTCCTTTTTCCAGCGCCCAGGGCAAACTCCGCCAATGGGTTCTCAAAAACATTTCTCATAAAAAATGAAAAAGGCCCGGCGGTTTCCCGCCGAACCTTTCAAAAAATTTTCGCCGCTCTAAAAAATCTATATCAAGACTTGAAGACCTCAGCAAAGAGCTTCTTCATTTCTTTCCAGGAAGCCTTGTCGGCCTTAGTGTCATATTTCAAACCCGGCATATCGCCCTTGTACTGTGGTTCGGTAAAGCCATGAACCGCGCCCGGGTAGGTGACCAGTTTGTAATCCACCTTATTATCTTTGAAGCTCTTTTCCATGGCCGGCACATCGCCCAGCGTGAATTTATCATCGCCCCCCTGGAGAATCAGCACCTTAGCCTTGATGTTAGCGTCGTCCGCCGGGGTGGGGTTAGCCAGCGAACCATGGAAGGTCGCGATGGCCGCCAGAGGAGCTCCGCTGCGTCCCAATTCCAGGGAAACCGCGCCGCCAAAGCAATAACCGATAGCCGCGATCTTCGAGCCGTCCACCCTGGGGTCTTGTGACAACGCGTCCATCGCCGCTTGGGCTCTGGAGCGCATCAATTTACGGTCGGCAAAATACTTTCCGGCTTGAGCTTTAAACTCCGCCGGGCTCGCGGGATGAACACCTTTGCCATAAACATCGGCGATGAAGGCCGCATAGCCCATTTTCGCCAGTTTATTCGCGCTATCCTTTACATGTTCGCCGATCCCATCCCACGCGTGAAACACCAGGACGCCCGGGCGTTTGTCCGTCGTGGCATCGTCATAAACCAAATAACCTTCCAGGGCCTGATTTCCGTCTTTATATTCTACCGTCTGAGTGACTACTTTGGCGAAGAGAGGGCTAACCAACATCATCAACACCAGCGAGAAAAGCCATTTACTCATATCAATCTCCTTGGGTTTGTTTAAAAGACCTGTCTATATAGCCAGCAGGACTGGAAAAAAACAAGTGAGCCGACGTAAATTAGGGATGAACAAAGGGGAGAACGATGACCAAAAAAATCATTATGTACACCACATCCTGGTGCGGAGACTGCCGTAATTTGAAGAATGCTCTGAAGGAACGAAACATCCCTTATGAAGAACGGGACATAGAGCAGAATGACGCGGATTATAAAACCATGATGGGCTACACCAACGGCAAGCGGGTGATCCCCACCGTCGAAATCGAGGGCAAGATACTCATTAACCCTCGAATCGGCGATTTGGAAAAGGCTTTGGCTTAACTCAGGTACCCGAACCAGGGACGTTCGGCGGATTGCCTTGAGGCCCATTGGGCGGAGGGGGATTTTGCTGATTGCCCCCCGTGCCGCTAGCCGGCTGGTTGGTCGCGCCGCTATTGCCGCCGCTCATGGAGTTTCCCATATCATCAAACAATCCAAAACTTCCGTCCGCGTATAAAAGCATAATTTGAAGAGCGCCTCCGTTTTGCGAATTAGAAAACTTCGCGCCGGTCACATTAGAACCCATGAAAATCGGTTTAAAAGCATTATCCCCCGAGATGTCATATAAGAAGGCGTCATTGCCCACCACTTTCACCTGCCGGGTTCCATCTTTGCTGTTATAAACATTTTTCGAAGTGGGCGGAGCGGACTCTGACGGAAGCGCGGCCTGCGAGTCAGAATTGACGTTCACGTCAACCTGTCCGTCGGGCGATACATAGCTGCCGTTGTTATAGATATAAACCGTGGTCGTATCCGGATCCTGCCACCACCATCCGCCGTCGTGCCAGTAGCACCAGCGGTAATAGGCGGGGTCATACCACCAATAGTTGTTCGCGTACCAGCGGGTCCAGAAATAATTGTTTCCCAAATACCAGCCATACCAGTGATAACCCCAGCGGTCGTAGTAATGACAGTAATTAAAACCATTGCCCGTGTGCCAATAGTATTGGCCAACCACTCTTTCGTTTCGGTTGAAGACATTAATCTGGGCTCTGAAAGACGGCCCGGCAATGATCGACATGTGGCTTCTAATGAGGGGATTGCCGCTAATAGAGGTACGCGCCACCACGCGAGCGTTCAACGCCGCGCCGTGGGGTCCGCTAGCGGGAAAAGCAATCGACGAACGTTCACGGCCGGCCACTAATAATTTGCTCCGGACTACAGTTTTCGGGTAACTACGCACACCCATGGATCGATAACGGGGAGAAACGGATCTTGCGGACCGGTAACCTTCCGCGCGAGGCGAACCGCCACCCGAGCCTTCATAGGAGCTGGCGCGATCGCCCCCCCTATCCCCTCCTCTTTCGCCGCGGCCGCCTCTATCTTCCTGGGCCAAAAGCAAGCTGGGCAGTAAAACGGCAATTAACGCTAAGAGAATAACTTTTTTCATGGGAAGCCTCCAAAAACCTTGGATTCGAGAAATCGATCTTACTATTTAGACGTTTCAAGTAAATATAGAGTTTCATCTTCACTGATAAAAGGTCTCATAAACCCCATCTTTAGGCAAAAAAATAGCGGAGATTTGACCAATGTCACATCTCCGCTAAACAAGGCCCTAAAAACCCTTTAAGCCGTCAATTAACCTGAACAAAGCCAATCATGTTAGAAATGCCGCCGCTGCAAACACCGCAGACGCCCGAGCCGCATCCTCCATGGAAACCACAATGATAATAATAGGTACCCACCGTTGGAAATACCTGAGTTACCGGGAAAGACGTTGTATTGATAGTCGGCGCGCAAGATCCCGTAGTGCCCGAAAAATTATCTAACGTTAAATTGTGCGATCCTACTCCCAAAGAACCATCCCAGACCACAGACTGGCCGTGAATAATGGTGACCCCGGAAGGGCTAAAGGTCGGGCCCGCGCCCAAACTAATAGTGGCTCCAATTCCAGTTCCCGGAGTGGCTGTGGGCGTCGCGGTCACAACCGGCGTTGGCGTAGGCGTCATCACCACCGGGTTATTAACGCTCGTATTAACGGTGCAAGCCGCGGCCACTAAGACCAGCGAAATAAAAATCGATATTCTTAAAATCATTTTTTTCATCACGAATCCTTTTTTTAATGGATTGGGATAGTTGTTTTAAAATCGAATACCCGCCAAAAGCTTAATAACCGCTGTTCTTGGAAGACGTCGGGCTGTTATTGTTTCCGCAAGCCGTCACGGATAAACCTAACACCAACAACGATAGCACCAAAATGATAATTTTCATGGTTTTCACTCCCCTTTTTTCGTCAACAAACTGCCCAAAAAACCTCACTAAGCCTCAATTATTTAAAGCCCCTTCATTAATCCAGGCCGCTACCTCGGCCAGCTGGGACGCGTTTAAATAGGTCGGCCCGCCATTGGGCATCTGGGGGGAACAGCCCAAACCCGCCAAACGCAGATAAAGGGCGCTGGTCGTGTTATCCCCCGGATTTACCCGCAGGGTCGCGCAGCCAAAAGAAGCGGTCTGGCCCACCGTCGTGCTCCAGAAAGTATTGGCCGAAGTCGGGTCCGGCGGAAAGCCTGCGCTGTGGCATGAACTGCACTGGCGGCTGCTGCCAATCGGAGTGTTGATGTAGGTATTAAAAAGATAAGTCAGCGTTACTTGGGTAGCCGTCGGTGTCAGAGTAGCCGTATCAGTAAAAGTCATGGTGGGTGTATCGGTGGGAGTATTGGTAATCGTCGGCGTATTGGTATTCGTGGGAGTGTTCGTCAGGGTATAGGGCGAAGTCGCTGTATTGGTGGCTGTCACCGTATTGGTAGCGGTGACTGTGAAAGTATTGGTAATAACAGGGGCGGCCGTATTGGTGCTGGTTAAAACAAACGGCATCGTCGGAGAAACCGAAACATTTTTAGTACAACCCAGCCCCATTCCCAGAGCCAATAAAAGCGAGAGCGCCGCTAATTGAAAAAGACTTTTCTCATTCACAGCGCTCGCCTTTACCTGTTGGGATTTTTAATTCCATTAAAAACCCGGCTTGAATCCTGGTGATTAATTAACCTGCACAGAACCCGCCATACCCGTACAGGTGCCGCAGGTTCCCGATCCACAAGGCGAATGCCCTGGAACTGTGCAATGAAAATAATAAGTGCCTGCTGTCGGAAAATTTACCGTTACGGGGAAAGAGCTGTAGTTAGTGGAAGAACCGCAGGTGGTCCCTGTTCCCGTATAGTTATCTAAAAGAACTGTATGACCGGCCAAACTCGAATCCCAAATTACGGATTGACCGTGCGTAATGGTCACCGCAGACGGACTGTAATTGGTGGCGCCGCCATAAGAGATTGTCTGTATGGATGGTGTTGGCGTCGCGGTAGCCGAAGCCGGAGTGGTTGTCGGAGTGCTTTGCTGGGAACAAGCCATCGCCACCAAGATTAAGGAACAAAGCAAAAAGCTCAAAACAAGTATGTTTTTCACGTCAGCCTCCAGGGCTTTTGAGATTCGGCCGGCCGCATCCCCGAACGGGATGAGCTCTTGGTGATGTGTATTACTCCAACCGGCGAAATGTTACTGAAGCCCCATCATATTTTTTCCAGATGGGGTAACATTACAGCCGGACACCCACTATTCATGAATAAGGAGCCTTAGCCCTTGGATTTCAATGACGCCCAATGGCAAGCCTGGACCCAGTTGATGAAACTGACTCAGGCCGGCGACAAGGACGCTTATGAGCGCCTTTTGCTGGAAATGAGTCCCTTAATCTATAATTTCGTCCATAAAAGGGTCTTCCATCAGGACCACGTGGATGATGTGTTTCAGGAAGTGCTTTTATCGTTTCACAAGGCCAAGCATAGTTACCGGAGCGATCTGCCTTTCCCTCCCTGGTTCTTCGCGGTGATTCGAAACGCCATTTGGGCGGCTTTGAAAAAAAACCACAAGATCGTCCAGCGCGAGGTTCCTTTGGAGGACTTTTTCGACATCGCCGCTCTGGAGACGGCGGACGGCGGACTCGACGACCTGATTCAACAGGCTCTGGAGTCCATACCTGAGATGAACCGGCAGGCGGTAGAAATGTTGAAGTTAAAAGGAATGAGTGTAGAAACAGCGGCGAAAACGCTGGGCATATCCCAGGCCGCCCTCAGGGTGAGGGCTCATCGCGGATACGCTCTTTTAAAGAAGATTCTTAAAACTAAAGTGGAAAAAAGCGAATGAGCGAATCGATTCACTCTAAACCCATCAAAAACTCCCTGCCCAAATCCCACCGGGATTTGGTGGAAAAACTTGTGGCTGAAAATAAATCTACCCCAACGGCGCCTACGGTTCTCGGGCAATGGCTGGTTTGGTTAGTTTTTTCTCTTCTGGCGGTAGCCCTCACCCTTTCGCTGATCGGACCCCAATTCGAACTTCAGGAAAGACTCACTGACCTTTCGTCAGGCGGATTCTTGCTGCTCGCTTTCGTCCTGGCCGCTTTCACCGCCCGGATGGGCATCGCCTCAAGCATGCCGGATTACCGGCCTCGTACCGCCCCCCGAGTGATCGCGGGCATCCTCATCCTGTTTCTTTTTAGCATGCCCTTTTTGTTTTTCGAGACATCCGCTCTCGCGCAAGCATTGGCGCGCGACAGGGCTGATGAATGGTTTTGCGCTCGAACCATGGTATTGGTCGCCTTGCCAACGTGGTTAATCTTGGGCTGGATGGCTTCTCGGAACGCTTCTTTCCATCCGAGATGGACCGGAGCCTGGCTGGGAGTCTCAGCCTTTCTTTTGGGAGCGGGAACCATACAACTTCATTGCGCCCGCTGGGAAACCTGCCACATGCTGGTAGACCATCTGATGCCGATGTTGACGCTGATCTTCCTCCCGATCTGGATCGGCGGCTACTGGTTCGCCCGCTGGAGAAAATAGATTATAAAAGCGGAGCCGGGTCCCCGCCGTGGATAAGATTTTAAGATGATTGAACCTGCCGCTTATCCTTTTATTCTCCAATCGCTGCGCCGCCGCACCATCGCCAACAACCTCGGAAGCGGCAATACATACGCGAAAACAACAGTCACATAGCCGGCCACCGCCAGACCGGGATACCCGAAGGCAACCGCCGTAAGCGCGATAGCGAAAAGCGGAGCTGGAGCCCAGGCCAGTGTGTGGGCCCGCCGTTTGGCTGCGGTGAGCGCCGCAGAAGTGAGCTTGGCGCAGTAGGCCCCGTACCACCAAACCACGTTATAAACTAACCCTCCGAGAAAAGCGGAAGCTCCGTAGAACACGGTGGCGGTGACCTGGTTTTGGGGATCCCCCAGCCACGCACCCAGTACCGCCGTCGGGACGGGCATAAAAGCCACCCCTACCATCAGGTACAAAAGATTGAGCCAAACGAGGGTGTGGTCGGCGCGTTTGAAGGTTGAGAACATCATCCGGTGGTTCGTCCAGTTGATTCCAATATTCATGAAGCTGAGGGCGTAGACAAGGTAAGTCCTCCACTGTTGGGCCAAAAGGGACAGCAGTCCCTGGGCGGCGTCGGCGTCGGTTGGATGCGGGATGCGGATCGACAGAACCAATAAAGTGATGGCA
The DNA here is from genome assembly GCA_013286205.1 of Candidatus Firestoneibacteriota bacterium. GTDB lineage: Bacteria > Oederibacteriota > Muellerivitia > Muellerivitales > Muellerivitaceae > Bog-1183. The sequence continues at coordinate 70,330 of JABDGD010000003.1, read as the reverse complement.
AAGGCGAACACCCCGTCACTAAAGGCGCCGATACGGTCCAGGCTCGGGTCATCCCTGTCTAGCGCACTCATATTTTTCCTTTTCTTAAATACATCTCAAAACTTCGTTGCAGCCACTTTTCGTCTTTCAAGAATCCCTTACTTTTTAAAAATATCCGCTTCTTTTTGTACCCCGTCGCTAATCACTGTCGACTTTAAATTTTGAGCGTTCACCGCCAGCGGCGTTAAAAGAACGGCTTTTACTTTTTGGGGACCGTTATCCATCTCGACAAATTGACAATCAAACTCCGTGGCCTGCCGGGCCGATTTGGCCGCCAGGTAGGCTGTTTCCTCGGCCAGCTTTTGCGGCGGATGATAGATGGTCATCCATTGGGCGCCGGAGGCAATTCTTCGGCAGGTATTCACATCTTCTCCCAAACCCCCGATACTTATTCGTGAGGTGAGATTTAATTTTTCCAGAACCCGGGCAGCTTGCTCCGCCTTTTCCTCATCAGAAACTAGAATGGCATCTATTTTATTTTTTTCACGGGTCAGGATGCTGTTCAAAGTAGTCGCAATTTCCCGCCCGGCGTCCCATTTTGAAGCGGCGACTTGAACATCTCCCTGGTCAATCAGGGGTTGCAGCACCTTCATCTGGCCTTTTCGAATATTCTGAGAAGCCTCTTCCGCCGCGTCCCCCCCCAACAGGACATACCGGCCCCGGGGAACTTTCTTAACCATAGCCCGCGCCTGTAATTCTCCTGCCTTCTCATTATTGAAGGCGATCAGGTAATCCAAATCGCTGTCCGGAATAAGACCTTTTAAGGAAATCACTTTAATTCCAGCGTGATGCGCCTCGTTCACCAGAGCTGAGGCCTTCGAGGGGTCACAGGGGATCACCACCAGGACCTGAATGCCCCGCTGGATCATTTCTTCAACTTCACTTCGTTGGGCAGCCGGATCATCCTTCGCGTCCTTCACCAGAAGTTCCGCGCGGTTATCCTCCATCGCTTCCTTCAATTTTTGAACGAGCGTTTCACGGATTTGAGCGTTATCCAGCGCTAGTCCAATTTTGACATTGGGACCCCAGTGTCCCCAGCCGGTCAAAAACAAGAAGGCGGCACAGATGAAAATCAAGTTGAGCAAACGCATGGGTTCCTCGGCAGATAGGTTGGCAGGCGGATTCAATTATAGTAATAGAGGAAGGAAGAGGAATTGGTTTCGAAAAATAAATGCGTTTTATGGGCGTTGGGCCTTTCCCATGTTGCGAACCTTGGGTTTCGGGGTTAGACTTTTGCGGTTGAGGGGCCCGCGCCTAAACTACTCAGAAAGGAGACCAAACACATGACCCGAATCTCGGCCCGCTTAAGTGTTTCCCTCCTGCTTTTAGCCGCCTGCGCGGCTGCCCAAGCACTTCTTCCATCCTCCCTGCCCGCCCAGGAAAACGACCCCGGCATCATTCGAACCCTGGAAACTGATTCAGCGCAAATCGAAAACAGCTACTATTTTTCAGCTTCATTCGATAACAACACTTCCTCTAATCGTTGGCTTTATCTTTATGGAGAGGGCTTATTCGCCATCGCGAACGATTGGGCTTTAGAGGTTGATTTTCCAAACTTGAGCACCCAGTACCCCCTCGGGCAGGTTCCCCTGATCCTGGCTCCCATCGGACTTAACTTACGTTATGAGTTCTATCATTTCGGAGGATGGTCCAGCGAAACGGCTGGAGCTTTTTCAATTGAGGGCGGCGGAGCTTACGCCATTCCCAATACGACCTTCCCCTGGATGGGAAGCAGTTGGTCCGCCAGTGTTCTGGGTGGTTACCGCATGGGAAAACTCTACCTTGAGGGAAACTATGGCTATCAGGGCGGGATCGATCCCCGAGTTCCAAATCAGTGGAAAGCCAATACAGGCCTGGGCTATCACTTGAGCCGGGATTGGTATATCCAAGGGGAAGCTGATCTGACCGCTGTCACCGCGCCCAATAGCCGGTCGTCCTGGGCTTTCATCCCCCAGATCGCCTTCCAACCGGGTGAATGGCTTTTCGAACTGGGCGAATCCCTCAGCGACTCCCCCGCAAGTACTACCGAATTAATGGTTGCCAGAACATTCTAACCCCCCATTTAGCGGGTCTTCAGGCCCCATAAACAGTTTTTAGCAGTAACATTTACCTACCCAACACAATAGTTAAAGTATCAGGGTTATCACCTCTATAAAAAGACGCTCAAATCAAAACTGGCTCACAGGAGTTTTCATGAAAAAGCAGATAGGAATTCTGACTATCCTTCTGATGGCGCTGGGAATCTCGAATCTTTGGGCAGAACCTTATCTGGCCGCCTGGCAGGGCGTTAACTGTAACGCCTGCCACATGAATGAAACCGGCGGATATTTGCGCAACGACTTTGGCCGCAATTACGGCAACGACCTGAAAACTTTCGACTGGCAGGGCATCGCTGAAACCGCCCAGGCCTTCACCCACAAAACCCCGACCTTCATCAGCGCGGGAGTCGATCTGCACGAAAGCTTCGGCGCCCTTTTTATGCCCGCGCCGACCGGCACCCTGGCTTCTTTTAACCCCAATTCGCCTTTTGTTCCTCTTGGCCGCCAAAGCTTTTCTATCGGCATTAAAGCGAATGAAGTCATCTCCGGCGTTTTCACTTATCGCCTGGATATTAATTCCCCCACCGAGGCTTACGGTCTTATCTCGGGTTTGCCGCAAGATGCCTACATCAAACTGGGCCGCTTCACGACACCCTATGGTCTGCAATTAGCCGATGACAATAGCCTGGTGCGCGGCGACTTAAGTAATACCAACGTTTTAACTTTCAACAATCCCTTTTTCAGCACCGATGGTATTGAGGTTGGTATTTATCCAGGGATTTTCTTCCTAAACGCCGCGGCCTTTAATGATCCGGCGGCATCTAACGATAAAGATTTCTCCGCCAAGGGCGGCATCAATCTGAAAGAAGTCACATTGGGCGGATCTATTTACGACCAGAACACGCCCAACGGCGTGGCCGGCCAGTACGGAACCAACCTGCGCTACGGCGCTTTCGGTTGGACGCACTTGGGCCCATTTGTCATTTTGGGTGAGTTTGACTCGGGTTATGACACCGTGGTCAGCGGCGCCGTCGTACCGCAAAACAACTACACCGCCTACCACGCCAGTGTTGAAGTTGATCTGGGGAAAAATATGTATCTGCGCTTCGTAAACGAATACTTAACCGACACTAGTTTAAGCGCCAGCTTTGACGGCTTCCGGGATGTGGTCAGCTTCCGCTGTTACCCAGTGCGCAACTTGAAGTGCCAATTAGATGTTCAACGGATGGATCCGACGGCGGGCGCGGCAAACTATACCACCGGCCCCTTTTACGGCACGGTGCTAGACGCTTACATGTTCTACTAGCCGTAACTGCCTCAGACAAAAAAGCCCCTGTGATTTCTCACAGAGGCTTTTTTTATTTCTGTTCAGCTAACACTTACTGTTTGCCATGCACCAGCTTTTCGACCACCGTCGGGTCCGCCAGGGTAGAGATATCGCCCAGGTTAGACATGTCGTTTTCGGCGATCTTGCGCAGAATACGGCGCATGATCTTGCCGCTGCGGGTCTTGGGCAATCCATCGGCGAATTGAATCTTATCCGGTTGGGCAATCGCCCCAATTTCCTTGCGGACATGCTGGATAATTTGCTTTTTCAATTCTTCGGACGATTGCACGCCGTCCTTGAGCATGACGAAAGCGTAAAGGGCCGAACCCTTAATATCATGCGGATAGCCCACCACAGCCGATTCGGCGATTTGAGGGAAAGAAACCAAAGCGCTTTCCACTTCCGCCGTACCAATGCGGTGACCTGAGATATTGACCACGTCGTCCACCCGGCCCATCAGCCAATAGTCGCCGTCCTGGTCCACGCGGCAGCCGTCACCCGTGAAGTACATATCGTTGAAGGTCGCGAAATAAGTATTGATGAAGCGCTCATGATCGCCATAGGTCGTGCGCATAATGCCGGGCCAGGGCTTTTTGATGCAAAGCTTGCCGCCCTCATTACGGTTACATTCGGTATTGTCATCGCGCAAAACCACCGGCTCCACACCAAAGAAAGGCCGTCCGGCGCTGCCTGGTTTCAAAGTGGTCGCTCCCGGAAAAGGCGCGATCAAGAATCCGCCCGTCTCTGTCTGCCACCAGGTATCCACAATCGGGGTTTCGCTGTGGCCAATGTTGCGGTAATACCACATCCAGGCTTCGGGGTTGATCGGTTCGCCGACTGAGCCCAAAACTTTCAAAGAACTCAAATCATACTTCTTCGGCCACTCTTCACCTTCGCGCATCAAAGCGCGGATAGCCGTAGGAGCGGTGTAAAAGATGTTCACTTTATGTTTAGCCACGACCTGCCAGAAACGTCCCGCGTCAGGGAAGTTCGGCACGCCTTCAAACATCAAAGACGTCGCGCCGTTGGCCAAAGGGCCGTATACGATATAGCTATGGCCCGTCACCCAGCCGATATCAGCCGTACACCAATAGATATCTTCCGGATGCCAGTCAAAGATGTATTTATGAGTCAAAGCAACATGCATCAAATAACCCGCGGTCGTATGCAGAACACCTTTGGGTTTTCCGGTGGAGCCGGAGGTATAGAGGATAAACAAAGGATCTTCAGCCTTGTGGGCCTCAGCCTTATGTTCTGGTTTAGCCTTGGCCATTTCATCGTGCCACCAGAAATCGCGGCCCGCTTGAATGCTCACCTTGCCGTCGCCGCGCTTCAAAACGATCACGTTCTTAATGCCCGGACAGTCTTTCAAAGCCTCATCCATAATGTTCTTCAGGGGTATCACTTTACCCGCGCGGAAACCCATATCTGCCGTGATGACCGCCACGTTGTCAGAGTCTTGAATACGGCTCTTGATGGATTCAGCGCTGAAACCGCCGAAAACCACCGAGTGAATCGCGCCTAAACGGGCGCAAGCCAACAAAGCCACCGCCGCTTCGGGCACCATGGGCATATAGATACAAATGCGGTCCCCCTTTTTGATTCCCTTGGAAATCAAAACGTTGGTGAACTTGCAAACGTCTTCGTGCAGCTCTTTATAAGTAATCTTGCGGACTTCCTCGTCCTTTTCGCCTTGCCAGATAATGGCGACTTTATCTTTAACCGGGGTAGAAAGATGACGGTCCAGGCAATTCACTGACACATTCATTTCTCCGTCTTCAAACCAGGTATGTTCAATGACGCGCTTCTTGGTGTCCCAGGTATATTTGAGGCTTTTGGTCGGTTTCTTGAACCAAGCGAACTCTTCAGCCTGTTCCATCCAAAAATTATGGGAATCGTTGATAGAACGGTCGTACATCTGTTGGTATTTTTCAGGCGAATTGACGTAGGACTTGGCGGCAAACTTGGCCGGCGGCGGAAAGACCGCGGAATCTTTTTGTAATGAAGTCATCGATTGATCTTGCGAAGACATTTTTCCCCCTTAAAATAGGTTCCAGAACCGGCGGCTAGTTTAATACTGAATCTTGAAAAATTAAACCGACTAATAACCCACAAAACTATGAAAATACTAATCGCTCCTGACAAATTTAAAGGGATTTCAACCGCCCAAGGGGTAGCTGAGACCCTGCAGAAACTTATCCTCAAGCAAAGCCCCAGCACTTTTGTGCGTTTATGCCCCGTCGCCGACGGCGGCGAAGGCACTCTCAATACCGTCATTCACATCCTTAAGGGTAAAACCTTATCCGCCACCGCTCATGACCCGCTCATGCGCTCACACGATACAACTTATGGCTTGGCCACCCTTCCTGAACCAGACGCGGCGGTAATTGAAATGGCACAAGCCTCTGGTCTTTCCAAATTAACCCACGCGGAAAGAAATCCGATGGTCACCACCAGCTATGGCACCGGCGAATTGGTTTTGGAAGCCTACCGCCGGGGCGCGCGCCACATCCGCATCGCCCTCGGCGGCAGCGCCACCATCGACGGCGGTCTGGGATTCCTGCAGGCCTTGGGTGCCCAACTCATCGCCGACCAAACTCTTCCCAAAGGTTTAGGTGGAAAACATTTACCTTTAATCAACAAGATCAATTTGGAGTTCATCCACAAGAACCTTAAAGACCTTCACCTCACCGGATTGGTGGATGTGCGGGTTCAGCTGCTTGGCGAATATGGTTCGGCCCGCTTCTTCGGTCCTCAAAAAGGGGCCTCGCCCGAAATGGTGACCGACCTCGAAAAGGGCATGTCTCACTTTGAGAGCGTTCTCTCCAAAGCCTCCGGCACCATTCTTAAAAGCCAAAGAGGCGCCGGTGCCGCGGGCGGCATGGGTATGGCTATTCTGGCTCTGGGCGGCAAACTGGAAAGCGGCTTTGATTTTGTCAGCGACATTTTGAAACTGGAAAGCCAAATGAAAGGCTGTGACCTGGTCATTACGGGCGAAGGTATGTTGGACGCTTCGAGCCTGGAAGGTAAAGCTCCGGTCTCCGTGGCGCTCATGGCTAAAAAGTTAGGTATTCCCTGCGTGGCCGTTGTCGGAGCCATGGACCCCAACATCATCTGGCTTAAAGAAGTAGGCATCACCAAGGCTTATACTCTCTTCGACAAACCTATTAATATGGATGATCCCCGAGTGCCCCAAATCCCCGACCGCTTCAGCGGCGTGGTTGCCCAGCTGCTCAAAGACTTCCCCGAAAAATCTTAACAAGTATTTAAAAAGCGCTTTTTCAAACGCCTGGTTTGAAACCTTTATCCATTTCCCAACGTATTTAAACTCATCGAGGGAAACCATGAATCCAAACATTCACCGCTTCATTTTCACCGTCATCTTCATGCTGACTGGTTACGTCAGCGCTCAGAACGCTGACGCTCCAAATACCGCCGAGCCTACGTCTGCCGCACCTGTTTTAATTGAACTTTATACGTCTCAGGGCTGTTCAAGCTGTCCGCCCGCCGAAGCCCTGCTGAATAGCTGGGGCATGGATTTATTCAAAGCCCACAAAGCCCTGCCCCTGGCTTTTCATGTGGATTATTGGGACAACCTGGGTTGGAAAGACGCTTTCTCAGCCGCTTTCGCTTCCGAACGGCAAAGACGGCACAGCCTTTTCTATAACGCCGAATCGACTTTCACACCCGAAATGGTCGTGAACGGCCAATTGGGTTTTAATGGCTCCGATGCCTGGCAGGCCAAGACCGCTTTTGCCCAGGCCTCTTCACTCAAAGCGCCCGCTTCGATTCCTCTGCGGGTAAAAGCCGGTTCTAAAACGATTTCTTTCAGCGCCAATATGCCCCAAGACGAAAAAATCAACGTAATTCACGACCCTGTTTTAAATGTGGTAGTTTTCGAGAACGGTCTTTCGACCCAGATACAGCGGGGAGAAAACTCGGGTTCTTTATTAAATGAAGGTTTTGTCGTGCGCTATTACGCCAGCGCTCTCGAAAGCACTTTAAAAGCGGACCAGCCTTTTACGGGGTCTATCCCCATCGATCACGATTGGAAGTTATCCCACACGGGAGTAGCGGTATGGATTCAGGATCCCCAGACCCTTCAGTGCCAGGGCGTGAATTGGGTTTATCCGATCAGCGGAAAATAACAGAAGTTTAAAACAGGCCCCAAACATATTGAAAAGCCGCGACGCCCAGTGCCATAGCTACTAGCACAGCCGGAACCGTCTTCATCAAATTGGATTTAATTTTCCCCGCCGAGACCGTCACGGGATAAAAGATCTGTTCGCCCCAGCCATTGACCAGGCAGGAACAATAGTTGCAAAGATAAGTCACGAAAAAACCAAACTGAAACGACACGGGCAAAAATTTGAAGGTTTGCTTTTGATAGCATTGGGGGCAGAAGAATACATGCATACCCGGCAAAATTTCCGGAAAAACCCGGGGCCAAAATACCTTGATATAGAGAAAGATGATCGACTTCACTAAAAAAGCTAATTCAATCTCATAGGTTGAAGCGCCCATGATCCAGCCGCGGTAAAGACCCATCAGATTAATCAGCAGGCCGATCTCCAGAGTCCACAAAAACACCTTAAACAAATGTCTGCGAAATCTTTTAACAGAAATCGAAACACTGCCTGTTTGATCGACCACCAGGCAATGCAAGCCGACCAACCAGGAAATAAATCCCAGGCTGTAACCCATCAAAAACTGGATGAGCTTCGGCGTTTTCTTTTTCTTTTTAGGTTTGTCCATAAATCCCTCGGGTTAATACTTCCCCAGAATAAAAGAAATCAAAGCTCCATAGGGCTTTTTTTAACAGGATGTTAAAAAAGTCCCTGAGGGACTTTTTCCTATTTACGGCCAAACCACAATAGGAAAAACCATATTTTCAGTGGTTTGGTCTAACCCATGGCTGTCGCCAGGGTGCTGAAAAACATTTTTCAGCACCCTGGTAACCAATTTGTAATCTGAAAGGCCGGTGTTATACTCAGGGCCTTCTGATTCCCTTCGGTAAAAGGACGAACCAATGATTTTAGCTCAATCGCAAACCACACAGTTATGGGACAGCCTGGCTGAAAAGGCCCTCCAAAAGATCGCTCCCACAAAGGAAGAAGCCAAGGCCGTCTTGACCGCCTCGGCGGAAGAAACCCTCTCGATCATCCATGCCGCCTACAAGGTTCGCCGTCACTTTCACGGCAACAAGGTTCGCATCCACGTGCTTCAAAACGCCAAGTCCGGCGCCTGCCCGGAAGACTGCGGCTTCTGCTCTCAATCTTCCAAATACACGACCCCGGCTCCCGAATATCCCATGATGGAAGTGGAAGCTCTTGTGGAAGGCGCCCGTAAAGCCAAAGCCGCCGGCGCCTGGAAATATTGCATGGTCACCGCCACCCGCGGGCCCAGCAACCGCGACCTGGATGTGGTCTGTGAAGCCACCCGCCGTATCAAAGCCGAAGTCGGCGTGAAGGTTTGCACCTCTCTTGGAATTTTGACCGCCGAAAAAGCCAAGCGTTTGGCCGAAGCCGGCGTCGACCGCTTTAACCACAACTTAGAGACGTCTGAACGCCGTTATGCGGACGTGGTTTCTACTCATAAATACGCTGACCGTGTTCAAACCACCAAATACGCCAAAGAAGCCGGCATGGAAGTTTGCTCTGGCGGCATCGTGGGCATGGGCGAAGACTTGGATGACATCATTCAGCTTTGCTACGCCCTGCGCGAAGTGGGCGCCACCTCGGTACCGGTAAACTTTTTAGATCCCCGTCCGGGAACTCCTTTCGCTCATTTGCCGAAGGTCGAGCCCTATTTCGCCTTACGCGTTTTGAGCCTTTTCCGTTTCGTGCATCCCGATGTGGACGTGCGCGCCGCAGGCGGCCGCGAAGTGACTTTCCGCGCCCTTCAGCCTCTCGTGCTTTACGCCGCCAATTCCATTTTCACCAATGGTTATTTGACGACCAAGGGCCAGGGCCAGGACGCCGATCATCAAATGATTAAAGACATGGGTTTGGTTCCTGAAATCGCCGGCGGCGAATTCAACGCTTAATAGGTTGGGGATTACCTTTTTGGTCAGTGCTTTTCACTAAAGGACGCCCATGAAGAAAAGCCGTTTAGCGTCAATCCAGCTTCCCGACCATCCCCACCTTTGGGGTTTGCTGCTGATTACCGCCATCGCCTATGGCCGTCTTTTAACATTCCCCAGCCTGCATCTCGCCTGTCCTGAAAACGACACCTGGAATCTTTCGATCCGCTGGTCCGTTCTTCATGCCCTGCGCGATGGCCATATTCCGCTTTGGAATCCCCTGTCGGCTTTCGGTATTCCCTGGCTGGCCACCTGGCAGACCGAAACCTTTTATCCCGTCACCTTGCTCTTTAATTGGCTGGGCCTCAGCTTCTGGAACTATTCAGGAGTCCTGCATCTGCTGATCTTCTCGCTGGGCATTTATCTCTTCGTTAGAAACCAGGGAGTAAAGCCCTTCGGCGCTTTTTTCAGTGCCAGCCTGGCCCTGCTCAATGGCTGTGCGGTCAATCATCTCGGCAGCAACTCCTCTATGGATACGATGGCCTGGCTGCCCTGGGTTTTCCTCGGTGCGCAAGAAACTTTGGAAAACAAACGCTGGGGTCAATGGAAACTGGGTCTCGCGCTGACGCTTCAGATCTTCGCGGGCTATCCCCAGATCATCTTCTATACCCTGTTGGCCCTCGGGGCCTACGCCTTCTTCGTCTACCGCTCAGTCACACGCCTCATTCTTCCCCTCGCTGCCGTAACGTTTCTCACCATTGGCCAGTGGCTTCCCTCGCTGGAATACTTCTTCTTTCAGGCCGTCCGCCTGCCCGCGATCGCCAACAATCCCGATTTCGTCCTGCCTCTCAATAACCTGCTGACCTTCATTACTTCCAATGCCCTGGCCCAAAAGGGCCTGCCCGACTATGTGGTCTCTCCCACCTATTTTTACTTCAATTTCTACAGCGGGCTCATCCCCATCGGCATCCTTCTAACCGGCCTCTTGGGCTTTAAAAAATGGAAGCCCGGCACAGCCTTTTGGTTTTTCAGCCTGGCCCTCTCCCTGCTTTGGACTTTTGGTTTCTTTTCTTACCTGCTTCAACTTCTCCACCTGCCTCACTCGGTCTTTTTAGAACCCGCCAAAGCCTGGGTGCTGGTGAACTTTATCGAACTGGTCTTGATCGGTCTTTTATGGGAATCCCTTTTCGCCAAAGCCGACACTTGGAAGTGGGGCCTGCTGGCCGCCGCGGTTTTAAATTTGATCATTCCCATCTGGATGCACCCGGTGGAGAAAAATCTCATTCCTCCCAATTCCGCGCTGGAACAAACCGCCCAAAAAGTAAAAGACCAACTGGGTTCAGGCCGGGCGTTGGTCTTGATCGATCAAAAGAACAGCGGCGATATTTACACGCCCATGCCCGACCCCGAACTAAACGCCCATTTCAAGTACTTCGCGCCCAACACGAATCTTTTCGCCAATATTCCCCTGGCGAATTTTTACGGTTCTACCTGCCCCTCCTGGGGGTCTATGAACGCCGAGCTTTATTTCAAATATGCTTTCCCTTACACCAACGGCACTCTGCTGGATTTACTCGGAGTCGACCTGCTTTACTTAAACCAAAGCTCCATGCCAGCGCCCTTCGTGAACATGGGTACGTTGTACGGCTGGACACTTTGGAGGAATCCCAATTCCTTGGGCCGGGCTTTTATTTACAAGGGAGATGTCAGCACAGCGAACCGTAAAGACGTTTTTAGTTCTTTCGCCTCGGGTCAAAGCAATCCTCAGGACAAGCTCTATATGGAACGGGAAATTTTCACGGACGCGCCCCAGCACGCCGTACCACCCAATGACCCCGACAACCATTACGACGTTCCTGCCAATGCCTCGGGTTATCTGGTGGTCACGCAAAACGCCATGCCGGGTTGGAAAGCCTGGGTCGACGGCAAACCCACGAATATGTATTTAGCCGACTGGATTTTTCAATGCGTGCCCATACCACAAGGAACGCAAAGCGCTGATCTGCGCTATGAGCCGAGCAGTTTTCGTTTGGGATTATTTATGAGCTTGATGACTTTGTCGGGACTGCTAGCGGCTATGACAGCATTTCTTTGGCAACGCCCAAAACCGTAGCCGGCGTAATCTTCAATAAACATTCCTGATGCACATGACCACCCGGCACCGCCACTTTCGGGTGGGGGCAAACATTCAGATCACAGGGCCCGCAATCTAAAAAGTGCTGCAAGAACCGGTGCCTCAAATCTCCCGGTTTCACCCAGCTCATGCCCCAGTGGGGGCCGCAAAGGGTGAGGCTCTTGGTGCCAAAGGCCTGGGCAAAATGCTGGGGGGTTCCGTCGTTTCCAATCAACAAATCCAAATGCGACACATAGGCCGCCGCCTGAGACAGGGTCGTTTCGGGCATGACCAAAGTCTTATCCTCTAACCCGCTTCGAATCTCCGCGATTAGCCCGCTGTCGCCGGGAGCGCCTAAAAGAATGGGTTTAACACCTAATTGCTGGTGAATCAGCTCTATCAGCGCCCTCCAATGGGCAGCAGGCCAGCGCTTAGACGACCAGGTTCCCGTAGGGTTTAAGCCAATGCGGTACTGCATGCCATTGAGTTCATTTTGACGGAAAAGCTCCCCAGCCCAGTCTTTGTCTTCCTGATCGAGATAGATTTCGGTTTGATTGCCCTGATCGGGCACACCCAGCGCCCGAATAATATCGAGGTTCACTTCCGCCTGATATTTGCGCACTTTGTTTTTAGGAATTCGTTGGTTGAAAGCCCATTGGCGGAAACGAAAAGCATAACCCGCCCTTAAAGGCGCGCCGGTAAAGAAGGTCAGCCAGGCCGACCGCGGCTCCGCAGCCAGGTCGATGACCCAGTCATATTTTTCATGGCGCAGACGTGAAATAAAACGAATCAGCGCGCCTGTGCCTTCAGTTTTGTCAGGATAAATCATCACACGGTTGAGATAAGGATTGTGCCGCACAATGGGTTCGCACATCGCGCGGGTGACTAAATCAATTTGAGCAGAGGGATATTTATTCTTCAGTGCCCGAAACAGCGGCGTCGAAAGAATGACATCGCCAATCCCCTTAAAACGAATGAACAAAATCCGCCGGGGTATTTCGGGTTTAACGGCTTTAAGAGACATTATTTTTTAGTGAAAACCGGAGTCAGCCAATCAAAGCGGTCGGGGGTTTCACCGGTCAAAATGTCAAAATAGGCTTTTTGCAGTTTCTCGGTCACGGGACCGCGTTTGCCATCGCCAATCTTGATATTGTCGATTTTGGCCACCGGCGTCAGTTCAGCGGCGGTTCCGGTCAAGAACACTTCGTCAGCGATATAGAGGCTTTCACGCGGCAGAACTTGCTGGCGGATTTCCATCCCCAGTTCGCGGGCAATCACAAACATCGAGTGGCGGGTAATACCGGCCAAAATGGCCGAGCTGGTCGGAGGCGTAAAGATCACGCCATTCTTCACAATGAAAATATTCTCACCCGAACCTTCAGACACAAAACCGAAGCTGTCCAAAGCGATACCCTCGTCAAAACCATCCTGCAGGGCTTCCATCTTGATCAATTGGGAATTCAAATAGTTGCCGCCCGCCTTCGCCAGCGACGGGAAGGTATTCGGGGCCTGGCGGTTCCAGGAAGCGATGCGCACCGAGATGCCCTTTTCCAAAGCCGCTTTACCCAAATAAGAACCCCAGCTCCAGGCCGCCACCACGCAATGCAGTGGATTCGGCAGAGGATTCACACCCATCGTGCCGTAACCGCGAAAAACCACCGGGCGGATATAGCAGCTCTTGAGTTTATTCACCCGCACCACTTTGACAATCGCGTCCATCAATTGCTTTTTGGTATAGGGAATTTCCATGCGGTAAACTTTGCCCGAATCGTATAAACGGTCAACGTGTTCTTCCAGGCGGAAAATCGCCGAACCCTGTTTGGTTTCGTAGCAGCGGACGCCCTCAAAAATGCTCGAGCCGTAATGAACCACGTGCGACATGACATGAATATTGGCTTTTTTCCAATCCACCATTTTGCCATCGAACCAAATTTTGCCTTTGCCGAACACGGGAGACTCCTCAAGAGGGAATAAAAGAGGGGCTATTATAGGCAGATTTCAGGGGATATTTAAAGATTGTCATCGCCCCGAATGGGGTCAAAAGAAGGGTTTTAGTAGAAAACCGGCCAGGGGCGTCTTTCAGATAAAAGGCGGTAATCTTTCTTCTCAATCGCCTGAACCACTTTGCCGCGGTCCGATTCCAGGCTGTTGCCGTTGCGATACTGGTGAATCATAAAACCCGTTTGAAACCATAGGCTCACCGCCACACAAACCGCCGCAAAATAGTTCCACCAACTCACTGACGAAAACCAATTCCAGAGATAAAAGAAATAAACCGTCACCAGCGGGAAGAACAGGTAATACATGTGGGCCGCCGGTCCGTTGGAAGTAAACCAAAAGCAAACCCAAACCCACACAAAGCCCGCCAGGGTCAGGGCCGCCATGAAGCGGGTTCCCTTCGGCGGTTCTTTAACCCAACCCGCGAACAGCAGCACCAATGGCTGCAGCCAGCCTAACAGGATCAGGAAAACTCCCGGCGCCCATAACCAGGGCGCGTCTTTAAAGAACTGAAGTCTCTCCCCTGTTCCCGAACCGATAAAGCGGGGTATCTCAAAACAGGGAAACGAAAAGTAACGGCCCAGCACATTCCAAAATTCACTGACATTCTTGAAGTTCAAGAATTCACCGGCATGCGCGATGCCCGCCTTCCCCTGGCCAAAACCATAGTTCAAAAGGGTCGGCAGCAAAAACAGAAAAGGTAAAATCCACCCGCCTATCCCTCCCGCCAATTCTTTCCAACCCGCCTGTTTTTCTTTGATCCGCCACATAAAAGCCAAAAGCGCCACGGGGGTCAAAAGCACCCAGGACAAATGAAACTGCATATCCCATCCCATGCCGAAACCCATCAGGGCAAAAGCCAGCACCGGCGAAAACCATCCCGTGGTGAACGTCGGCAGGGCCTCAAAGAACCCCACAAAAAACAAAACACTGCCGAACAAGACATAAGAAGGGTTAAACACATGGGTGGAAAAATTGAGCGTCCAGGGCAAAAGCGAAATCCAGACCAGCACAAAAGGAAACGAAAGATTCGGCAGACGCCGGCAAATATAAAAAGCCAGCAAGGCCAGAACTGAGAGAGACAACAGGTTTAAAAATAAAAAAGGCGCTTCAGGAATCGGCAATAGATAAAAAGGCAGTCCCGCGGCTAAACCTTCTAAAGCCCCGGGTACCTGCGCGTGATAGCCCGTATTGAGAAGATATTGGTCCGGCCCGAAGAAAGGCCATAACCCGGTGGTGTAAAACTTTAAACCAATCAGGTAAGTTTGCAGGGCGTCCCGTTCCACCTCGCCCGAACCAAAAAACTGGTGGGAGAGCCCAAAAAGAACCCTGAAGACATAAAGAAATACAAACAGCAGTATCAGTTGAGCCCGCTTCATCACAACTCTTTCTATTGATTAGGAAATAAGACTTAAGACTTTCTTGGCCGCTTCCACTGGGATTAACCGGTCCATACAGGTCATCCAGGGGCACTCATCCAAGCCGCAGTGGCTGCAAGCGACTTCACTATAAAAGGTTTCATGGGGTTTTCCATAAGGAAACCAAATTTCAGGCTCGCCCGGGCCAAAAATGCCCAGGGTGGGTGTTCCGACCGCCGGCCCCACATGCATCGGGCCGGAGTCATTGGCGATCAACACATCCGCCGCCGCGATAAAGGCCATCAACCCCCTCAGCGAGGGTTGGTTTAAAAAGATCCAGTCTTTGTTCATTCGCTCTTCAAACTCTTTGGCCAAAGCGTCTTCCTTGGGGCCAAAGATATAGATGGGGCGGATTTTTCTCGCCTGCAGCATAAAGCCCAGCTCAATAAAGTTATCCAGCGACCAGCGTTTGGCTGGCCAGGAGGCCCCCGGCGTCAGCACCGCGACCGCCTGATTCGGCTCAATTCCCGCCCGGTCAAAAAGCTTTTGAACATAAGTCCGCTCTTCAGCGCTGATATACAGCGAGGTTTGATAAGGTTCATTCACTGTATAACCCAATGCCCGCACCAGATCCAGATAAGCTTCGGTCACTTTGCGGCGGCCCGAAGGTAGAGGATCCGACGAAGGTTTGGCGATTACGTTATAGGCCCAACGGCGGCCCCGCAGGTCATAGCCCACCCGAATCGGCGCGCCGGTGAAAAAAGTCATTTGGGCTGAACGGGGATTGCCGAATAAATCGAGCACCGCGTCAAAGTGAAAGTCGCGCAGCGAGCTGTAGAAGCTAAAGAGATAAAAGGGATTATTCTTGCGCTTCGCGTCAAATGGAATAATTCCCGCCACCTTAGGGTGATGGGCCAGCGCTTCGGCGTAGTTGTCCTCAGCCAAAAACCAGACTTCCGCTTCAGGGTTGTTTTGGTGAATCACGTCCACCAGACCGGTGGCCAAAATCAGATCTCCCAAAAATCGGGGGCGAACCAGTAAAATCTTGCGCAGTGATGTATTTTCAGTTTTTTCGTTAATCAAAATGTTCCTTAATTCCCTTTTAACCATTTTCGTCTAATTTTAAATTTTAATTATTTTAAGATTTAGACTTTAATTCAAAATTCAAAATTATCCTCTAAACTCCCACCGCTTTCCGCAAAAGCGGCTTCAAGGCCTGGATAACCATTTCGGGTTCCAGTGTCTTCATACATTCATGCTTGCGTTCAATACAGATAGTCAGTCCGCAGGGGCGGCAAAAAACCGCCTTCAGGGCAATAGGGTGTTTTTCACGGTTGTAAGGGTGCCAGCGTTCGACCGGCTCTGGTCCCCAAACCGTCAAGGTAGGCGTACCTACCGCCGCGGCTAAATGCCGGGGACCCGAATCCACACTGATAACCGCCTTGGACTTTTGGTAAATGCCCATCAGCGGCAGCAGCGAACTTCCGGCGTAAACCGGCAGAGTGTGCCCCAATTCTTTTTCAATTTTTTCCAGACCTTTGCGCTCTAACGGCGCGCAGGTGAAATAAAGTTTCACGCCATGTCCCAGGAGTTCCTTAATCACGACCGCCCATTTTTCCGGATACCATTCTTTGCTTACACAGCTGGCGAAGGGGTTAATGCCCACCACCACGTCGTCGTGACTAAATTGATTCGCTTTCCAAAAGGTGTCAGCAAAAGTATCTCCCTCAGGAGGTACCGACCAATAGCCCCCCGACCGGTCATGAGGCTTGGGCGTCAGGCCAATCAGTCCCAATACCCGCTTATCCAACTCCGTAGCTGATACTTGCAGTTCGTCATCCGCTGGAGCGCTCAGGTCATAAAACTTCTTAATATCAGACAATCCCAACCCAATCTTAAAACCCGCCTTGCCCCAGGTAATCAGCTGGGCGCTTCGGTGCGAGTCCGACAGGTCGATCGCCAGGTCAAACTGTCGCTTCTTGATGGCCTGAATCATTTGGTTGTTCTTCGATAGGCGGGTGAAAAAAGATTTTTGGTCGATCGATTTGCGGTTATAGGCCATCGTTTCATTGACCCATGGAGATTTTTTGTAAAGTTCATTGGCCGGGGGTTGGACTAACGCCGTAATCCAGGCGTTGGGAAAAGCCTGACGCACGGCCTCAAAACAAGTGCCCGCCAAAATAGCGTCACCCAGGGGCCGAAGTTTTACGATCAGAATGCGTTTCAAATATAAGTTCCCGGGGCTTTTGCCCCGTCTCCCGAAGCCTTGGCGCAGGGAGACTCGTTTCTTTAGATTAAACCTATCGGTGGTTTTTCACCCCGAACCACCGCGTTGCCCTTCAACTTCTTCTTCGCCGCCTCAAACACTTCTGAAACCGAAATACGATTTAAGCAAATGTACCCAATCGGGCAGGTCTTTTGAAAACAGGGGCTGCATTCCACCGCTTTATAAATCACCGTATGGCCTTCACCAAAAGGCCGGGTCCAGGTCGGCGAGGTGGATCCAAAAATCGCCACCGTGGGCGTCCCCACTGCCGCCGCCACATGCATCGGGCCCGTGTCATTGGTCACCAATACTTTACACTGGTCTAGTACACCCGCGAGCACCCGGGGTGTGGTTTTTCCCACCAGTGACACCAGCCGATCCGCGTATTTTTCAGGTAATTCTTGCCATAATTCTGTCAGGTATTCTTTTTCTTCCGCCCCACCTACGACTAATAGGGTCTCATGACCGGATTCGAGCATTTTGAGGATCAGCTGTTTCCAATAGACCAAAGGCCAGCGCTTCGCGGGGCCATAGGTGGCCCCCGGCCCCAAAGCCACGAACGAGGTTCCTCTGACACGAAGTGATTTCAGCAGCTGTTTCGCTTCGCTCTTAATTTTCGCGTCTAACGGAAAAACCAGCTGGTAAGTTTTCAGCCCCAATGGCCGCCCCAATCCAGCACGGATCAATTCTAAATATTCCCAGACTAAATGCTTTTGCCGGGGGTCCGGCGCTGGCGCCACATGGGTCAAAAGAAATTCACGGCCTTCCCCTCCCCAGCCGATACGTTTGGGAATATCAGCGGCAAACAAGAGAAACGCGGAAGAGAAAGAGGATGGCAGCGTCACCGCTACGTCGAACTGGCGTTTTTTAATTTCACGAACAGTGTGGATGTACCCCGGTAAACCCTTTTGCACGGTCAAAACTTCATGCACTTCCGAAAAGCTCTTCCAAAAGGGCGCGAAGTTGGATTTACAGAGAATTGTTAGCTTGGCTTTGGGAAAGACTTTGTGAATGGCGGAGACCACCGGAGTAGCCATCATAGAATCGCCCAACCAATTGGGCACGCGGACGAGAATGTTCTTATATAGAGAGGTGGTATTCACGGAAGCTAGTTTAACCTAAAAAGACAGGGAGTGAAATCGGCCCGGATGATTTTGACCGCTAATGGATCAGAACCACCCGCGCCTTATGAACGTGGAATGGCGTGACGAGAATAATGATATAAACTCCTGAAGCGCATGGATTGCCGAACTTATTTCGACCGTCCCAATTATAAGATTGCTGATAAGGTCCGCCGATAGTTCTGCTGTCCAAATTCTTAATATTCTCCCCCGCGCTATTGAAAATGTTCAGTCCGTAAATACCCGGATAATCTTGAGTGGACACATAGATCGAAACGGGGCTGCTGGGAAAGAACACATTTTTAGAGATCCAGAAGTGATCACCCGTCGAAGTGCCTGTCGGTGTCACCGCAAGCGTCGGAGTCATCGAGGGTGTAGAAGTGTACCAGGTACCGGTAGGTGTCGCGCTGGGCGTGGGCGTGATCGTTGGCGTGTTCGTGAGGGTCGATGTATACCAGGTGCCCGTGGGCGAGGGTGTGGAAGTAAACCAGGTACCCATCGGGGTCACACTGGGCGTGGGTGTGATCGTCGGCGTATAGGTGAAAGTTGATGTATACCAGGTGCCCGTAGGTGTAGTGGTCGGGGTATTCGTCATGAGAACAGTGGTCGTGCTCGTCGTCATCACCGTAGCAGTAGAAGTATTCAGGGTACCCGTTGGAGTAAGGGTTGGCGTCCCAGAGGGCGCGCAATTGTAAGCTTCGTAATTGTCCACTAGAAGTATATTGCCCGTCACAATGTTGTAGCTGCGAATTCCCGCCATGCCGCTGGTATAGGGCGCGGTGGTTCCCGGATCGGTGACGCCGCTAAAGATATGTACAGCGGGACCGCTGGCCACACCCGGAGCGCTTTCGGGTGTTTCATACCCATCCATCACGCCGCCCACGATAACTACTTTTAAATGAACCCAGGTGCCGAGAACGTAAGCGGGTGAAGCGTTTGTCGCCACGTAATAATAAAGTCCCGGCGAAGTTTGTTTCTCAATTTCCCACCGACTGTTCAAACCATTCCATTGAAAAATATAACCCTGGCCGCCTGCCGGATTAGAAGCCAGGAATATTAATCCAAACAACCCCTGCCCGCCCGTGCCCAAATTAAAATCGGCTTCTTCGGTATAACTCGATAAGGTTGAAGGAAACACACTGGTGTTCAGCGTTAAATAAGAACCCGCGGGAGAAAGCATGGGGCCTTCCTGGAACTGGCCGCTCGATATACTCCACTGGGTGCCGCCGGATAAAACCCAGTTTTTATCCCGGTAAGTGTAATTGGATGAAGTCGCGGGATCGCTGAAATCGTCGGTGTAACTGAAGCAACCGGGCGTAGACGTTCCCAGGTTAGTCGGCGACGGCGTATTTGTCGAAGTTCCTGCCGTCGCAACGGCCGGGCTGGGCGTATCCGTCACACTCGGTGTCCAGGTCGCGCTTGGCGTCCAGGGAGAAGTCGGAAAACCTCCCGTATTGGTCGGCGACGCGGTAAGAAGAACGGAAGTCAGCGTAGGAGTGATAGTGGGCGTGATTGTACTGGTGAAAGTACTTCCGGTTGTCGGAACAGCCGTGCCCGTCCCGCAGAAACTGAAATTATCAAACAGGACGTTTGAGACGTAAGGGAAAGTGCTCACCGACGGGGGGCTGGTCATATCAAATATCACGCCGCTCACCGCGAGGTCGTTAAAGGTAATGGAAGTCAGATTCACCACTACGTTGGTCCAGGTATTGGCGGGAATCGTCTGATTCACCGTAACCGCGTGTGTCGATCCATCCCAAATATAAAATTTCGTCAGCGTGATAGTTTGAGAAGGATTCATTTCAAAACTAAAGGTGGTAGGATTCACGCCACCGGTCTGTACATCGACCGAAGCCCCATAACTAACGCCGTTCAACACATCCATCTCGGCCAGGTTGCCGGAACCCGTAAAGGTAATCGCGTCTTGAAGACTGCCGATGGACCCGGCATAAGTTTGAAAGATATTGTTATTGATGGAGGTGGCTTGAGACGCGTTTTGATTGAAAAATTGCGTCAAATAACTGGGGATGGGATTATTCCAGGGACCCTCATCGAAATCATCAAAGTCATAGCAGCCGCCGCCGGGTATGGTTGTGGCAGTAAACACCACTCCAGTAGTATTAGTGGGTGAAGGCGTAGGAGTATTAGTCGAGGTAAATCCACCCGGCGTATTGGTGGCTGTGGCGGCCATCGGGGTCCAAGTAGTCGTAGCTGTAAAGGTCGCCGTCGGACTAAAGGTGGGGCTGACCGTTCCCGTGGGCGCCGCCACAAAATCAGCGGCGTCGAATTTGGTAACAAAAGTATTCGAACTTCCGCCAGCATAAGTTGTCTGGTAAGCTCCCGCCGTGATCGGAAAATCGAGGGACCCCGCGTCTCCCGAAACATAAATAGCACCGGCCGAGTCCAGCGCGACAGACTCTCCTTCGTCCGCGCCGCTTCCACCCAAATAAGTGGAATAAAGCCAACCCGTACCTGTCGGATTTACTTCGGTGAGAAAAGCGGCGATGGACCCCATCAAAGCCGTTTGGAAGGCTCCTGCCGTCGTCGGAAAAGTCGCCGAACTCGTCTCACCCGCCACATAGGCATTTCCGGATGAATCTACCGTGATGCCCCGGCCATAGTTTAAGGATCCGGAACCGCCCAGATAAGTGGAATAGACCCAGGCCGATCCCGCCGCATTCAGTTTGGTCACGAAAGCGTCCAACGTGCCCACATGGGTAGAACTAGCCGCTCCGGCAGTGATGGGAAAATTCGTCGAAGTGGCATAGCCCGTCACATAGGCATTCCCCGATGAATCAATGGCGATGGCGACCGCAACATCCCCGTTCAAGCCACTGCCGCTGCCCCCCAAAAAAGTGGAATAGAGTAAGGCCGTACCCGCTGTGTTCATTTTCGTGATAAATCCGTTCACCGGGCCCGCTAAGGCCGCCTGAGCCGCGCCCGCTGTATGGGGAAAATTAGCGGAATGCGTAAAGCCCGTAATATAAAGGTTGTCCGCCCCATCCAACGCGATGCCCAAAGCCTGATCATTGTCACTCCCGCCGATGTAGCTCGAAAAAATCAGGCCTGTACCCGTCGAGTTTAGCTTAGTCACAAAACCGTCGTTGGAGCCCCCCCCATAAGCTGGCTGGTAAACCCCAGCGGTCGTAGGAAAATTGGTGGAACTGGTAATACCCACGACGCAGACGTTTCCAGTGGAATCAAGCGCGATGCCATTGCCGTTATCGTCACCCCCTCCGCCCAGATAGGTGGAAAACACCAGGCCCGAACCCGACGGATTCAGTTCAGTGACAAAAGCATTCTGAGGTCCTCTCACCAGCGACTGATAGGCGCCCGCCGTCGTGGGAAAATCGGTAGCAGCGGTATAGCCCGTCACATAAGCGTCATCCGACCCGTCCAGAACAATACCTAAACCATCGCTCGCGTTGGTCCCGCCCAGATAAGTGGAATAAATGAGAGCGGTACCCGTCGAGTTGAGCTTGGAGACAATCACATCTTCTGATCCGGTGTAGACCGTCCGGAAAGCGCCCGCAGTGGTGGGGTAAGCCGTGGAGGTGCTTCCGCCCACTTCGTAGGCGTTGCCGGCCGAATCCACCACCAGTTGAGCTGTAAGATCAAAAGTGTTACCCCCGATATAGGTGGAATAATCCAGCACCGGGTCGATCACCAGTGGAAGGGCCTCGTCATAGCTCCCCACCTCAAAACCAATACTTTGATCCTGTCGAATCACATAGCGGCCCGCGACTGGCTGTTTTTGTTCTCCAACCATTTGGTAAACCGCAGGCGCTTTGAAAGACACATTTCCCGCGTTCATTTGAAAAACCAGATTCCCGTCCGTATCCACCTCAGCGCTTTGCGCGCCCTTGTATTGAAGGCTGATGATTTTAGGGTCTGCACCCGGGGCCACCACAAAGTCATATTCCAATCGGCCCTGGTAGCCGTAGTAGACCATATCGATGCCGGAATAAACCTGATTCATCCGCGCCTTCGCATATTGGGAAATACCGGTGCGCCATTGGGTACGGTCGTTGCCGATGAGGTAATTGCTTTTCCCGCCTAAATCTTCCAGTCCCTCAAAACGAACTTGTGGATTGGCGCCCGCCAACCCCAAGCGCAGAACCTCGTCCGGTTTCCCTTCAGCAGCGGATTCTCTTGATTTGATTTTCGGAAACTTGCCCGCACGATTTGTCTTATTCGGCTTCAAAACAAAAACCGCTTCATCGTTCGTCAGAAAAAGGCTATAGCCCGCCCCCCGAGCGAGAAACTTGACCCGGGAATCGGTTTGACCTTCATTGGGCTCGAAAGCCAAAGACAGTTTGCCGTAATTGGATTGAAAGCTACCGCCCGCATTTGTGGACGCGGAAGCCGGACGAACCGGAGCGGGAGAATGGTATGACAGGGTATTGGGCAGAACGGGCGAAGCGCCTATTGCCATCAATTCAGTCAAAAAGAGACGAAAGATTAATAATTTAAAAAATTTCATATAGCCCGACGATTTAAATAAGTAAAACAGGTCTGAATTTTATCCTAGATTCGGTCACGTTACTCGATTTACCTATGTCCACTTACCCCTGTTTTAAACAAAAAACGGGGCTTTTTAGAGATTTAACACAGAAAAAGGATGTCTCATCTCGGCTAGTTTAATTAAAAAGCGGATCTCGCTTTCCGCTCCACGCCATCGGGCGTGCAGACTACCTCTTCTGGATTAGCTGGATAGAAAAACGAACAATGGAATAGGCGCGTTTTAGAAATCAAAACCCCGCGCGGGCGCCCAGGCCAAAAGCGAACCCTGTAATAGACTGACTGTCGCCAATCTCAGGGACAATAGTGTCACTAATAGTAGTAGTTGTTCCACTCCCATACTTATCAAGAAATTCAGTGCTGCCGTTTCCATACCCGCTCACCCCGGCTGCGTATCCTTCTCCCGTGGCGAAAATCGCGAAATGATTCTCCTCATCCAGAATCCAACTTATATTTATCTCAGCGACTCCCCCGAGCGATAGACCATTAACGGTCTCCTTGTTGGAATAAACATCATTGTTGGAGCCGCTTTTTTCGACCTCCTCATTCAAGTACGAGGATTGATAAAAACACCCCATCAAGCCAGCCCCGCAATCGACAGCAAACCCTTTCTCCCAATGGTGAACAAATAACTCCAACGTCACCGGCGTCACTTGATAGGAAATCGTCGCCGCTTCAGAATCACTGGATGTAGAAGAATAGTTATATTGGTGAAAACTCTGACTGTTGATGTTCGACCAGAACTCCACCCCCGCCGCCAGAGAAAGAATCGAATTTAACTCATAATGAAGTCGCAAAGGTATGGCGGTATAAGAAGTTGTTCCAGTCATACTGTTGTAGCCCGGCCCCTCAATTAAATTATTGGAACCCATCGAATAAGCTGCGGTGACATAAACTTTCGGCAGGATCGAAATTTTTACCGGGACCAAGGGATTAGCGATCCCCGTGAAACGCGGATAAGGATCCACGCCCGGATCCCAGGTGTAATGAGAGGCGTCAACAAGGCTTTTGATCTGATCTAAATATTTGACCAGTTCAGGATTATCCGGTTTGATTTGAAGGCTCAAGGTAAAATCAGCCACACCCTGATCCATTTGATTTAAACGAATGTCGCTCGAGCCCAGCATTTGGGCGGCCTTCCAATTGGTGGCGTCCGCCGCCAGAGCGGTTTTAAATAAATTCTGCGCGTTGGCGTAGTCCTGTCGATGGTAAGCCTGAAGACCTTTCTGAAAGTCCTCATCACTCTCCGTGGCGAAAAGCACCCCCGCGGACAAACAGAAAAACACCAATACGAAAACAAGCTTTTGTTTCATAGAATTTCCCTTAGAGCTTGTTATTCGCCGTACACGAGCACTTTATAGCTGGAGAAAATGCCGAATAAGATGTTGGTGCTTTGATAATCCACATGTTGAACTTTGGTGATGCCTGAATTGGCGCAAGCGGAGTGAATGCTGGCGTCGCCGAAACTAAATAGTCCAAAAATACAAAAAGTCGAACCTTCGCCTTTTTTGGCGGTCGCCGTTACTGGATAAGCGGT
The DNA here is from genome assembly GCA_013286205.1 of Candidatus Firestoneibacteriota bacterium. Taxonomy (GTDB): domain Bacteria; phylum Oederibacteriota; class Muellerivitia; order Muellerivitales; family Muellerivitaceae; genus Bog-1183. The sequence goes on along the minus strand of JABDGD010000003.1, from coordinate 45,989 downwards.
CGCTCCCACGGGCCCCGATACAATCGAAACTAAACTACCCGCCATGGGCTGGTTCGTGGCGCAGCCTTCCAACATCATCAAAGACAAACAAAGACAAAAACCCAAAGAAAGAACCTTTTTCATATTTCCCCCAAAATGATCATTTAACCAACGCCGTGGCGGCCTATAGACGGCGCTGTAGGGTTTTAGTTCAAAATTAAATGGAATAAAAAGATGGAGAAAATCTACGTTTTACAGGCTCTATTACTTAGCCACGCATACTGGGACGCATTTTTTTCGGCCTGAGTTTTTGGTCTGGTCTTAGAAATGAGGCTCACGCCCCGGTAGTTAAACTTATTTTTTCGTCAGAATCGAAAGAGGACCGCAGCAGTTGCGCCCGGAGCGTTTAGCCGCATAAAGACTCTTATCTGCCAGTTTGAAAAGCTGGGCCGGAGTCACCGCGCCGCTTTTATAAGTCGCCACACCTAGACTCATGGTCAACATGGGAACCGGATGAACCGGCAGAGGCGCCTTCGACTGCCGAACCTTGGTCAACATACGCTCAATGACTTCGGTTAGGTTTTTAGCGGGAATTTCCGGAAGCAGAACGGCAAATTCCTCGCCGCCGATGCGGGCCACCGTGTCCATGTTGCGCACATTTGTTTTCAAAATATGCGCCATGTGTTTAATTACTTTATCCCCCACATCATGGCCATAGGTGTCGTTCACTTTCTTGAAAAAATCAATGTCGCCGATGATCAAGCTGAAAGACTTTTTATAGCGTTCAGACCGTTTAATTTCTTGTTCCAACGTCTGTTCAAAAGACCGGCGGTTGCCCAGGCCTGTCATGGGATCGGTCACCGAAAGGGTCACAGCGTTTTCGTAATTGCGGGCCGATTGAATCACCAGCCCCAGTAGAGTGGAATAATCAAAGAGAAAGGAAACGTCAGCCTTCGTAATATGGCGGTACTTGTTCAAATTATCGACCGCCAGATTGCCGATGGGCCGTCCAGGACCGGCGTAAATCGGCACCAACGCCATGTTGTAAATGGTGCTGCCGTCGCCCAGACCTTCTTTGTAGCGCCCGCCCACATTGTTGGATAAAAGATATTTTTTATAACCAAAGATTAAATCGGACTGGTCGTTAAACCCCCGCCGGGGATGAATCGGAAACCGGCTTGCGCCTTTTTCCCATTTACCCTGCGGATTAATGCCCAGCGCCAAGCGAAGATGTTTGCCGTCCGGTTCCACCAAAAAAATGCCGCTTCGCTTGAACCCCATGCCCTTGCGGATGGATTGGATAGCGATTTTCAGCAGCTCATCCACCTTCAACGTGGTTCGCATGCCCCGCATGGCCTGCTGAAACATGCTGACTTCCTGCACCAGCACGCGGATGCGGCGGTTCATTTTGTTCAGTTTTTGTTGGTGAGAATTGGTCATCGGTGGTCCGAACTAGTTTTTTAAATCATAACTAAGATTCGGGGACCCACCAAGAAGAATTGACCCTCAAACTTTCAACGGGGTCTTTTTTGAGGAATGGCGTCTGGAAAGGGCTGGCGCTTTGCGCCACTTCAATAAACGGGCGATAAAAGGCGTTAAATGATCAGCCAATCGCTTATGATCCGCCACCTTGGGATGGCCGTCGCAGCCCATATCTGCGGCGTTAAAAGGCTGAATGGAGATATACCTTAATCGGATATTTCCTATTTTCTTTTCCCGGTGAACCGCATCCCATACCGCGGACGCCATGTCCGGCATATCCTTTCGGCCCAGACAAAGAATCCACGCCTTAGGATAATGACCTCGAATCTTTTGTATCAACTTTTCGTAAGCCAAAACAAAAAAGTCTGGGTCTGGCTTGGGATTGGTGGAAAAATCATTGGTTCCCAGGAACAAAATCACCACATCAGGAATCCAGCTATTAAAATTCCATGGCACACCGGGATATAACCCCAGCGTATTGGATAAATAAATCGGCATTGGATCAGGTGAGACTTTTTTAAAATCTCCCCAGTTGCGTACCAGGCCTTTGCCTGAGATGGCTTCCACATGGCAGTCCGCCGCGAATCGCCGTGCCAGCATCGCGCCATAAGCTTGATTGGCATTCTGAAAAGGCCTCAAATCAGCGCAAAGAAAATTCGATCCCTCATTGCCATAACCCGCGGAGATAGAGTCACCGATAATTTCAATGCGCCGCTCCGAAGGATTAGGCGGTTCAGCTAAAACCGTACCCTTGGGGAGAACCAGACCTTTGAAAATTGCGGTTCCCCAGCTGGATTCAGTGCGCTTAATAACCTGCAAAACATGGCGTCCCCGTTTGAGCCCTGTCACCTCATATTCTTCAATGGCGCTGCTGGTTACCCAGACACCGAATAATTGTCCATCCACATAAACATCATAATTATTCTTACCGTCTTCTAAAAGAAACCCAATCCCCTTGCCTTCAAACGCGGCAGTCACACCCGTCAGGGGCCAATCAAAGCGGGCGGTCATCTGGTCGCTCACATCAACTCTGCCCGAATATTGAATCCAGGGATGGTTTGGATGGATGATCATCGGCCTCTCCCTTTCGGCAAAATCACTTTACGCAGGGGCTTTTCCAACTGATCCGCCATTAATTTAAATCCCAGAGTGTTGCAATGGATACCATCCACTAAAGCGTAAGCGGTCTTTCGGCTGATCATGGTTTCGCCGTCGATCCATTGGATATGGGCGTCTCCTTTTTTTTGCCGGGCCGTCACCAAATCCACTTCCGATTTTTTCAGTTCTTGATTGATGCCAGTGATCGTGTAGTAAGGGGTGATAACAAAGATCGGAACTTCGGGAAATTTTTCCCTGAGTATCTTCACGAAAGAGGACAGGGTTTTCCCCATTTGCTCAGCGGAAACATTCGCCCAATAATCCAGCACAATGGCCGAGGGTTGAAGTTCTGTGATGGCTTTGGCTACCGCGATATCGCCGTTGCCGTTGCCGCTAAACCCCAGATTCACAAAATCGCAATCCAGCCGGCGGCCCAAAATAGCCGCGTAACTCATACCCGGATTGGACGCGCAGCCTCCCTGGGTAATGCTGGTGCCGTAATAAACCACTGGATGGGGCTGGGCAAAAGAACGGGGCGGATTCACTTCGGCCTTTTCATCCAGGTCAATTTCTTGAATCGTGGCCGCTTTGTAGAGCGGCATATAAATTGTGACTTCTTTGTCGACTCCGGCCGGGCCTAAATCCCACTCGCCTATTTCTTTCCGGTCCGGCCCCACCGCCTGAGTGCTGCCTTGGTAAAAACCGTCCACATAAAGATCAAAACCATTCTGCCCAATACTGGTGATGTGATACATGGTGTAATCACTCTCACACTTGGCCGTTAAGGTAAGTTTTCGTGAGTTGGTACGGAAACGAATTCGGCCGCCCGAGGGGCATCGGGCTAATTCCCACACTTTGGGGGTAAAGGTTTTTTTTAACCGGGCTGGCAGGCGGCAAAGTAAGGGCGAGTCTTCTTTAAACCAGGGCAGACCAAAGACCGGTAGTTTCGGATCCGGAAAGGCGATCGCTTGCGCGGGCTTTTCTTGCGCGCCGACTGGCGGCGCTAGAACGAGAAAACTAGCCACAAAGGCCCATCCCCAAAGAGATCGTTTCATAGCGGTCCCCGCTTTCAAATTTTTGTTGTTTTGGTTTGGCAGACATACTTCCCCCCACCCTTGTTAGAGAAAGCTTAGGGGGCGGGATAGAAACCATCTATTTGTTCTAGGCTTTTTTGATGTCGTCTTTCGGCTGCCCCGCGAGGCGGTATTCCACCGGAGTGCAGCCCACTCTTTGCTTGAAGATATGAGTGAAATGGCTGGAGGTGCCAAAACCGCAAGTCTGAGCCACCTGAGCCACGGACAGAGAGCTGGTTTTCAGCAGACGGCCCGCTTCCTCGCAGCGAAGCCGGGTGAAATAATCGATAAAACTTTCGCCAAAAACCTCGTGAAAAAGGTGGCTGAACCGCGACACCGAAAAGCCCGTTTCCCGGGCGACTTCGCCGACCGTCAGTTTGCGGCGGCAATTGAGCGCCATATAACGCCGGGCCGCCTCCAGCCTCTCCAGCCGCGTACCCTCCGCGGGCGATTCAAACATTCGAATGGCCTGTTCGACCAATTCCTGAAATCGTTGAAGCAGCTCTTCAACGGAGAAAGCCTGGGCCAGTTTTTCTTCCAGCGATTTGCGGTAAGTTTGAAACTCGCTCTCGTTGAGGATCGCCCGGCGGGCCATTTCGTCCCAGACCAGATAAAACAAATGTAAAAAATAAATCCGTAAACTGTCCGGACTGCCGCCCGAGAGACGCAAGGCTTCCTGTACCAATTGACCCCGAATAACTGAAACCTGCCCCTCTTTTCCCTCGCCAATCGCCTGGGCCATTTCCCGGGACAAACCGTAAAAACCTTCCTGAGGTGCCTGGGGAAAGTCGCCGTAAAAATAAGGCGATTGTTTCAAGTGGCCCGCGAAACGCAAAGCGGTCAGCGCTTGATGAAAATATTCGGGCAAGTCCTCAATCGCCGCGCCCACCCGGCTGATCCCTACCACCACTTTTAAATGAAGGGTCTGATGAACCGCCTCGGAAAAACGCCGGGTCATATCCCTGATCTGCAATTGGGCCTGCGCCTGATTTTTCTTCGTGTCCGGCGAGGTTAAAAGAAAGCAGCCTTCCCCTTCCAAAGGACCGGCCACCATTTCTTTTTGCGAACCGCACCAATCGTAGCTAAAACGCTGCAGCCGCGCGGCCTGCACAATTCGGTTCAGCGGCGACTGAGCGCCGACCCATTGGGGCCGTACCGCCAGAACCGTATTGGGATGACGGGACAAACCAAATTCTTCCTGATCCCAAGGAGCCAAATCTTCCCCTTCCCAGGGTCCCCAGCTGAGCCGGTCTCTTTTCGTGGAAACATAGTGGATCATCCGGGTAGGCAGGCCGGAGATTAATATTTTCGCCCTCAGCCGCTGAATTTCCTCGCCCGCGCGGGCGCTAGAAGCGCCGCCCAAAGTAAATTGCCCCATGTTTTCTAATAAACGGGTGTAATCGGCAATGACGGTCCGGCTCAAAACCGGTGTACTCATCATGACCCGAGCGTAAGTTAAAAATTCCATGTCATTAGCTGCGGGCTGCCGGCCCGACAAGACTTTCCACTGCCCCGTCAACCAGTTTTCCGACGGCAGAGTTTTTAAGAAGGAACCTGATACGACGAAAGCGATGACTTTCCCTTTATCCACCACAGGCACAAAAAGATCGTAAAGGCCCTGGTGACAGCCCAGCACCGCCTTACCCGTCTTGGCGGCTTTTTGAAAACAGCGCCGGTTGTAATCATGTCTTTGCTTTTTCTTGCCGAAATACAGCTCAAATTGAAAAGGATGGAGCCCCCGGGGGTTGGGGGTGAGGCCGTACCAAAAATACTCTTGTCCCGCCGGAACCAGATAGCCGGGCAAAGGAATGTAATTGTCAAAAAGGTTAAGGAGGTCGCTTTGAACAACCGCGCTCCTCAATGGATCGATGGGAGGATTCAAGGGTTTCTTCATCGGTTCTTTATTCTCGATCATGGTCCCTGCTCCGTCAAGCAACACGATCCCTCCCGATTACCTCAAAACCAAAACCTTGTAGATCTTGTTAAAAGTCTTGGCACCCGAGACGTGAATACGGACGTAATAAAGGCCATCCGCGACTTTCACACCCATCCGGTCGCGCAGGTCCCATTGGACCCTGGTGACGGTTCCTAAAGGTCCGTTGCCGCCAGCCGCCTGAATCGTGTGCTCGATGACTTTACGGAAGGCCGTAGAAAAGATATCCATTTCGATCGTCGCCGCGCCTGGCGTGGTCACGTCAATTTCAATCGGCCCCGTAGTCGCTGGATTCGGATAAGGCGCGGTGCAAATAACGCCCGTAATGGCCGTGGGTGTAACCGTAAGGGTGCTGGTCGGCGTAAAAGTTAACGTCTGAGTGGAGGTGGCTGTCCAGGTAGCGGTCGCGGTGGGCGTAAAAGTTTTGGTGGAAGTATTTGTCGGCGTGGCGGTCGCCGTAAACGAATTGGTATTGGTGGGCGTCCAGGAAGCCGTCGGGCTATTGGTCGCCGTAGGGCTGGCGGTGCGCGTATTCGTCGCGGTAGATGAATTGGTATTCGTAGGCGTCCAAGAAGTGGTGGGCGTGTTGGTTATCGTGGCTGTGTCGGTCACCGTATAACTATTGGTGGCGGTATTAGTCGCTGTATTCGTGCAGGTGTTCGTCGCGCTGTTGGTCGCCGTGCTCGTATCCGTGAGTGTCGCCGTAAACGAGGCGGTGAAAGTAGCGGTCGGCGTATTCGTGATGGTGGCGGTCGCGGTTAATGTTGGTGTGTTGGTCATGGTAGAGGTTCCCGTCGCCGTGGGCGTATTGGTGATCGTAGGCGTGTTGATGGTTCCCGTATTGGTGACGGTCACCGTGGGCGAATTGGTAGCGGTATTGGTAATAGTCGTCGTAAAAGTACTCGTGGCGGTCGACGTATAAGTATCCGTAGCTGTGTTGGTAGCGGTGTTGGAAGCCGTATTGGTGACCGTATTAGTCGCGGTGTTGGTCGCTGTGTTGGTTGAGCTATTAGTCGCCGTGTTCGTAGCGCTGTTGGTAGCTGTGCTGGTGTTGGTCACGGCCGGAGTAGAAGTATAGGTCATCGTTTTGGTGGGCGTATTGCTGGCGGTGGGGGTATAGGCCGGGCTGGTGCAATAGAAAGACACATTGTCCACGCTCATAGTGAAAGCGCCGTTGGAATAAGGTATCCATTCCAGTTCCTCGATTTGTCCCGGATCAAAAGTAAACAGCGTGTCCCAGGTGGGCTGAGTCATGGCCGAATAGGGACATTGAACTAACTGCCAGCTGCCCGTCGCCGTAAAGGTAGAGCCATAATCGTTGTACTGGGGTTTCGCGTCTTCAAGCTCGATATGACATTGAAAGCGGAAGGATTCGCCCGCAGTGCCTTTGAACATGAACTGCACCCCGTTTTGCGGATTCACATATTGGGTATAGCAGGCGCATTGCAAAAGCGCCGTGGTGCTGGAACTGGACAAGTTAGTTGTGCCCGACATGCTGGCGGCGTAAGTAGAGCTATAGCCCGGGCTGGTCATGATAAAAGGGCTGGGCGAGAAAGAACCCGCGGCGCCGCTGCTGGCGCCTGACCACCACCAACCGCCCCAGAGATTTTCCGGCCAGGGAACATTGCCGCCCAAAGGAGCGATCTGCGGAAAGTCATTGCTCTTCTCCCCATCATCAATCAGCGTGTTGTAGCAGGCTGCTGTCGTCGTACTGGCATCCACCAATTGAACCGTATGAATCTGAGAGGGTGAAGTAGCGGGCGGTATCCAGTAATCCAACAGATTGATTCCCGAAGACAAAGCCGAGGACGAAACCGGCCCGGCCTGATAACCATCCACCACAATGTAATAGTTAGCCGCGGATAAACCGCTAGCGGTGAAATGAATGTTGTTAAAGGTCTGCTGAAAATTCAGGAACGGCAATATTTTAGCCGCCTGCGGATTGCCGATATAAGGCATGGGATTGGCGGTCAGAGTAAAGGATCCGCCATTGCCGCTGGGTATCCAGGATCCTGTGGCCGCGCCCGCTGAACCCGTGAGCGAACCGCCGCTTAAAGTAATGGTGCGGTTTTGAGTAGGCACGCCTAATGCGGTCAACAAACCATAAGCGTAAACCAAGCCGCCGGAGGGATTTGGATGGATACCGTCCTGCGGTTGATCCGTATAAGCCGGCAGGCCCGTGTGAGCCGCCCGGGCCGCCGCGTTCACCGACATCGCCAGCGTGTGAACATTAAAAGCCGGGATGTTATTGGTAGCGCCATAGTTCATCACCCAATTCGCGTAAGCGGCCAGGCCATAGCTGGTGTTGGTGTTATAGTCCGCCGGAATATTGGCGGGGTTCGAGGCATAAGGAACCGTCAGATCCACCATGCCGGGCGTCAACAAAACTACCGACACCCCCGCGCTTTGAAGCTGGGTAATGATCGAAGTCATGCTGGAAATGAATTGGTTTAAATAGCTGGCGGCTTCACTGGTGTAACCCGCGTCATTCATACCAAAACAAATAGTCGCGATATCAGGCTTAACCGTATTCAACACATAACCCAAACCCGTCGGTTCACTGCCGGTGTATTGAAGAAATTGGGTAGAGGTCCATCCCCCTACCCCGACGTTCGTGAAAGTAAGGTTGTAAGTGGGATAAATAGTCGTCAGGTAATTTTCTACCTGTTTCACATAATTGCCCCGATAGGTAATGGAGTCGCCGATAAAACAGATTTTTAAGTTCGGTTTAATAATGCCCGAAGGCGTTGCCGTAATGGTGGGAGTGCTGGTAGGAATGGGAGTTATCGTATAAGTAGGCGTGAAAGTAGAAGTGGGTAAAGTGCCCGTGGCCGTGGAAGTCGAAGTGGCCGTAGGCGTAATAGTCCGCGTCATAGTAGACGTGCTCGTAGAGGTGCCTGTGTTAGTAACCGTAGGGGTGCTGGTGGGTGACCCGCAAGCGGTTTGAAGTACGATATGGTTTGAACCCGCCGCCAGGGTTTTGGCGAAGGTGACATAGTAAATTTGGTTCGTTGAGTCAAAAGATCCAAAATAATCCGTACCGCCGACCTGAAGCGTCCCATTGAGCGTGAGTGAACAGGGCGTAGAAGTCAGATTTTCAAAGGTAAAGGTGAGGTGATAAAGACCCGTTCCTCCCGCATTCAAAGTCACATCCGCGGCTCCCGCGGCGCAGGTAACTCTCCAGCGGCGCATCACAAAATCAAAACCCGGGTGGGTATAGGTCATCGAGGGCATGCTGCCAGTGGCAGGAGACATATAAGAACCGGGACCTTTGGGGCCCGTCGTCACCACCGTCCCCACTGCGGCCGTCAAAGTGGACTTATAAATATTTTCCGTATCTGTAATTAAATTGGGCACGCCCTGATTGGTGTATTGATCGATCAGAACATTGAAGCTGGCGGCATTGACCGGATAAACATTCCACGAACCCGTCGGACCGCCAGCCCCATAGGCGCTTTGACCATCCGTATGATTGTTTTGAAAAGCTGTGTATTGGGTGCCCCAGGTAAAGCGCATACCTACATAGCTGGCAAATTCGTTCAGTTGAAAGGGCAAAGTAGACGGCATAGTCACGCCTGTCGAGGGCGGAGCGGTCATTGCCCAGTAGGCGTTATACCCCGCGTCTTTTTCACTATAAGGCTGGTTCTGTATTTCTCCCATTTCGCGGTTGGTCTTGGTGCCGTCTTTGTACATCCAGGCATAAGGAATGGTGTTGGCGGTGTTATAAGTCCAGCCCGTGCTCGCGCTTAAGGAAGCGCCGGAGGCGTAATTGGTGGCGAACTTATAATTTGTTCCAAAACCAATCCCGCTTTGTGGATCAGTTTGCGAGTCGCCCACACCGTCGTAACTAAAGTCGTCATAGGGCGCCAGATTGGAAGAACCCAGATTGGCCTGAGAAATAGCGCCCGAGTCATAAGCGTCGCTAAAAATGAAGTCGTCACGGCCATCCATAAAGGTGTATTGAACCGTGATGTACCATTCTTCGGCCGATTCCCAGGGATGGGCGTACATTTGAAAGTTGCCCTGCCAGATCAAATGGTGAGTGCCCGCGAAAGCGATGGTACGGGTGACGCCCGCGCCCGAAACGTAAGTGCTGCCCCCCGGCTGGGCGCTGGCCGGATTGCTGGCCCCATTATTGGAAGTGTAATTGCCGCCGAAGTTGTCATTGAAGTTGGTGCTGGCGCTGTAATAGTGATTGACCAAAGTACAAAAAGCGAAGCCTGTGGTTGGTACAGTGGCCGTGACCAGAGAGCCGCCCGCATAATAGGTCATCTTGGAAATAAAACTGCCGGGGGTCTGGTTAACAATCCAAACGGTGCGGGGGTTGCCCGTGGAATCGGTCCAGGTCACCAGATCGCAAGTACGGCCAAACTGATCAGTACCCGTAGTGGCGCTGGTAGCCCCCAGCGGTGTGGAAAGAGCCAGAAACAAATAGCCGAAAAGAGCGAAGTTGAAAAACCTCGAAACCGTTAAAAACGTTATCGATTGTTTGTAGTGAGCGCTCATCGAGTCTCCTCCCTTGTTGGAAGAAGACTATCGCTGGTGCCTTAAGGCTCATACCGCTTTTAGGCTTTTGTACTATCGTTTGTCCGCTGGGCCAGGCCCGCCCCGCGTTGAGCCTAGAAGCCCGATGCAAGCCTGCTTCCCAATAAAAGGGGATGCACCTGATCTATATAATGAGGGGCCAGAAAAGCTGGGTTAATTTACCTACCCGGGGGTTGAAGCACCGTTGGATTTGAGTTAGCTTTATTGCTCGTGTTGATAGAACCTCAGATACCGGGGGTCCTTTAAAAATATCCGCGGGAGAGTTCGTATGAAAAAGTTGATCTTGGTTTTGACTTTGCTGTTGGCGCCCATCGCTTCGTTTTTAGTTTCTTGCGGCAATAATACGCCTACCAGCTCCAACTCCAGCAACCCCACCAATACCCCTACCCCCGCTCCCACCGCCACCAACACGCCGACTCCCTCGGTCAAAACTATCGTCACCTTTTCAGGCGCGGCTTCCATCATGGGAATTTGTTTGGACAACTCGGGTAATCTCTACGCCGCAGACTATAACGGCTCCGGCGCCACTTCCAATCTGATTAAGGTAACTTCCGCGGGCGTGACAACTCAGCTGACACCCCAAATCCCGGCCGTTTCGGATGTGGTCTATGACGGTACCAACTGGTATATGTCTACAGGAACCACCAGCCCCTATTTCATTTATAGAAATAGCGCCGCTGTGACTACCTCGCCGATTACCGCCACCAGCAGCATCAGCGGTGTCGCGATCAACTCCGCCGCGACTACCATGGCCTTATCCAGCGGCAGCGCGGTCACTTTATATTCCCTTCCTGCTTTTAGCGTACTCGGCAACATTACTCTTTCCAGCGGCCCATCAGGAGAAGAATGCTTGGTTTTCGACAACACCGGCAGTCTTTATGTCGCCCAGGGCAACTTGATTGTCAAATACACCCCCGGCGTCTCTGGCAGCACCACCATCGCGGGCCAAATAGGCGCGGGCGCCTATGTTGACGGCGCGGCCACCACGACCGCCAAGTTCAACGGCATCCAAGCTATCGCGGTAGATGGCAGCGGCAACGTTTACGTAGCTGACACAGGCAACAACGCCATCCGCAAAGTGTCGAGCGCGACAGTCAGTACTCTGGTAGGCCCCAGCGGCGGCAGCGTCACCCCGGCATTCACTTCCCCGGCGATTGTCGGACCTCAGGGTATTGCGGTGGACAGTACGGGCGATGTTTACTTTAGCGACCGCAACAATTCACCCGGCAACCATATCTACGAATATATTCCGTAATGTCCGTTTAATAAAAAAGCCCCGGCGGATTTTCCGCTCGGGGCTTTTTATTTCCAGCACACTACTTCGTCTATTTATTTTTACTCTTCTTCGTTTTTTTCACAGCCGGGTCATCCGGGCTGGGATCCATCACGCAGCGAAGCCCAAACCAGTCGCCATTGTCGCCATGAAACCAGGTGGGATTATTTCGAATACGATAGGCTGAGCGTATGTTATTGGCATCGCTGTAGGCCCAACCGCCCCGCAGAACCTTATCCCCGCCCTTATTTGGCCCCTGTGGATTTTTTTCCGGGCTATCTTTGTAATACTGATCGCCATACCAATCTGAGCACCATTCGCTGACATTACCGATAATGTCATATAAACCATAAGGATTCGGCTTCAACTGCCCCACCTCGTGAACTTCATGGTTCGAGTTCACACCATACCAGGCATATTCGGCCAATTGATCGGGGTCATCCCCGCAAAACCACTTTGTCGTGGTGCCGCCCCGCAGAGCTTTTTCATATTCCGCTTCGGTCGGCAGGCGTTTACCAGCCCACTTGGCATAAGCATCAGCCTGAGCCCAGGTGATGCCATAAACGGGAAAGTTCGGACCCTCGTCTATTGGCGCGTCGACGCCCGAAGCCTTGCAATATTCCATCCAATCAAGCTGAGTGACCAAATTCTTATCCATGTAAAAAGCGTCGACATAAACTTTATGCTCGGGCTGTTCATTCCAGCCGCCGGTGCTGACCGGCGACCCCATCGTGAATTCTCCCGCGGGGATCAAAACCATTTTTCCCTGCCCCGGAGACAGAATGTCCTTGAAGGTGGTATGGGAAGCGTATTCCATCGCCCCAATTTTTTCTTTAATCGCTTTTTTATCCGGAGCGTTTGGCCTGGCCAAAAGATACAGGTTGTAGTCAATTAACGCATTGGTGGTCTGTCCCGCTTTTTCACGCATAGTGCCCAGGTTGTAATAAATGTCCGCGACCCAGGGGGCTAATAAAGACGCCTCCCGGTAAGCCGCCGCGGCATTCGCGAAAGCTTGCTTGTCTTCGCCATTATTCAGAATGTACTTGGCCTTTCCCATCGCCTCATCCAATCCTTCGGGCATAGGCGGCTTTACCCTCATGCTTTGGACATATTTGATAATCTCCACGCGGATATTCGCGTCATAGCGCGGATTTTCTCTTAGCTTGGTGATGAGCTCTTGAAGTTTGGCGTTTTCCGCTTGAGCTGGCGAAACAGACAGCCATCCGAACAAAAGAATCAAACTTCCCATCACCGACATAGTCCTGCGATAAATCATACCGTCCCCCTTAAGATGAGCGCTTTTTGGCATTGTCAACCGACTGCACTTTTTGCGTTCCGTCAGCCGCGGCCGACGGAACAGGTTTAAACTGATCCAAAACCTCAAGACCGGTGATTTTGATCACACCGGAAGATTCTCCCAGACAGAGATACAAAACATCATTCTTCAGACCAACTTGGGTATTTAACGACCGGAAGAACTCAATATCTTTTCGATTGTCCGGATTTAGATAAGAAACACCCGAAGCGGTACGGTAAAAAAGACCCATCGACTTGGAATAATTAAGACTTTGAATCGGGTTCTTCGGATCCTGATAGAGGCCCGTCATCTTCTTTTTTGAAAGTTCCAGTATCAGGTGGTCCACCGCCGCGAAAGTTCTTACGCCGTCACCGCCCACTGCCCCAATTTTTTCATCAGACGCGAAAAGCACTTGAATTGCCTTGCCGGACGCGCTGAAAAAATAGATCTCGTTTTTGGAGGTTTTAGGATTGGAGCCCCAAATGTAAATACCATGGGGACCCGCCTGGGTGAATCGGGGTGAATTGACCGGAAGCTTTAATTCGGGCTTAAAATGAACCAGTAACAGACCTTTCGGCGAATGCTCATGTTTTAGCGCCACTTCTACAGTCCCCAGCAGATTGCCGGAAATGATTTGAAGATCGCCGCCATCCAGCCAGACAAAATCATCAATATCTTTATCCAGTTGAAACGAAAATCCCTTGGAAACATTCATCAAAATATTGGAACCCTTTTTTAGCCAACAATCTCCCCGGCCATCCACCACAAATTGGCAGGAAGCCCATTGGGATGTATCCACGCCCTCACCCAGCGGTGGAACCGCCCAGCCCACCTTGACACCTTGATCGACCGGCAATGCCAGCGCCGTACCCGGCACAAAGGCCGTATTTTTAGCCGTCTTTTTGAGACAGCCCATCACGTTCACCGCTAAAACGACCGCCAGTACTAGAAGAAGGGAGTTTGTTTTCATTTCTATTGCCCCATATCAGCGGCTGCGGTTTTTTGAGCCGTCGTGAGGCGGCTAAAAATATCATTGTATTGCTGTTCGGCGTGTTCCCAGGAAGCGTCGTCGCCCACCGCGCCGTTCGCCGATTGGAAAAAACCAATCACATCAGCCCGAACTGTTTTGCTCACAATCGCGCCGCCTGCCTGCGCCGAGGCGATTCCATAACCTTCCAGCGGTATGTGGCCCACAGCGAATTTAATGGAGCTCGAACCCGCCCCTGTATAGTCGCCCTCTTTTATCTGAAGCATAATCTGGGCCGCCGTATAGGCACTCTCCACACCGGGCGCCTCATCAAAGGATTTGGATAAAACTGATTCGGCTACTGCGGGCGCGGCCATGTCATAGCCCTGATTGACAGCTTCTCCCACTCCCGCTTTGAGCATCTCCGCGGATGTATCCACTTCCGGTGCGGCCTCAGTTGAGGCCTGATATAAATCAGTCGAAGAGGCCGTGACCATGTTCGTCGTATCAATGGGCAAGCCAACCGGCTTTCCACCCACTAACGCCTTACCGTCTGAGCCCACTTGTCTCGTTTGCAGCTCAAAGAAGTAATTGCTCATTTGCAAACTGTTATCCACCGGCACCACTGGATTATTTTTGGGAGCCTCAGCCCGAACTGGCGGCGCCGTATCTGTATCAGTATGAATCTCTCGCAGGCCCTGGTTATCGGAGGCCGTATCAACGTCTCTCAAACCACCGCCGGCTTCCGGCGCCGAGCCTCTCAAGTTGCTTAAAACCTCCGACTTATCGGCCTCGTACTTCAGACGGCGCTGTTCAGCTTCCAGTCTTTTTCTTTCGGCTTCCTGTCTTTTTTGTTCCTCATATTGAGCCCTTCGAATAGCCGCAGCCTGCTCATCCTGTCGAAACATATTGATGACAGCGTCTCCTAACATATTTCCCAGTTGAGTTCCGAGTTGAGTAGCGGAATCAGTGCCCACCGGCACCGAGCTGGTCGAACTGGCCACGTCATCACTCCCGCCTGGACAAATGGCCAGGCCAGCCGTCGCGGCGGGCGCGCCATCACTGGCCGGCGTATCGTTGTTTTCGTTGATATAAGCTTGCGCTGCTGCCCGGGTCGCGAAGGGCCCCATTTCACATCGGTTAGTAAAACCGTGCACCCACCAAGAAGCCCAAACCGGATTGAGCGTCAAAAAAATACTCGCGGCGAAGGTTAGTATCAGCAGCGTTTTTCGCATCAAGACCCCCAGAAATGGTGAAGCCAGAGAGGATGAGGAGAGCTTTATAACGGATAAAGGTTAAACGGTTTTAGGGGCAATTAAAACAAAATAAACCCCGGCGGAAATAAGCAAATCACAAAATTTAACCACTTATTCACAGGAAAACTTGATCAGGAAATTTACAGAAATCCCTGAACCGGCGCGGTCCATCGGTTAATAGCTTTTCTTACTGGCCGGCAGTTCCTGCCACCTTACTTTGTAAATTTCCCGCGAAAGACTGGTCGCCCAGTAAATGATCCAGCATGGTGGGATGCTCAATATTCACTCTCTCAAACTTTCCGACACCGGTTTTAAGTACTGTTTCATATTGAAGGCCGTCTCCGTCAACACTGTTCCAATAAATGAAATAAACCGGATCAGCATCCAAAATAAACCTGACGCGATGTACCGGCAAAGTAGTATTAAACGCGTATTCCTCAAACGATCTGTTGTCGATCAACAACTGAACCTTTTGACGGCTCTCGGGTGAAAAGCTATCCAAAAAAGCTTCCTCTTTCCGTTTGAAAAGGTTTTGATAGGACGACTGATAAAAAGCTATCAGATCCGTATAAGCGCCCCGGTAATCCGAGAGGGGTTGTTTTAAAACATTCCAATCAGCGGTTTGACCTTTAAAAAAACAGGTCACCGCGCCGTGGTCATTCGGAAGAACATCCGAAACCGTGACATAGTTTCCTTGAGGCGGATCGGCAAAAACTTTGAAATCCTCAGGCAAAATCTTAATCGACGCATCGAGATTTCCCACCAACGGATTAAGTGTAAAAGACCGCCCGTTATAGTAATTCTTATCCGATGACCGTATCACCACCAGGCTGTGCAGAAAAGGACGGTTGGCGTCGCCCAGAACAAAAAAAGCCAGATCGCCCAGAATGTATTTTTGGGTAATTCGGTCCGGCGGGTCTTTTTGGTAGGCAGCGGATTGATAGTCAAAAACCATTTCAACGTTTTTTTCATTGGTGTCGTCCATAGGCGAGAATGTTTTTTGGTAGGCGGCAAAGTTTCCGCTGATCAAAGTTTGGACGATGGCGCTCACCGCGGCTTCCGCGGTTTTAGGAACGGCTTGCGACAAGGGCAGATCACAGGGACCAAAAGCGAGGTTGAGATAAAAACGGGAAGAAACCATGTTGACGCCGTCAATATCCACACGAACCGGCACATCTGCGGGAATGGTTTGGCAGTCCTGCGCCCGAACCGAAACCACCCAGCTAAAAAGCAGAAGTAAGATCGGAACTAAGATTCGTTGTTTCATAACGCCTCTGAGTGATCATCTTTTGATCTTCGTCTGATTTAAGTTTACTCCTTTGGAGGATATTTAAACCTGAGCAGGCTATCTTTTATCCATAAAAACTGTTGAAAAACGCTATTAAAACTCGCCAAAACCAAAAACCAAACCACTTCGCTTCAGCAATTCGTCTTGAAATAAAAAAAGGCCGAAACTCCTGTGAGTTCCAGCCTTTTTTTATTAGTGAGAGGCTACATAATCCCGTTATAAAAACGGCCAAAGGCATTGGCCAGCATTACCGCCATCAGCAACCCACCCAGAGCGGCCAGCAACACCGGAACGTTCTTACGAAGGTCAAAGTTTCCCACACGGACTAACAGCAAGTAAGCCACTAGAAAATTGAAAGAACCCCAATAGACATTTACCGCCGAAGAAGATAACCCTTCTCCTGGCGGATGGGCAAACGGGCTTTGAAAAGGATGACCCGTCACCCCCATTACAAAATGAGGAATGGCATTAACGAGAAAAGCACCGCCGAAAAAATAAGCAATGTAGTGATACCAGCGCATTTGAGTCTCCTTTAAAAAAATTTCAACAATGAGTTAAAACGGAACCAAAACCAACCGTCCATAGGCCACGAACAAAGACAAGACGGCGGGGATCACCACCCAAAGCAGGCCTTGAGGCTTAGGCTTGGTCAGCACAACAGCAACCAAGATCGTTTCTGTGGCCACGCCGACCGCTGCATAGGCGGTTAGTTTTGGCATTATCCCAACCGCTCCAGGCAAAACCAAACCTAACGCGAAAAAAGCTTGAAGCAAGCCCAGAGCCATCCAGCCGGATTTCGGCAAAAGCTTCAACCAAGGAGCCGGTGCTTTAAATGCCAAAAAATTAGCGCCCATCAAATAGTAAAAGCCCAACAAAATTTGCAGCACCCATAGAAGAATGTTCATCTAAGCCCCCTTAAATTTGATGGCACTAACCAACTTTTTAACTTCACCAGATCCAAGTTTACTCCTTAGCTCGCCAATTCAAACTCATCCAGCCGCCTTTTTCTCAAAAATCATCGAAAACTAATTTACCCTGAAGTTTGGCAGCAGGTCTAACCCCGTCACCATCGCCCATTAGCTCTTATTTTACGCATAAAAAAAGCCGTCCCTTTCGAGGACGGCTTTTTAAACTGACTTCTAGTTCAGCGCGAATTTGAAACCGGCGTTGATCGGGATCAAAACCGTGGGCACATCAGAAGAATAGTTTTTAGAAGTGGTATCCATTTCCACTTTTCCTTGAACGAACAGGGCTACATTTTCAGCCACAGCAAAATCAAAACCTAAACCAGCTTCCCCTAAAAAGTCGGTCTCAGTGGTGGTGCCGGAAACGCCAAAAGCCGAAGCCGTGGAGGAGTTAAAAGCCAGACCACCGCCGACAAACAAATAGGGCTTAACCATACCCGTGCCAAAACAAGATTGTATTTTGGCGATCAAAGGAACCATATTCCATTGAGCATTAAAGGTTCCATTTTTCGCCGAATAGGTATCAAATCCACTTTCTACCGCCAACAAGATATTAGAGGGAAAGCGATAGCCAATGGATCCCTCGCCGCCCCAGCCTTGGTTTACGTTCTTGGCCAAATTACCCGTGGCAAAACCAGTGTCGCCATTCAGCTGGATCACCCAGGCGCCTCCCGTGGTGTCATCCGCCATCGCGAACGAAACCGAACCCAACATCAGCATCAAAGACAAAATTAAAATCTTTTTCATGTTTCTGCTCCTTGTTATTAAACAACCACTCTCAGAAAGAAGATGATTTCTTCCCTCTTCACAGTCGTGATCAAAAGCAAGATTTGGGCCAGCTATCTAAAACAAACCAGCCACTTCTCTTTAAGGAAATGGGGGTTTTGGCGCCGCGCTGTTCCAAAATTAGAACGCTGCTATCAATTTGATTTTTAAAATAAAAAATTAAAAACGATTTTCTTACCCAAAATTCCGCTGGTGTCTCTCACCTGATTTTAAAAATGTCGTTTTGATAGACATTTCCAAGCCTTATCCCCGAGCCCTTGACCCCACCTGGTATTTTTAATTTGGAAAACGTTTATTTATTTTCAAACACCGCGGGCACACAACTTGCTTTGAATCAATCCAGAAAAGTTTTCGGCCATCTTTCAAAAACCGAAAACAAAAGGAGAAGCGGCATGAAATCAAAAACAAAATCGAGAGTGATTATTTGTTCGGTTTTCGCATTGGCTGTCAGCGCGGGAAGTGCCAGTTATATACGAGCTCAAAGCTCTTCTTATTCAAAAACCAGTTCCACCCCGACGGTGACAGATGAAACACGCGACAACATGGTCACCTCCGATCCCACGGATGATTACGAGTTCACGCCGACGCCAGTGGCCAAAGCCAGAAAAACACCCCGGCCCCATCGGACACCCACGCCCCAAATAGCGCCCACAGCCACTGACACGGTTCAGTAATAACTCGCCGACTTTGGTTCTTTGAAGCGCCGGAAATAGAACAGGCTATTTCCTGGTGCCGACCCGCACTCCCTGCCATGAGGGTGCGGGTTCCTTATGTCGGCCTGAGTGGTGAAAGTTTTTCGAAAAGGAGTTTGGTGATGAAAAGAAATACTGTGGAAGCGAAATACATTTGCCCCGATCACCCGAACGTGAAATCAAATCAGGCGGAAAAATGCGGCAAATGCGGCGGAAAAATGGAAAAGATAGAAAAAAGTAATTCCAAAAATTTATTAAAAGGGCCGGACTTTGAAATGAATCCAGCCTTTTAAAAATCAATCTCAGCCGCCAATCCCATCAGCTAGCTGAATGGCGGCAGGAAACCCGCCAATGGCCGCTCCCACGCTTCTTCGTTTTTCCGCCTAATATAAAGAAGTTCTGGCAGCATTTTACAGATCGAACCCAATTCGCTATAGTTCTCCGTCGTTAAAACAAGGAGAGCTCATTTGAAGAAATTAATCATTAGTTTATTCGCCGTTTCACTCGGGACCGCAAGCTCCCTGTCCTTTGCCGCGCCGCCCGTCGTCGCGCCGCCTGTAAAGCCAAACACTTTACCCAATACTACCGCTGGCAAACCCAAACCTGTCACCAACAAAAAACCGGTGACCACCGCCCACAACACGGGAACTCACAAGAAGAAACCGTCCACAACGACAACCAATCCTTCTGTAGCGGGGAACAAGAAGCCGGTAACTACCGCCCATAACACAGGAACACACAAGAACAAGAAACCGGCGACAACGACGACCGGCACCACATCCGCCTCGAACCCGACTACTAGTACTTCATCCTCGCCGTCAACCGCCAGTGGAACTTCTAACGGCACGAAATCAGTCGTCACCAACCTTTCTTCATCCCCCAAGTCGCCAGCCAGCAGCGCCCCTTCCGCTCCGCCAGCGAGCCAGAGTGCTCCATCGGTCCCCGTGGCAAGTTCTGTTCAACTATCAACTACCAACGGAACTGCTCCAGCCGCGTCCATTCCTTATTCATCCTCTAACCTCACCAGCTCAAAACCAACAACCGGCACCGCCCCGTCGTCATTCGCCCCCGTCACTCAATCGTCTGCTGCTCCCCTCCCCTCCCTATCCAGCCCAGGCCTCTTTACCTCGGCTCCACCCCCGCCCGTCATCGTGGCTCCGCCCCCGTCGAAGGGTAGTGGTTTAACTTCGGTTGACGGTACGGACACCGGTTCTTCCATGTTCAACACCATTAGCTCCAATGATTCAGCAGTGCCGCCGCCCTCATCCGCAGGCGCCGGCAGCGGAAAAAATCCCGCGACCAACCAAACCGGTTCCGGCTCCCAGCCGAGTGGCAACGCTCCGCCAGCTGACAGCAGTGACCGCGCGATGAATGTGGTCGCTCAACCCCCGGCGGTACAGCCCGTGAATCACTCGCAGCCGCTGCCGCAGCATGTGACCTCTTCGCTTTCACCCGGCCTGGTCGACCACTTTCAGCCCAGCGCTCCGCCGCCGGCGAATGGCGTGCCGGGTGTGACGACCAATTTCAGTTCGTCGGGCAACTCTAACGGCTGGTAATCCAGGGTAAAAGATTGGCGCCACTCCATCGCTGTTGGGGTTGCCGCCTTTTTTATTTTCACGGTTGAGCGCTGTCTTAAATTGAAGTTTTCTTTATCCGGTTAGGTTATATTTGGAATCGCCGTCCAAACCATTCCGAGGAACCTCTTGAAAATGAAAACACCCCGACTGAACGCTTTACAACAGCACTACAACCAGATAGCAGGCCAAAGCCTTAATAGCCTGATGTCTTTAAGCAACAACATCTTCGCCTTCGCGATGACGCTGTTGGTGTTGGAAATACGCCTGCCAGCTCATGACCCAATCCATAACGACCAGGATCTTTTCATGGCGCTCCACACCATGTTTCCTCACGTCACTACCTGGCTAATGAGTGTCTTAACCCTGGGCCTCTACTGGGTGGGCCAGCAAACCCAGCTCAACCATTTAAAACATTCCAACCTGCGCTATGCCTGGATTCAACTAACCTTCCTGGCTTTCGTCACCGCTATTCCCTTTTCAACCCGCCTCTTGAACGAGTTTATTGATTACCGTCTGGCTCTACTGATTTACTGGGGAAACATTTTCGCTTTAGGGATGTTAGTCATGGCCAGTTGGAATTACGCGGGCAAAAAAGAGCTATTGAAAATTTCTGTCACAAAAGAAACTTTTCATTCGGTCAATCGGCGAATTATCCGGGCTCAAATTCTTTACGCGATTGGCGCCTCGCTCTGTTTGATTAATCCCTACTGGAGCATCGGCTTTATTGTGTTGGTTCAATTAAATTACGCGCTAACGCCGAGAATTCCCTTCATCTGTGAACTGACCGCGTAAAAATATCCAATTTGATGATTGAGGGAACGCACCGATGAGCATCGCAAAGATCATCCTGGCCGGATTGATTTCTCTGATCGCCATTTGTTCCGTGATGTACTACTTCACCCTATATCAAAACCCGCCCGGGCCGCCGATGGAACCCATTGCGACGATACCCCCCATCGCGGCCTTACCCACCGCCACGGCTACGATAGTGCCTGTAGTTAAAAACCCCATGGTTTCTAAAAGAGCCAATCCCAAACCCATCAAGACCCCCAAACCCATCAAGACCCCCAAACCCAAACCAACCCCCAGGCCCAAGCCCGTCAAACACGATTGGCGGTCCCAGCAGAAGTTTCCCTTCGGTAAACCCACACCTACTCCGAACCGGTAGATTTTTAATTTAGAATTTCGACGTTAGGTAGTCGCGACCAGCAGTTCTTCAGAGCCGGGACGAAGGTTGTCAGTTCGGCCAGCGAAGTAACGCTGAGTTAGATCGGCTCCCGAAACGGTTTTTACTTCTTTAAAGCCTGCCTCTTTGGCCATGGCCACTATTTCCGCAGGCGTGAAGAAACTGATAAAAGGTGTACCGCTGGCTTTCGCTCCCTTAATCGCCATCTCATACCCAATCCGTTCCTCATCGCCGACTAATTCAATGGGCAAAATATAGGTCATAGCGAAAGTAGAACCCGGAGCCAGCCGCGCCATCTGGCGCAGCGTGGCCATAATGGCTTCCTTGGTCAGATACATGCTAACGCCGGTGGAAGATACCACTACGCTTTGGCCCGCGTTGAAGCCCGCGCTCTTGACCTGGTCCAACCAGGAAGCGCCTGCCTCAAAATCGACAGGCACAAACTTTAACCTATCCGGAATGCCATAGCCCAGTTCAACCAAGCGCTGACGCTTCCAGGTCTGGGGCCCGGGCGTATCAACCTCAAATATTTTTAAATTCGAAACCATTTCCAGATGGCGCTGAGCGAAGGTGTCCAGTCCCGCGCCCAAAATAACGTACTGCCCCAATCCCTGACCGGCCTTTTCTAAAACCAAATCTTCAATGAAGCGGGCACGGGCCAGAATGGAAGCGCGGAAGCGACTGGTCCATTGCGGATTCATGTCAGAGCGCTCACGCCAACCCTCGTCAGGTGCCGCCAGTTTTAAACCAATCTCGTCTTCCAACACATGAGGCAAAGGGTCAAATTGAACATGGATGGCCCGCCATAAAGCGACACGCAAGGCGGTGCTTTCGGGCGCTATGGTTTGGTGTTCAGACATGAATATCCTTTTTTTAAACCAGCTCGCTGACAGGAGAGATTTGTTCACGCAGTTTGGCGATATCCTGCGTCGGCGCTTCCCCAAAAAACCGTCCATATTCCCTGCTGAACTGGGAGGCGCTTACATAACCCACCTGACGGCTGGCGATGCCCGCATCCATCATGGCAGAGAGCATCAAGCGCCGTGCCTCTTGAAGGCGTAGAACCTTTTGGAACTGTAACGGACTCATGGCGGTGACCGCCTTGAAATGACTGTGGAAGGTTGAGGCGCTCATATTGGCCAGCTTGGCCAAGTGTTCCATTTTGACCGGGTGGGTAAAGTTACCGCGTAACCAGGCCACCGATTTAGAAACCCCATTAAGGCCTGAGTTTTTCAGACCCATTTGGGCCACTCTGGAGCCCAGCGGGCTGCGAAGCAGGCGAATAAGAATTTCATCGATGATCAGCGGGCTGAGCAATTCGGCCTCTTCGGGGCGCGAGAGTAATTCCAATAAGCGAATAGCTGCGCTGGTAATTTTAGCGTCAGAGCGGCCCACATAAACCGCACGGTTCTCACGAACCGGAGGGATGCCATGGGGATAAACCTTTAAGGTCAATTCCGCGATCTTTTGCGGGTTCAGGTCAATCCGCACGCAGAGAAAGGGCTCAGCGTGGCTGGCTTTCATCACCTGGGAAGCCAGCGGCATATCTACCGAATAAACCACCATCTTAGAGGCGTCGTAGTTAAAAACTTCCCGGCCCAACAACACGTTCTTAGAACCCTGCGCCACAACACATAGACCCGCAATCGCTAGACCATGCACCAACTCGCCGTTGATTTTGGACCGGCGGATGGTGTGCACTCCTGGGATTTTCTGCTCAAAACTGCCGTCGTAAGGTGAGTAATTCTTAATCAGAGAAGTCAATCGTGCCAGATCAACCTCTGAATCAATAGCCGGTAGCTGAGTTTTTTTAGAGGTTGTTTTCAATTTTTATTACCTTTCATTTCCCGGATAGTTTCGCCCCACGGCCTCCGCTTTTCAACCACCTCATGAGACCTCTCTCTTCGAAAACACATCCTTCGCGATGGTAATAGCGCTCATCGCACAGGGCCAACCCGAGTAAAAGGCAAGATGCGTAATAACCTCAATCAATTCTTCTTTTTTAACCCCATTGTCCAGTGCCCGCCCTAAATGATGCCCCAGTTGTTCGGTGCGGTTCAAAGCCACCAAAGCCGATACCGTCACCAGACTGCGATCCCGTTTGGATAGTTCTTTTCTTTCCCACACATCCCCAAAGAGTACGTTGTCGGTCAAATCCACCAGCTTCGGCGCTAAGTCACCGAACATTTTTTTAACCCCTGAAGGTTCTTGGTTCATGCTGCCCTCCTTAATTTTTAAACCACTTAAACTGGTAAGCCATTTCCGGTCCCTTTTTCCCGCCATAAGCAATCTCGGCCATCAGCAAAGCTAAAGGCTCTGTATAGCGGGCATTTTTGAGTCCGCCAAGGTCCACAGGTTCAAACCCAACGTCTGCAATCAGCTTAGCGGCAGTTTTCTTGGCCCCCGCGTCATCCGCGCAATAGACAAGACTAGGCTTATCAGCTTTCTTACGAGCGCCAAAAACGCCGAAGAACACTTCACTGGGAACCGTGTTAAAAGCGGAAACCACTTTGGCTTTGGGAGCCATCTTCGCTAGTTCTTCCGCACCCGAAGTAGTAAGACCCAGAACTAACTTGCTGTTCGGGACGTCCATGGGCAGTGAGCAAGTGATGATGACTTTGCCTGACAAATTACCCGCCTTCTTCAAAACATCCTCAGTCTTGGACCAATGCACGGCCAGCAAAAGAACATCCGCTCCCTGCGCGGCTTCGGCGGGGGTTCCGGCTTTCGCCTTGTTCCCCGCTTCCTTCGCGAGCCTTTCCAGCTTTCCGGTAGTCTTGGCGTAACTGAAAATCACTTCATGTCCCGCTTTCGCGAAGAGTGTGCCCAGTTTTCCACCCATCAACCCTGAACCCAAAATTCCAATTTTCATACTGGTTCTCCTTTGTTAAGAGTGTGCCATGGATGACGAAAGTTCCAAGTAGGCTTCACTTTGCGCTAATAGATCAGCGGACTTTTGCTTTGCGGTAGCGACCGCATCGGCACCTGCCATAAAACGCCGGGGCGGATTCGCCTCGCTGGCAATTTTGATCAGAGCGTCAGCCAGTTTAAGAGGGTCATTCGTCTGTTTCCCAGCTTGAGTCTGCCACCATCCAAATAATTCTTCTCGACGCGCTTTATAATCCTCAATAAAGTGCGAAGCGTAGCTGGTCGATTTGGCGGAAAGTAGATCTGTCCGAAAAAAGCCTGGATTCACAATGGTTGTTTTGATGCCGAATGGCTCGATTTCCGCCTGCAGTGATTCCATCCAGCCCTCCAGGCCGAATTTCGAAGCGGAGTAGGCCGAACCCAATTCAAAACCAGACAGACCGGCGGTTGAAGATATCGTAATAATGTGGCCCGAACGCTGCTTACGCATCACTGGCAAAATAGCCCGGGTGACATTCATCGGGCCGATCAGATTCGTGGTGATTTGGTTTAACATTTCTTCCGGCGAAAGTTCTTCAAAGTAACCCGCATAGAAGTTGCCCGCGTTGTTGACCAACACGTCAATTCGGCCAAATCGATCGACAGCCGCCTTCGCGGCCGCCTCCGCGTCTGCAAGTTGAGTGATGTCCAACTTTACCACTAGCAGGTTGTCCGTCTTGCCCACAGCCTTTTCCACATCGTTCGGGTTACGACCCGTAGCAACCACCGCGTGACCCGCAGCCAAAGCGGCCTTCGCGATATCAATCCCCATTCCACGACCAGCTCCTGTAACGAACCAAACCTTTTGATTTTTCATAACTGTCTCCTTTTTTTCTCTAAGTATCAACGCCCAACTAATTTTTGAAGATTGTCCGGATAACGCTGTCCCTCGAGATGGATAGCCGAGGAAGCGCGAGTGATCTCATCCAGTTCAGCGGTTGAAAGAACGACCGAAGCTCCGCCAATATTTTCTTCCAAACGGGACAATTTGGTCGTACCGGGGATCGGAACAATCCAAGGCTTTTGGGCCAACAACCAGGCCAGAGCCACCTGAGCGGGCGTAGCCTTCTTCTCCGCGGCAAATTTCCCCAGCAGGTCTACCACCGCCTGATTGGCTTTGCGTGCCTCAGGCGTGAAACGCGGGACAACATTACGAAAGTCACCCTTCACGAACTCTGTTTTCTCGTCAATCTTGCCTGTAAGAAAACCTTTGCCCAGGGGACTAAAAGGGACGAACCCGATGCCCAACTCTTCAAGCGTTGTCAAAATTTCAGCTTCCGGTTCTCTCCAGAAAAGTGAGTATTCACTTTGAAGGGACGTCACCGGCTGAACAGCATGAGCCCGGCGGATGGTCTTGGCATTGGCTTCAGACATGCCAAAGTGTTTCACTTTGCCTTCGCGGATTAAATCTTTCACCGCACCAGCCACATCCTCGATGGGAACCTCGTCGTCTACGCGGTGCTGGTAAAAGAGATCGATCGCTTCAATCTTGAGACGTTTGAGTGAAGCTTCAGCCACTTTTTTGATATGTTCGGGACGGCTGTCCAAGGGATTTTCAGACCGCTGGCCGTCAGCATTGAAACGAAATCCAAATTTGGTGGCAATAACCACTTTACCCTTATAAGGAGCGAGCGCTTCACCCAACAGTTCTTCATTGGCATAGGGACCGTAAGCTTCAGCTGTATCAAAGAAGGTAATACCCCTCTCGACTGCGCCGCGCAGAACCGAGATCATCTCGTTCTTCTCGCCCGCCGGGCCATAGCCAAAACTCATCCCCATACAACCCAAACCCATCGCTGAAACTTCTAACCCACTTTTGCCCAATTTGCGCTTTTGCATTGCCCGCCTCCCTCACCTTTGTCAGTTCAACCACCTTACGGCTATGGTTGAATGATAGAAATAGAGGCGGCCATTCCCTTGCCTAATCCTACGAATGTTTAACCCGATTCGCTGGAGTAGGTCGTTTTACTTAAACACTGTATTTGCCCGTCTTATAGTTCAAAACAAACTTATCTTCCAGGTTCGCCGCGCCAGTACGGTCTTCGCTGGGTTTGGGGACGGAGTAAACCTTCCCCGTAATGGTGCTGCTATCCACTTCCAGCCGCAAAAAGCCGTGGCGGTCGTCCACATAAGACTCCAGCGTCAAAGAAGAACTCACTACCTCTGGTTCTGACGGTTTATTGCCGGTGTTCTTGTCTTTCGCCATGGCATGCAGATTGTGATAACCGCAATTGCCCACTACCAGTTGGGGAACCTGCTGGCCGTTATTGAGCCACGTAAAACGCTGATAGTTGTGCACATGGCCCGCGAAAATAATATCGGGGATGCGGTCAGCCTTGGCAAAAGCGCCGTTAACCATAGTCAGCATTTTCAAACTACCCGCGTGAAACTGATCGAGCGAAAAGAGCGGATGGTGAAGGCTGAAAATGAGCGCCTTATCTTTGGAGGCTGTTTTCAATTCGTTAATCAGCCATTGAACTTGGCTGTCTTCCACTTCCCCGCCTTCGGGCACATTGGTGTAAATACCCACCAGCGTGGCAAAAGGCGTATCCAGCGTCCAGTAGCAATAGGGTTGGGTCATGGCTTCCCGGTGAGATTCACCCGCGTCGGAGGTGATGACCGGCGTGATGGCGCAAAAATTTTTCATGAAGGCTTCCAGCGTGGGCACAGTAGCGTCCGCCGGGTCTACCTCGCCGTCATGGTTGCCTGGAATAGCGAAGATGGGAGCTGGATAATGTTCGTAGGGTTGATAAAACTGAGGAAAATACTGCGGGCTTTGGCCGTCAAAATAAACCACATCACCCACAATGTACATAAAGGCGGGCTTGGAATCCGCCTCCGAGTTCACAATATCGGCTTCCATATGATCCGCCACGATCTGCTGGGGATTGGGATCCAAAATACCGCCGACGTCGCCCGTCAAGTGAAACACCAATTTGCCCGCTTTTTTGATCGCGCTCATTTGAGAAGGCGGCAGAACCGCGGCTAAGTCTAAATGTAAACTACCTGAAGGAAGCGGCGGCAATTCTTGAAATTGTGTGTTGCGGTTAGGTGCCGCGTGAGTTTTGGTCGGCACCCAATTTTTACCGTTATGGCCCACAGGACGGGGCTCATGCGTGGTGCGTTTGACATAAGTAGTGGAAGTTTTAGAGGAAGGAACGGCGCTCGGCTTTTTCTTTTTGGCCATAATGAGTCCTTTGAATGTTTTGAACCGCACGGCAACAGTCAAAGGATAAAGGGGGTCCATCATGGCAGACAAACTAATTGTGAAAACAATTTGTTAATTTAGGGAAAAAACAAAACCAACGAGTTAGAGCGAATTTTAATTTCAGCGGAGAAAGCAGTCATCAAAACGAGCATCTTTTAAGAAAAAAATTTTAAACTAACTCTTCCAATTGAAATCATGCCATCCAAGACCAGCAGGCTACTTACCTTTTATCCCTGTTTGAATCAAATCGATCAAGCTCACCATCTGATAACCGACGGGCGGGTTAAAAACATCAGGCCCAAGATGCGGATGATTGATTTGAATGACTTTGAACCGGCTTACCAATTTGCCCTGGGTAAAAAGCCCAACATGAATGGGAAACTGCGAAGCGGAATAATTTTTTATTAAAGAATTCGTATCCGCGCCCAATTCGCCCAGCTCATAACCGAAAATGTCGACCAGGCGCTGAGTCAAACTCCAAATAGTTTGGTGATTATCAGGATCGATACCCGTAGAAGCCAGCGAGGTCATCCAAACCTGGCGTTTTTCCCCCGCGCCGGCCTGCGCCTCATACAGATCACAAACATAGCCATTCATATGATCGTTCTTTTTTTGCAAAGTCCCGCTACCATTAAACAAAGCCCTGGCGTTTTGCTGAATCACCTCATAAGCCAGTTTGATGCTGGGCATTGCTCCTTTGGCTTCCCCTTTGAGTCTGGACGAAAACATATAACCCATCATTTTGAGGCCAGTTTGAACGCTGGGTTCTAAAGGAAATATCATCTTGTGCAGATCATCCACCAGAATCATTTCAGAAGTGGTGCGATTGTAAATCAGAGCGCCATGGGAAAAAGGCCCGCTGACATTGACGCGAATATTGCCGTTATCAAGCAGCGCGTCCAGGTTGAGCCAGGCGCGGGGATAAGCGGTACTTTCCGCACGGGCCATGATTTCATCCCCCGCCCAAAGCGGGGCTGCCCAGACGAGGAATAAAAGAAGAATGATGTTTTTCATAGGCGTCATCATATCAAAATAAAAAAGCGGCCAGGGTTTCCTGACCGCTTTTTAGAACAATAATTGCTTTTGAAGCTAGTTTGCGGAATGTTCTTTGACATAGTCGGCCAGCGCGCTCAAGCCCTGGGGGCCCGGCAAGGTGCCGCTGTGAGACGAGGTAATAAACTCCACCTCGTGAAAACGGGGTTCAAGCTTTTTGAGCAAGGCGCCTAAAGACGCGATACCTTGAGCCGCGTTGGTGCTAAAAAGATAAACCGGCCCGCGTATTTTCTGATTGCTGCCAATGCTGGCCGCGTCGCCCAAAAACAACACGCCGTCCGCCAGATAAACCGCGCTGCCGGGCGTGTGGCCCGACACTTCATAAGCCGTTATGTTCAATCCATCCACATTGACTGTTTCCTGGTCTTTCAAAGGATTGGTCACTTTAAAAGGATGGGGATTAAACTTGCCCATTAAGCCGGACAGGGGGCTGCCATAAGCCTGTTCGCCATCGGCCACATAGGCCTCGTCTTTCATGGCGTAAACTTTGGCTTTTTTAAACACATTTACTGCCGCGTCATGATCCGGATGGGCATGAGTAATAAAGATGGCTTCCACGTCATCCGCGGTTTTGCCGTGGCTTTTCAAAGCCGCCAGGATTGGCGCGCCCGTGGGGTCGTTACCCGCGTCAATCAAAACCACTTTGCCGCCGCCGACCTCAAAATAATAAGTCGTAGCGATACTGTCCGCGATTTGCTCAATACCGTGGCCCAAAGCCGGGCCGGAGCGGGGTTTTTGATTAAGGCCGAAAATATAACCAATCAATAAACCGATGGTCAGCACAAACAAAGCGGCCAACACACCCACCACTTTCAAAATCGTTTTAAACATAAATCCTCCAGGGATGATTGAAACAACGGGATACGTTATAAAAAGTTAAGCGAATTAAATCAAGGCTTGGCGGTGCCGATTAAAATATTCTCCAACTGTAATTCATTAACCAAACCGGAGGCGTAGGACGACATCACATTCGCGAAGTTAAACTGGCCGTAATCATCGATAGCCACCCGACTGCCGGACTGTGCCTGCCAGACCACCTCAAAGTCGCTGGTCTCCACAATTTTGGTTTGAATCTTAAAATGAGCCGTCGAGATATCAACCACATTGTGATTGATGAACATCTGGGTCGTGGTGGTGGAGAAAGATTGAACGATTTGAACCAAAACACCCGCGTCAAATCCATCGGCCTGGATCATTTGTTTTTTCTGATCCCAGGTGTAATTAACCTCCGGCGGGAAAACCGTATAGCTAGCGGTCGCGTTGACGCCGATCAGTTGTATTTCTTTCACCACCGCGTCTTCCGCCGTTTTCCGGCCCACCGGATCCGCTAAATCCGAATGGACAATGATTTTGTGGTAATGCGTATCGGGGTCAACGCGGGTAGAAATATCGTGAAAACGTGTGCTAGCACAGCCCACAAGAACAACTAACACACTCAATAAACCTAATATTTTTTTCATTTAGTTTTCCGTTTTAACGCGCGATGAGCACTTTATAAATTTTGGTAACAGGAACGCCCAAACTTCTGGCATTGAATCTCAGGTAATAAAGTCCGTTAGAAACCTGAACCCCGTTCTTATCGAGCAAGTTCCAGGTTATTGTCGTATCACCCGAGGCGATTTGCGATCCCCCATCTATTTTTCTGAAGGCCAGGGTAAAGATATCCCAGTTAATTGTCGTATTCGGCGGGCAAACCACATCCATATTCAGAGACGAACCCGAAACAGGATTGGGATAAGGCGGATTAAAAATAATCATCCTAACTGCCGTCGGCGTAGCTGTAATTGTCACCGTAGGTGTATTGGTGATACTAGGTGTTTGAGTCTGAGTATAAGTAGGGCTATTGGTCACGGTTAAAGACGGTGTGCTAGTGAAGGTATAAGTCGGTGTCACTGTAGGTGTATTCGTAATCGTCGATGTATCTGTCATTGTAAATGTATTGCTGGGTGTAAATGTGGACGTAACGGTGGCCGTATTTGTAAAAGTATTAGTAAAAGTATTTGTCGATGTCACAGTGGCCGTGTTAGTCGTCGTATTAGTATCCGTAATAGTCGCGGTATTAGTAACAGTCGACGTGACCGTACTCGTATCAGTGCTGGTAACACTGTTGGTAACCGTGTTAGTAACCGTAATCGTAGGTGTGCTGGTAGACGTATTAGTCGCGGTAACCGTAGATGTGCTAGTAACACTGTTTGTAGAAGTATAAGTCGAGGTAGCTGTAACAGTATTGGTCGCACTTGAAGTCGCTGTATCGGTAGAAGTATTGGTAGAAGTATTGGTCGGAGTATTTGTTGGAGTATCCGTCGAAGTATTGGTCGATGTTTTCGTGGGAGTCGCGGTCCTAGTATTTGTGGCAGTCCTTGTCGATGTGTTTGTGACCGTTGCGGTAAAAGTGCAAGTGTTTCCGGGATAACCACAGGGGGTCGGTGTATAAAAAGCCGACACATCAAATTTGGTTACAACAATATCTTGAGAAGTTCCACCAAAAATCGGCTGATAAGCGCCGGCCGTAGTCGGATAATTGCTTGAGACACTAAATCCTGTAACATAAACGTTTGCCGCGCTATCAGTCGCGATAGCATTGCCATACTCCTCCAAGTTCCCACCCAGATAAGTCGAATAAAGTAACGCGGCGGACCCACCCAAAGTAAGATCCAATTTGGTAACAAACGAATGGATCGCGTTGGCTTTAGGAGTTACTGGTTGATAAGCCCAACTCACTGTTGGGAAGTCATTAGAACCGGTGTAGCCGGTGATATAGACTTTTGCGGTGGAATCTAGCGCAATCCCCTGCGCGTTGTCATATCCACTCCCCCCTAAAAAGGTTGAGTAAACAAGAGAAGCTGTACCACTCAACGACGGATTAAATTTGCAAACAAAGCCACAATAGTTTGAATTTGGCATTACCGTTTGAAAAGCACCGCTAGTGGTTGGAAAATCACTCGACTTGGCAAACCCAGTCACATAAGCATTACCTCCACCATCAACCGCGATAAAATGTCCTTGATCAGTATTAGTGCCCCCTAAATAAGTGGAATACACCAAATCCGACGTCCCGCCGCCGGCTGGGTTGATTTTAGAGACAAAGATCGATTGGTTTGAGTTGGGAAGCGTTGACCGATAAGCGCCAGCAGTTGTGGGAAAGTTAGTCGAAGTCGTATTACCAATAACATAAGCATTTCCACTACCGTCAACAGCAATACCCACACATCCACTATTACTATTTCCTCCCAAATAAGTGGAATAAATTAGATCGGCCGCCCCATGTCCACCGGGATTGAGTTTAGAGAAAAAAGCGTTAGTAGCACCTTTTAGGGTAGTTTGATAAGCACCGCTGGTGGTCGGAAAAACCGCGGAATACGTATATCCCGATACATACACATTGCCTGAGGAATCTAGCGCAATAGCTTGGCCCGAATCCGATCCTCCACCAAGATAGGTTGAATAAACTAATGAAGCGGTTCCACTCAACGAGGGATTAAATTCAGATATAAAGGCTGATCCATAACCTGGAAGACTAGTCGTGTAGGCTCCCGCAGTAGTTGGAAAGTTAACCGATCCCGTATTACCGGTTATATAAACATTGCCACTAGCATCTACCGCTATTCCCAATCCATTTTCACCTCCGCTTCCTCCAAAGTAAGTTGAATAGGCCAGAGAAGCGTTCCCACTTAGAGAAGGGTTCAACTTCGCGACATAAGTCACAGTAGTTGAGGGCGGCAATGTCATGTAAGCGCCTGCGGTAGTAGGAAAAGTTGAAGATCCATTTCCCGTAATATAAGCGTTTCCGCTAGTATCCGCCGCGATCGCTAAACCATTTCCGCCATTGGCCGCGCCCAAATAAGTCGAATAATCTAAAATAGGATCAATGACAAGCGGCTTAGAACGATCATAATCTTTCACCTCAAAACCCAACTGATGGTTTGCGGCCAAAACATAACCGCTTTTCACGATATGTTTTTCGTTATTAATTGTTTGATAAACCACAGGCGCCTTAAAAACAACCTTGTCTTTTCCTGTTCGCAAAAGAAGATCGCCTTTAATCAGTTCGGCTTCGCGCGCTCCAAAATAGGAGATTTCGACCATCTTGGGGTTGGCGCCAGGCGCCACCACAACGTCATATTCCAATTTTTTCTGATTACCATGATAAATAATATCAATTCCAGGATAGACGTTTTTCACACAGACTTGCGAGTATTGAGTAACCCCAGTTCGCCAACGAGACCGATCGTTGCCAATAAAATAATTATTTTTCCAGGGCAGTTTTTTCAATCCCGCGATCTGGGGTTTTAAATTGGCGTTGTTGAATTTCAGCCTTACGACAGAACTTTTATTTTTTTCAGAAGTCAATCCATGGGACAGGACACTGGAATTCCCCGAACCAGATAAAACCAACACCGCTTCTGAAGAAGTGATAAAAAGAGTATAACCAATACCCCTAGCAATAAATTTAACATGCGAATCCGTTTGACCTTCATTGCGCTCAAAAGAAAGCGGCAACAATCCATAATTCTTTTTTAGTTTGATTTCATTCTTCGGGTGAACACTTTGAGGAATCGGTAACTCAATAGAGCCGCTTATGGACGAATTATCATCCAAAGGAGCAGTGAAAAGCGTCGCCGAACAAAGGACGAATGTCAGAATACGAATGAGCGTCATATATACCTTTAAGACCGATAAAATAAACGGGTTATTAAAAACGTTTAACTGAGAGAGGTAATAATATCTCATTAGTTCAGAGAACGAAAGGCGAGGGTTTTAAGGCTTTTTGCCCATTAAATGCTTCATTTGGTCTTCAACTTTATCCGGCGTCAAGTCTTTCATGCATTTGAAATGGCCCAGCGGGCATTCTTTTTTGCCGTGCACATCGCAGGGACGGCAATCGAGGCCTTTGACTTCGGCCACCTGGTGTTTGCCCCATGGTTCAAAGCCAAGTGAAGTGGTAGTTGACCCATAAATAACCGTAACCGGTACGCCCCGGGCCGAGGCCAGATGAATCAAACCTGAATCACTTCCTAAAAAGTAGTCGCACTTGCCCAGAAGCGCGGTCGATTGTTCTAAGGTCAACTGACCTGCCACACAAACGCCCCTTTGGGAAACCGGAACCGTCATTCGAGACTGGATAGTGGTAATCAGCTCGACTTCTTTGTCATTGCCGAACCATAAGATTTCCGCCTTGTACTGTTTCACCCAACGAGAGGCCAGTTGGGCATAGTATTCAGGAAGCCACTGCTTGGTTTGCCAGGTCGCGCCAGGACCCAAGCCAATGACCATCTTTTTGCCGATCTTTTGACGGATCGCGTATTCATCCGCGAATTTTTGGCCTTCTTTCGACACATGCACCTGGCATTTCACGGATGGCGCGAAAGGAATGCCCAAAACCTCTAAAGCCTTTAAGTATTTACGAACCGTGTGAAGACTGGGTTTGGTTTGAAGTTTTTTGACAATCAGGCGGCGGTATCTGCCCTCTTTGTCATAAACCGTGACCCGAGCTTGTCCCAAACCCAAGCGAATGATCCGGGTGCGCAGAGAGTCATGTAAATCCACCACCACATCCGGTTTTAAGGCCCAAATGGACGACACATGCTTAAAAAAGTTCAGTAATCCCCCGCCGTTCAAGGTCACCAGGCCCGAAACCGCCGGATGATACTGCACCATGGGCGCCAGGTATTTTTTGGTCGCGTAGATAATTTCAGCCTTCGGATAAGCAGCCTTCAGCCGGTCTAAAACCGGATTGGTCAAAATGACATCGCCCAGCGAGGAATAGCGCAGGACTAAAATGCGGGCTGGGTTTTTGATTTTAGGACTCAACATGACTTCCTGTTATGAATTAACACCGCAGCTCAGCGAAATACTTTTTAACATCGAATCCCAGTGATGCTTGCCGCCCAGCGCTTCCCAATGAATATCCAGCACCAGAATCGGCACGGGCAGTTCCATATCTTTGGGGATTTTAACTTCGTCTTTTTCCGTGGTGATCAAATACTGCAGGCCGCGCATGTGGGCGTCTTCCAAAATGGTTTTGAGATTCTCACGGGTATAAGCGTAATGGTCGCGCAAATTGTAGGAGTGATGAATGAGTACTTTAAAATCCGCCAGGGTTCTTACAAACGAAATCGCGCTGGCCACACCCGAAAAGGCGCCGACCGAAAGCCGGTCTAAAGAAGCGGCTTTCATTTCTTTCCCAGTTTGAAAATCTCTCAAACTAATCGGTTTGAAGTGGGCTTCCACCACATAAGCCTTGGGATTGTGCCGCATTAAAACCGTTTTTACATCTTCGGGGCTGCGGCAAAGATTCACTTTGTTCAGCACCAGCACATCCGCTTCCGCCATCGCTTCCAAAGGTTCCCGCAAAAGCCCCGCGGGCAAAACCCAGCCCGTGCTGAAAGGGTTGGCCCCGTCGATGGCCAAAATGTCCAGATCACGGTGAAGTTCAAAGCGGCGTTGATAGCCATCATCCAAAATAAACAGATCAGGCCTAAAAACTTTCATGGCGTCCAACCCGGCTTTGTAGCGGTCTTTACACACAATGACCGCCGCTTTGGGAACAGACTTGGCGATAAGAACCGGCTCGTCGCCGCCCTCTTCAGGAGTGGCTAAAATCTTTTTGCCGTCCGAAACCCAGACCAGCTGGGAAGAATCGGTCTTGCGGCCATAGCCCCGGCTGAGCACCGCGACTCTTTTACCCTGGGCGCTAAAGTGTTTGGCCAGATAGATGACCAGCGGGGTTTTACCCGTACCTCCCGTAGTCACATTACCCACGCTAATGACAGGACAAGGCAGTCTTTTACGGCGGGTCAGACCCGAACGGTAAAAGGTTTTGCGGATCCACCAGCCGGCCAAAAAAAGGCTGGAAAAAAATCGAAGAACCGCGAAGGCCACGTTCTTGCGAAGGCCCTTAGGTTTATCCGTGATAAATTTTAAGTACGCGTTCTCTAAGCGGCTCATAACCTACCTTTATGTACGGGAAGGCCACTGATTCAAGATACCCTGGACCGTTTTTTCCGTAGCGCCCCGCATGGAAAAAACCGACTCATGCGCTTTGCGGCCTGCCTGTTTGGCAAAGTCCTCGTCTAAAAACTTCTCAAAATGCTTCAGTAACTCATAGGCAGTTTTCACCTGAAACCCGCCGCCCGAACGGACCAAAACTTCAGCCGCTTCCACCACGTTTCGGGTATGGGGTCCAAAACAAACCGGCACGGTGGCCAAAGCCGGCTCCATCAGGTTATGCCCGCCGATAGGTACCAGAGTACCACCGACAAAGGCCGCCCGGGAAAAGGCGTAAGATTGGGCCAATTCGCCCATGGTATCGAGAATAATGACGCGCTCAGGGATGGTTTCGGAACCCATACGACTGCGCAAAGTGCTGGAAACGCCCAGCTTGGCCAGTTTGTCCTGAACGACCTGAACGTTTTTCAAATGCCGGGGCGCCAAAAGCACTTTGACTTGTGAGGACAATTTCAATAAATCAGGCATCAAGGGCAGAAGAAGGTCGTCCTCACCCGTGCGCAGACTGCCGAAGGTGAAGAGAATATCTTTGCGAAGAAGGCTGAGGGTTTCCTTAAACCGTTGAACTGCCATTCCATCCGGCGGCTTCAAATCATATTTCAGCTGGCCCGCCACTAATATTTTTTCGGGCGAAATACCCAGGTCGATCAGTTTCTGCCGGTCGCCCGGCGATTGAACGTAGCATTGGTTAAAACAATTAAGCGCCGGCGTGAAAAGGCTTTTGAGCCGGACATAAGATGGAAAACTGCGGTCCGAGATGCGGCCATTGAGCAGAAGAGTAGGAATTTTCAACTTAGCCGATAGGTGCAGGGCGTTGGGCCAAAACTCCGTTTCGGCGACCAGATAGACCGCCGGTTTTAATTGTTTAAAAACACGGCGTACACAGGGACCCATATCGAGCGGCGCCAGAAACACCGCGTCCGCGGAGCCGTTTTCTTGCACGAGTTTTTTTCCCGTATTGGAAGTGGTGGTGATGATGATTTGGAGGCCGGGTTTTTCTTTTCGCAGGGCGACGCACAGGGGATTAATGGCGTTCACTTCCCCCGCCGAGGCGGCATGCAGCCAAACCCGCGGGCCGTCGGTCAATTTAGCCAGTTCGCTTTTCGGATAAAAACCCAGGCGCTCTTGAAAGCCCTGAGAGGGATAAAATAAACCAATGATGCGGGCCACCACATAGAGCAAAAACATCAAAGCCCGGTAAAGCCCCAGAACCAAGAGGTTCGCGAGAGTTGGTTTCATGACATTACTTTCTTTTTGGCAGATTACAGCGCGGAACGAACGAGGTTAGTTCGACGCTTTTACAAACATTTGCTGATTCTCATCCCATTGAAAATGACCGTTATCAGTCAAGATCGCGGGTTGATCCAGCACATACTGAAAGACCGGCAGGGTAAAAGGAGCGTTCTTCCCATACCAGCCCTGATACTGGAGAACGGTTTTGAGCTTCGATCCGTCCCAGACATCAAATTCCCACTGACAAACGCCCAGACCGGCGTCGCAGGCCATATCATAACCGAAGCAAATGGGTCCCCCTTTTTTAATTTCCCCGAAAATAAAATCATCCACCAGGCCGTTAAAAACCTTGCTGTCTAAAAGGTTTCCGTTGGGGTCCATGACTAAAACCATTGAGGAAGTCTCGCCGCGGGCGATAACCAGAATCTGATGATCCCCGTCGCCTAAAAGATCGAGCCAGTAGGGTAGAACGTTTTTCACTTTAAAGTCGACCGGCACTACCTTTTGAACCATATCGGTAATGTGATCCGTATATTTCTGACCGCCATTCACGCCGAACAATACGGCGCCGCCGGTCAAACGGTCCTGACTAAACTCCATCTCGCGCACTTCACTGCCGTCAGCGCTGTAATATTTCCAGACGCCGTTCTTCTTGCCCATATCGTAATCGCCTTCGCTTTCCGTATGGTTATCAGGGTATTTATAAGCCCAATGGCCGTCTTTAACCCGCACACCCGGCACCACGGTTTCGGTGGGTTGAACAGTGGGATTAGCCATGAGAACCGCCGTGCCCTGAGCGTTCGGTGTGGCTTGAACCGCTTCAACCGTTTGGCCCACCGGCGTACCCAGCGGAATCCAAAGCTTTTCGGTAGCCCTAAGGCTTCCGGCGGTTAAAAAGGCGAAAAGAAATAACAGTAAGAGTTTCATGTAATCCTATCTTAAACCTATTAACCACCAAGACACCAAG
The DNA here is from genome assembly GCA_013286205.1 of Candidatus Firestoneibacteriota bacterium. Taxonomy (GTDB): domain Bacteria; phylum Oederibacteriota; class Muellerivitia; order Muellerivitales; family Muellerivitaceae; genus Bog-1183. The sequence goes on along the minus strand of JABDGD010000003.1, from coordinate 8,216 downwards.
GGCACCAAGAAAATCAAAAGAGAAAATAAGGTTAAACCCAAATTTTCTTCGGACTTTCTTGGTGTCTTGGTGCCCTTGGTGGTTAAACAGCCTTTTGCTTAAAGTAGTTCTCGGCTTCTAAAGTAACGCGGTCCAACTCAGCCTGAATCTGTTTGAGATATTCTTCCCCGCCGTGGCGGGGCACTTTGATGGGATTGCCGTAAACAAAGACCGCCCGGCTGAAAGGTTTGGGAATAATAAATTTATCCCAGCTGCGAAGACGCCAGCAATGCTCCGCCTCAAAAGCGAAAGGCACAATTGGGCAGCCGGTCAAACGGGACAGGCTTAACACGCCAATCTTCATTTCGCGTCTCGGGCCGCGAGGTCCGTCGGGGGTGATAGCGCATCGTTTGCCGTCTTTTAAATAATTCACCAGTTCGGTCAAAGCTTCCCTGCCCCCGCGCGAGCTGGAGCCGCGCACCGGGGTGTAGCCGAAGAATTTCGCGATGCGGGAAATCAGTTCCCCATCCCGGCTGGCAGAAATCATTACATGCACATCCTGGTCGCGGTGATGCCAGACGCTCATCAAAATCGTCTCATGCCAAAGCGCCCAGACCGGCGCCTCACTTTGGCGGGCATTGGGGCCCCATTGGCTTTGCCCCGTTTCTTGAATCCGCAAAGTTAAACCCAAAAGATGAATGATAGGAGTGGCGATGAGGATAACCAGCCAATCCGAAAAGGTGGGCTTGTGGGTTTCAGCACTCATGATTTGGCTCCCAGCATTTTCAGAATTTCATGGGCAGCGTTGGCCGAAGCCATGGACGAATGGGCCAGACTTTTGCGGATGGCCTCAAAACCCTTCAACTGGGTTTGACGGGCTTTGGCGCTTTCTAAAATTAAAACCGTTTCCCGAGCCAAAGCTTCGGGCGTGGCTTTTTCCTGAAGCAGTTCAGTCACTAAACCCTTTTTGGCCAAAATGTTCACCAGCGATACATAAGGTATGGTTAAGAATTTCTTCGCCAGAAAGCCAGACAGCGCTGAGACTTTGTAAATCACCGTCATCGGCGTCTTCAGCAAAGCGGTTTCTAAAGTGCCCGTGCCGGATTTCACCCAGGCCAGGTCGCAAACCGCGCGAAGGTCATAAGCGGGGGCCTTTACCAAAAAGAAAGAATCATCGGGATTGAGACCGGGATAGTCGGCCCAGGTGAGACCCGCCGGTTGAGGAACAATAAAACCCGCGTCCGGATATTGTTGACGCAAAAGCCGGGCCGCTTCAACGCAAAGGGGCCAGAGTTTTTCAATTTCGCCCTTACGGCTGCCGGGCATGACCGAAACCAGCGGGAAGCGTTCCCCCTCCACACCATAGGCTTTCATGGCCTTCGCCCGGGGCAGTTTTTTGAACACCATTTCTTCTAATAAAGGGTGGCCCACATAAACCGCGGGAACCTTTTCTTTTTTAAAGAATTCTTGTTCAAACGGCAGAATCACTAATAGCTTTTGAACCACCCGGCGAATTTGGGTTATACGGCTCTTGTGCCAGGCCCAGACTTGCGGGGCCACGTAATAACAGACGGGGATGCCCAATTCAAAGGCTTTTTCCGCCAATCTCAAATTGAACCCCGGGTAATCAACCAGAAATAGAAGGTCCGGCTTTTCCTGCTTCAGCCAGTCCACACATTGGTCGAAACGTTTCTTAATCCAGGGATAGTGTTTCACCACTTCCCAAAAGCCGATGAGCGCCTGTTCGGTCAGGTCTTCACGAACGTCCATCCCGGCCTCGGCCATTTGAGGGCCGCCCATGCCATAGATTTTTATTTTAGAGCTTTTGGATTTCAAAGCGCGGATGACGCCCGCGGCGTGCATATCGCCCGAAACTTCGCCGGCGACCATGAGAATGGAATAGCGTTTAGAGGAGGACATGAGAATTCCAGTTAATAGGGCGATTCCGCGGGCAGCAGCGGAATACGGAAATTGACATAACCCAACAAAGCGAAACCCGTATCCCATCGTTCATAACCCAAATTGAACGCCATCGGCAATCCATCGATCTGGGTATTAAACAGGATAGGACTATGATCCATAGGAACTGGTTTCCAGATTTCAAACTTCCAGTTGCGGCCCAGGAAGTAAGAATTGAAACCCATATAAAAAAGACTGGCCGGCCCTTCGCCCAGTGAACCCGTCAGCGGATCGGATAGACCTGGGCCCAAATAGGGTAAGAGCGAGGAATAGTTAAGCGTAAAAGTTCCGCCAGACAGACTTTGCAAACCATAAATATAGCCAAAGTGAACCGCGGTGTCCTTGCCGACCATTTTGCTCATGACAGTGTAAATGCCCCCCAGCGCGTTGCCCGCCACCTGGAAGGTTTGGGTGGTGCTGGCCGTGGAATTAGAATTACCCGAACCCACCTGAGCCAAAAGCGACGTCAGCAAACCCGAAGCGATGCCGGGCGTATCGCCGTCATCATTAAGCCAGGCGTATTTCAAATCGTTGGTGAGCATGATGATGTTAATTTGTTCCAGCGAATCGAACTGGTTGCTCTGCTGTTTGGTGTAATCTTCCGAAAGCAAACTACCGATGAAATAGGTAAAGTCGATATCCCAGTTAAACCCATCCCAGTGGTCCCTTCCATTGGAATAGGCGGTGGGCAGAAGCACCAAAGAAGCGCGTGAAATGTTCGGCGTCGAAGTTAAGGTGGGCGTCGAAGTAAAAATCGTCCCTGTCTGGGTGGCTGTAAAAGTGGAGGAGGGCGTGTCGGTAACCGATCCAGGGGTCGATGTCCAAGTATCGGTCGCGAAAGGGTTGTAAGTCGGCGTCATCGTCGGAGTATTGGTGGGATTGAAGGCGTCAGGTGTAGCTGTATTAGTCGGGGCGTTGGAGGTGAATCCGTATTTGTTGCCCATATCAGGGGCGATGAATTGCGCCTGGGCCGAGGACGCCAAAAGCAGGCACAGAAAAGCCCACTTAACGGAGGATATAAACTTTAACTTTCTTGCGCCCAAACTGAACCGCCTGTTCATAAGTATCGAAACATAAATCAATCTTACTGCCCTTAATCGCTCCGCCTTTATCCGCCGCGATAGCGAAACCATAGCCCTCTACATATAGAAAGGTCTTCAGCTTAATCACCCGGGGATCGACCGCTACCACCCCATAACCCGCCTTGAGACCCGAAGCCGTCGTGCCCGAAGCGTAAGGCCATGTATCTTCCGGCCCGGGATAATAGGCCGTGGCTTCCAGCGTGATGATTTTCTTAACCATCGCCCTCTTTTTTAAAGGGTAAAGCTTCTGACGAAGGGCTGTTCCTTCCAGTACTTTAGCATTCTTTGTCGGCACCAAAACTGTCGATTTGAGCACTTTTTCAAAGGCTTCCTGCCCGTTGAGCGAGAAAGACTCAATCTGCTGATCCACTAAACCATCTTTGCCCAGCTGAACATCGATAATCTCTCCCACATTCATCGTGTCGACATAATCCACATGGGTGTCGTAAGGAACTTTCTTTTTCTCTTCCTTCACTTTTCGTTCAACTAACCCCAGGTCCACTTCCATCCCATCGGACAACGGCGTACTCGGCGGCGGCGCGACCACATCCTGTGGTTTGAGTTCAATTCCCTGTGCCCGAAGCGCCTCTCCCACGGTTTTCGCGCCCGAGACCACTTCCATCGGTTTTCCCTTGCCGTAAATGGTGAGGTGATAAGACGCCGAATGAAAAGGAAACAAGAACCAGCCCAGAGCGATCAGGACTGACCCTATTAAGATGCCCCAGAGGGCCTTTTGGTTTGTTTTCTTGGAAATCTCGCTCAAAACATCATAACCGATCAAAGAAAGAATGAAGGACGGCCGGAGCTAATGAACCGGCCTCTCAGTAGTAATAATCGCCCAGATCATCCAATGTTTGTTTGGTGTCGCTCCACTGGTAAACCGAAAGAACCTTGCGGAAGGGCTCGGTATAGTCCGTATTCACAAAACCATACTTTTCCTGGAGCTTCATGTTGAGTTCGGCCGGGTAGCCGGATTCGCTCAGGCTGAGAATTTCGACGTTTCCGTCTTTCATCACATCAACATAAGAGGTTTCGCCATCGAGCCAGGAAGACCAGGTTAACTTTTCGTGAATGTAATCTTCTTTACGGATACCTTCCGGCACATCAAAAAGGGTTTGTGGAATACCGGCTACGGCGGCTTTGTCTAAAGTGTAAATCGTCTTTTGAACCCGGCTGCCCCCGCCAAACTGGCTGATCTCAAAAAATACCGGTGAGTCTTTTTGGGTATTGTCGAGCCAAAGGATTTTCGCGCAATGGGGATAGCCTTCGCCGTGAAAGAATTGGAAATACTTACGGCCAATCTTCATGTAAATGTCTGAGCTGGAATGAATCGGGTCCAGATCATCGTAATATTCGGCGGTGATAAAGCTATGTTCCGCGCCCGGCTCGAATTTGATCATGGTGCGGTACAACCCCATCAACCCCACGGTGACACCCTGGTTATTCACGACCTGGGACGGAATGCCAAAATCGCCGGCATCTTCCGGCTTGAGGGCCTTCTTTTTTAATTCAGGAACGTGTAAGGAAGCGTTGACCAAACCTTTTTTCTTTCCCGTGAAAAGGCCGGCGGCTTTTTTAACGATGTCTTTGAGTTTATCGTTATGGCGGATAACCCATTGTTGGCCAATTTCCTCGGCGTAGCCCCGTTGTTCGTCGGAAACCGCTCCGGCTAGACCGGGCGCGAGGGCTAAAGTCAGGATTAAAAGAACCGATAACTTGCTCATGAAGAGCTCCTTGGGCGTGTCTCCCGAAGCCTTAGCGCAGGGAGAGAAAAAGTGGGGCACAGTTTAACACAAAAGAATTAACCACCAAGACACCAAGGGCACCAAGGAAGACATTATTACATCAACAAAATGTCTTTGTTTTCGCTGTTCTTGGTGAACTTGGTACCTTGGTGGTTAAACAGCCTTAAGATTTAAGGAAATTTCCCAGTAGCGCCTTGCCCGATTCAGTCAAAATCGACTCGGGGTGAAACTGCACCCCTTCAATCGGCAAAGTCTTATGGCGCACACCCATGATCTCCCCGTCTTCGCTGGTGGCGGTGACAATGAGGTCTTTCGGGAGCGTCTCTTTTTTGATGACCAACGAGTGGTAGCGGGTGGCTTTGAAGGGATTAGGCAACCCCTGGAACACGCCCTTACCGTCGTGGGTGATGGTGCTGGTTTTGCCGTGCATCAGATTTTTCGCCCGCACAATGTCCCCGCCAAAGGCATAGCCAATGCTCTGGTGTCCCAGGCAAACCCCCAGAATGGGAACCTTGCCCGCCAATTGCTTGATCACATCTACCGAGATGCCCGCCTCTTTAGGAGAACAGGGACCCGGCGATATCAAAACATGATCCGGCTTCTTTTTAAGAATATCCGCCACGGTAATTTCATTATTGCGAACGACTTCGATATCCGCGCCCAACTCGCCCAAGTACTGAACGATGTTGTAAGTAAAAGAATCATAGTTATCGATCACGAGAATCATAACTTACCTCCTTTGCAGACGGCCTCGGCCTGGTAAATGGCCATGAGCACTGCCCGGGCCTTGTTGCAGCATTCCAGATATTCGCTGGCAGGAACCGAGTCCGCCACCAGCCCCGCGCCAGCCTGAACATAGGCCGTGGTCTTTTTGCCCTTCTTTTTCAAAACCGCCGTGCGAATGGTAATGGCCGAATCCATATTGCCGTCATAACCGAAAGCTACCACCGCGCCGCCGTAAGCACCACGGCGGGAAGGTTCCAGTTCCTCAATAATTTCCATGGCCCGGATTTTAGGCGCGCCCGAAAGGGTGCCCGCTGGGAAGCAGGATTGGAAAGCGTCATAAGCGGTCTTACCCATCTTGAGCTTCCCCGTCACATCCGACACGATATGCATGATGTGGGAATAGCGCTCGACGCGTTTGAATTGGTTGACCTTCACAGTGCCGTAATCGCAAACCCGGCCCAAGTCGTTGCGGGCCAAGTCCACCAACATAACGTGCTCAGCCAATTCTTTTTCGTCTTTGAGAAGGTCTTCTTCGAGGCGGACATCTTCTTCAGGGTTCTTGCCGCGCGGACGGCTGCCCGCGATAGGCCTAGTTTCCACAATGCCGCCCTGGACTTTAATCATCATCTCTGGCGAGGAGCCCACAATGTCCACGCCCTCAGTCTTGAGCAGAAACATATAGGGAGAAGGATTCAACCGGCGCAAAACCCGGTAAAGAGTTACCGCGTCCAGCTTCACATCTTTTTGGAAACGAAGAGACCCCACCACCTGAATAATGTCGCCCGAGCGGATGTATTCTTTGGACTTCAGGACCATCTTTTCGTAATCAGCCTGCTTCATGTTGGCTTTAAACCCAAAGAGATCGTTGGGACCCGGCTTAGCGATGGCAGTCACTGGAATTTCAGCCACACCCTTGACCGGCTTTTCGAGCTGTTTGGCCAAGGCCGTCAGCTTTTTAACCGCCTGGGCATAGGCCTTTTTGGGGTTTGTTTTGGAATCCATCGGCACATTAATGATGAGGCGCAGGGTGCGCTTCATGTGATCGAAGAGGGCCACATTATCCGTGGTCATTAAATAAATGTCCGGCAATGCCAATACATCAGGCTTTTGGGTTGGAAGTTTTTCAAAATAACGCACTGCGTCATAACCCACAAAACCCACCAAACCGCCCAGAAAGCCAGTAGCGCCTTCTAACGGAGCCTGCTCCACCGCCGAGACCTTGTCTTGAATGGCTTGAAGCGGATTAGCGGATTTGACGGTGTTCTTGCGCTTGCCTGAGCGTTCAGTCAAAACACCGTTCTTGGCTTCGTAAATGCTGGAGGGTTCAAAACCCACGATGGAATAGCGGGCGACCAGCTCATGCTTTTCGACGCTCTCGAGCAAGAATCCGTTCGCGCCCTTGGCGAGCTTGAGATAAACCGACAGCGGCGTTTCCAGATCTGACTGAAAAGCCAAAGACACCGGCACGCGGTTGTATTGACGGCTTAATTTAGTAAATGTTTCGATTGAGGGAACAACGTGGGAAGAAACTGAGTTTTTCATGAAAATCTCCTTAAGTTAAATTTGAACGATAGCGACCGCACCCCGGGCTTAAAGCCAAGAGGAGCAACGCCAACGATTCAAATTCACGCTTAAAGCAGTTTTCATTTGTGTCCGTAAACCTTTTCGGGATCAAACACCTGGACGCCGACTTCCTTCCAGTTATCACCCGCCAGTTCATTAAAGAAGCAGGACCTTTTGCCCGTGTGACAGGCCGCCCCGCCGACTTGGTCTATTTTTACCAGAACGACGTCCTTATCGCAATCGGTATAAATGGCCTTCACTTTTTGCACATTGCCCGATTCTTCGCCCTTTTTCCAAAGCTTTTTGCGGCTGCGGCT
>JABDGD010000003.1:0-835 GCA_013286205.1 Candidatus Firestoneibacteriota bacterium | reverse complement strand
CCAGTAGGTGACGTTGCCGGTCTCGATGGTGTATTGCAGGGATTCTTTATTGGCGAAAGCGAACATGAGCACTTCGCCGGTTTTCTCATCTTGAGCGATGAGCGGAATGAGTCCGTCTTCTTGAAATTTTAAAGTGTCTATCCAGCTCATAACTGCCTCCGCGGGAAATAATGGAGAGATAAATTAGTCTTTTTCAGGCTAAAAAACTAGGGCTTAATATTCACGATTTAGGAGGAATAATCGGCTTCATTTTGCAAACTCGCGACACCAAAAATCGATTCCGATTAAAAATGCGGTAGGCCATCCAAAACAAATTCTTAAAACCAGGCAAACTAAAAAACAAACCAATGGGACAAGTCCACCAAATGTGCCTGAATATATACAAATAAGCGTCGGCCCCTGAGACAATGTGATTATCTTCAAAAAGAATCCGAATATCTTTGATCAACTCTTCATCGCTAAGATTCGTTCTCCTTTTGACCCACTCCGCCTGCAAGGGTTCAATCTTGAATCCCTTTTTAGCCAGCAAGTCGCCCCAGAAGGGTATCCACCAGCTGCAAAAGCCGCAGCTGCCGTCATAAAGCACCCATCCCTTGACTTCATTTGGATTACTCATCGTTTCATTTCCATTGAATGCCCTGAATAAACACTCACCGCCGAACCTTCCGCCACAAAAGCGGAATCAGGGTGGCCAGCTAAAATTTTGTTGAACTTATCACCATAAAAATCACCAACCGCTTTATCAACATTTACCTTATTTGTTTTCCAGTAAAGCCACGGTTCGTGCTGCACTTTATACTCCTGAACCGACCCATTCTTTTGCGGAGTGTAACCC
>JABDGD010000002.1 GCA_013286205.1 Candidatus Firestoneibacteriota bacterium | reverse complement strand
GGAATGGAATCACTCATCACCGTGCCCATGGCGGGTTATGTGGCCGCGGACAAAAACGGCGAAGTATTGGAAACCGAAAAGGCTCCCAGCCCCCGTTGGTGTAGAGGGAAGAAACGGGCATCTGCTGAATCATAAAGGTGCCCTCAAACCAAAAGCTGGCGACCAAACAAATGACGCCGAAAATTCTCCAGCGTTTATCCACGGCCAACCGGCCATAAATATAAAAAGAGTAAACCGAGATGAGCGGCAGAAGAATGTAATACATGTGGGCTTGCGGGGGTTTCGACGTGAACCAAAAGCTGGCCCAAACCAATAACAGGCTGATGCCTGTAATGATATGAATGGCTAACCAGTCTTTATGTTTGCGGTCTTTGAAAAAAATCATGACGAAGAGAAGAATAGCCTGAGCGATACCGACCACGAAAAGAAAGAGAGCGGGCGGGAACATGAGTGGGAAATGGATGACAGTCTCCCAGCGCTCGTGGGTGCCGGTACCTAAAAAGCGGGGCAGTTCGTAAGAAACCAGCGAGAAGAACCGAGCCAAGACGGTGAAGAAGGCTTTGAAGTTGTCGAAATTGAAGTGAACGGCCAGGCCCATGCCGGAAGAAGCCTGATTGAATCCAAAGACCACCAGAGTGGGAATCAGGAAGGCGGCTGAAATTAGAGAACCCACGAATAACCCGCCGATTTCCGGAAGAGGGCGAAGGGTCTTGCGCCATAAGCGCCAGGCGAAGGCCGTGGCGATAAAGGGCGGCAAGAGTACCCAGGAATAATGGAACTGCATATTCCAAAAGAGCCCAAAGCCCATGCAGGCGAAGGCGTAAAAGGGCGTCAGCATTTTTAAAGAAGTTTCGGGAATGGCTTCTAAGAAGCCGATGAAAAAGAACACGCTGCCAAACAAAAGCCAGGAAGGGTTAATGATGTTGGCGGACTCATGCAGGTTCCAGGGCAGGATAGCGATCCAGGCAAAGATGAAGAGGAAAGGAATTTCTTTCACTCTTTTGGAAATATAAAAGGCCAGCAAAGCAATGACCGAAGTGGACATCAGATTTAAAAGAATGAAAGGCGCTTCAGGGATAGGCAAAACATAAAAGGGGCCGCCGACTAAAAGGCCTTCCAGTGCGCCGGGGATTTGGGTGTAAAAACCGGTTTCGGTCACGATTAAATCCGGACCGTAAAAAGGCCAGATGTGGTCGGTATAAGCCTTCAGGCCAATGAGATAGGTTTGGGTTTCATCCGGGCTAAAAAAGGGCTGGGAGAAACCAAAGATGGTTCGGAAGATGACCAGGACGATAAAAAGAAGAATGAATTTGTTTCTGTCGGACAAAGGTGCACCTGGTTTAGTTAGTAAAGACTGCCTTCGCGGCGTTCACCAAAAACACGATAGTCTTTATCTTGAATGGCTTTGGTAATGACATCCCGTTTGGTGTAAATCGAATCTCTCGGCGCGACGGTTATAGCATAGCCGAATTGAAAGACCACTCCCAGAACGATGAAAACTTTCGCCCAGAGTTTCCAGCTTTTCGGAAACTGCAGCCAGGCATAGCAGGAATAGGTCATTAAAAGCGGGAAGAAAATAAAGTAAATGTGGGACAGGGGTAGTTTGCTGGTGAACCAAAAGCTGACATAGATCATCACGAAGATAGCCGCCATGAGCCAGTTCAATTCTTTCCAGCGCGGTCCGGCGGCGGTTTGGGGAAAACGGGTGAGGCCATAGGTAAGCAGATGCGCTAAGGCCGCAGCTAATAACGAAACCCACAGAGCGTGAAGCACCCGGCCCGGATCGGCATTCCAGGGATGAAACACTTGGTCCATGCCGTCGAAACCCAAAATGGTAAAGAGCGCGATAAAAACTATCGGGGCCAGCCAGTTCAAGTTCTTAAATAACTGACGGCACCAAATGATTAAAAGCACGAAGGGCTGAACCAATCCCACAATCCAAAGAATCGCGCCGGGGATGAACAGCCAGTAATGCTCTGTCAAAAATCCGATGCGGGACTTGGTGTCGATGCCCAAAAAGCGCGGCAGTTCAAAACAGACCAGGGATAAAAAGCGGGCCAGCAGAGTCCAGAGTTCCCGCACATTAACCCAGTTAAAGGGAACCACAAAGCCCGAGGACACATTGTTGCGGGCCAAGCCGTATTGAATGTAAGTGGGAATGATGAAAGCGAAAGTCGGCAGACATCCCAATACAAAATAAACCAAGGCCATCGGCCGTTTGGCTTGAATCAGTTGAACCGTCAGCGAAACAAGGGCGAGGGGAATCAAATAAACGTATGAGAAATGAAACTGCATAATCCAGCAAAGCGAAAATCCCATGGCGGCGTTAGCCCAAAAGGGTCTGATCAAGTTCAGCGAAAATAACGGCAGGCTTTCCATGAAGCCGATAAAAAAGAGGATGGCGGGCAAAAAGGTGAAAGCGGGGTTAATGATGGTGGTGGATTCGTGAATGCTCCAGGGCACGATGCTGATCCAGACAAAGAGCCATATATATGAAATAGAGGGGATGCGTTTGACGATGTACCAGGTCAGCAGGGCGACCCCGATGACGGAGAGAATATTGAGCAAGATAAAGGGTGCTTCGGGGATGGGCAGGATGAAAAAGGGCAAACCAATGAGCAGCCCTTCCATGGCGCCGGGGATCTGGCTTTGAAAGGCTTTGTTTTCCAGCCCGTTCACATCAGGACCGAAGAAAGGCCAGCTGTGGGTGGTAAAGCACTTCAGCCCAATTAAATACGTTTGAAATTGGTCGATTTCCCATATCTGAGACCGCAAAAGCCCAAAGGCTAAACGGAACAAAAAGGCCGACAACAAAAGAATCAAAAATGTTTTACGGTTGGGCATGGCCGTATTGTCCTTGAATTGCTCTCAAATGTTAACCGTGAATTTAAGGCCTGCAGGTAGATTTTCAGATAGTTTGGTGGATATTAGAGTTCAAGACTATCTGGTGAGGTTGTTATAATCGAGAGTGAAGTTAAAGGATTTTGAAAGAGGCTTTTTTGCTTAATCCAGCCACGGCCGTTAAACAACTTGAGTTTGCCTGGAGCGGTTTAGGAATCGCGACCGGTACGCCTGTGGATTTAGAGGCCGCCAAAACTTATTACCAAAAACAACTTAAAGAAGCCCGCGTGGTGAAGGATCAAAACGCCACGACCTGGGCGCTGGCCAGCCTGGGCCACATCCTTATCCGCCTCAAAGAATTTAAAGAAGCCCGCCGCTATGTCACTGAAAGTTTAGAGATGGCGGATGAACTGTCTGATTACGCCGCTTTGGGTTACATCAACAACTTGCTGGGGGACATCGCCTATGCCCAGGGTTTGATGGAAGACGCCAATCTTTTTTACCGAAGAGGCTGGGATGCTTATGCCCGTATTGGCGAGGAAAAAGGCCAAGCCTGGTCCTATACCAATATCGGCAACGCCGCCCAAATTATGGGCGACTTTAAAACCGCCACTCAAATGTACGGCAAGAGCATCGAGCTGATTGAAAAAATGAATGATCCCCGGGCTTTGGCCTGGAACAAAAACTTGTTAGGCTCAGTCGGCTGGGCGGTGGGCAACTACGGCGACGCGTGGAAAAATTATGAAAGCGCCTTGGAACTTTATCATTCCAATAATGATCTTCGCGGACAGGCCTGGACGCTGGACCTGATGGGCAACATCAAGCTGGCGATGAAACAAGATGTGGAAGCGGAAAGACTTTATAACCAGGCGCACATTATGGCGGGCGCCGAGGGAACTGACCCGCAGGGCATGGCCTGGCACCGGTACCACATGGCGGTGGTTTATCTTTATCGAAAAGACGTAAACGAAGCCAAGGATGAATTTAATAAAGCTCTTCAAATTTTCGAGCATTTACATGATGTGCTGGGTCAGGTGGCGGTGTTGACCCACCTGGGAGAAATTGGCTGCCTTCAAGGGAAATATAAAGACGCCCAAAACTATTTAAAAAATGGCGTTCAGTTGATGCTGGCGGGCCAATCCAACCCGCTGTTGGTGGATTTGCTGACCAGCGTGGCCCAATTGCTCAAAGGCCAGGGCGAAGATAAGAAGGCGATCAGCCTTTTAATGGTGGCCTTGTCCCATCCAACTTGCCGGCAGCAAACCAAAGACCGCATGGTGTCGTTAGCTAAAGAATTACAGACCGACTTTACGCCGAGCGAAGTGGATAAAGGTTTCCGCTGGGCCAAAGGCGCGGATCTGGAAGAAATGGCGAATGGTTGGCTGACATCTTTGGGCGCGGGCACCGCGGTTAAAGAGAGAGTTCAGAAAACTAAAGCGAAGAAGCCGGTTAAAACGGTCAAAAAAGCTAAACCAAAAACCAAGCGTAAAAAATAATCATTGATCCGATTCGCTGGCGGTCTCAACTGTCGGCACGGCTTGTGGGTCGCCCGGTTTTGATTCCTTCTGCATTTTCCCCGTCATCGGTATAAAGAAAACCCCCACGTCTTTACGGCAGTGAACTTTGCCCTGAGAGTCCTTCGTATAAACATAAAGCACTTGCTGGCCCCGGAAAGGCTGTCCGATGGGAATGACCATGCGGCCATGCGGCTTTAACTGCTTCAAGAGCGCTGGCGGCACAAACTGCGCGGCGCAGGTCACAATGATGATGTCGAACCCACCCTTCACGCTATCCCAACCGTAATAACCGTCGCCGACTTTAGTGTGAACGTTGTTGTAGCCCAGGGGTTTGAAAATGTTCGCGACTTTGGTTCCCAAGGGTTTGATGATTTCGATCGAGTAGGCTTCTTTCACCAGGCGCGAAAGCAAGGCGATGTTGTAGCCGCTGCCGGTTCCAATTTCTAAAACCGTATCGGTAGGTTCGGGTTGAGCCAGTTGAATCATATAAACCTGACCGGGATAGTCGCTCAGGGCCGAACCATAGCCAATCGCCCAGGGGCGGGCGGGCCAATCGTAAGAGCTGGCGGAGAAGGCCATTTCTTTTTGGTAATCATAGTGAAAATATTCCCGCGGCACTTCGGAGAAAGCTTTGAGGATGTCTTCGTTCATCTCGCCGGCGCGGTCCATCATGTAGCTCTTCACGTTGTCCAGGGCGGCCTGGCGTTTGATCTCAATGCGATCGAATTTTTTATTGGTTAAAAGACTTTTGCGTCCGCTGGCCTTAAAGGCTTTGAGATAAGTTTGATAATCCCAAACGGAAGGGGTGGGTGTGGCGGTGATGACCGGCGTTGTAACGGGTTTTGCAAAAGCGGGCAGACTGGGCGCGATTAAAAGAAGGATAAAAACGAAGAAGGTTAAAAATCTCATGACTTGCCTTTTTTAGAGTGTTGCGGAAAAGTCAGCCAAACGACGACGTATAGTAACAGACCCAATCCCAGCAGGCGACTATAACCCCAGGAAACCGCCACCATATTGGCCAGCGGAGTAGCGATCACCGAGAAGGCGCCGTTGAGCGCCCAGGCCCAGGGAATAAAAGCCACGTTGGTTTTTTCCAAAGAACTTAAGCCCAGGGCAAAGGGCATGCCGAGGCCGAAGGCGGCGGGGGCTAAAAATGCCAGCAGCACAGCGCATTTCACCAGAGCGCCGAAAGGCAAAAGCTGGACAAAAAGCGGGTCGATAAAAATGAAGGCTAAAAGGAACCAGGGAAGAATGAGCGCCATGGCGAAGGCCAATCCCCGCTGCGGGCTTTGGATATAGCGCCCGGAAAACCAACTACCCAGGCCGGAGAACAAAAGCATGCCGGCCAGTACCAGCGAGAAAGCCAGCGTGTTATCGCCCAGGAGCAAAGACCCCTTTTCAATTAAATGGATCTCTATAAATAAGAAGCCCAGACCCAGAGAAGAGAAATAGATTAAAAATTTTCCCGTCGGGAAGGCGCTGAGCTTTTGACGGGCATGAAAAGCCCAGGGAAGAAAAAGAATCAGAAGCGCGAAAAGGATGGATTGAGTGAGGACGGCCAGATTCACCAGATATCCGATTTCCTGCCGGGGAATGAGGGACAATTGGCGCAGGAGCGGGCCTAAATTTGAGAAACGGATGACCGAGTAAACGAAAGGCCGGTCTAGCGTGGAAGGGGCGAGGTTAAAAAAGTAGTGATCACGGAAAGAAGTGTTTTCTGAAAGCAGGTTGAGGCAGTCATCCCGCAGGGCGTCTTGAGGCTGGGCGGACTTGAGCGGCCGGGCGGATTCACTGAAGGAAAGAGGCGGGATCTCATTCCAAACCTCATTGGAATGGGCGGAAATACCCGCGCCGTAAGAAATGTCAAAAGAACGGTCCGAGCAAAAAGCCTGAATCTTTTTAAAGTCCACTGGCTGCAGGGAGTCTTTAAAAATGAGCACCCGGCTGTTCCAGGCGGACCTATATAAGAGGAGATGGTCTTCCGGATGGGGAATGCCCAGGCTTTGCAGAGCGTGGCGGGCGCTTTCTAGGGATTTTAAAGAATAAACCGTTAATTCCTGAATAGAAGACGGAATAGACAAGATGCCGCCGGGTTTTAAATGATTAAAGTCTTCCTGAAGCGCTTCTTGGGTAAAAGCCAGACGGTTGGATTCGCCCTGATTTAAGAACTCAGACGACAGGTCGATGATGTCGAAAGTTTTAGAGGTGCCCGTGATAAAAGCTAAAGGCTTATCGGGAAGCAGAGTCAGCCTCGAATCACTCAGCCAGGCGCCGCCATATTTTCGCGGGTCGCTGACGAAAGAATAAAGAGTGGGATCGGGTTCCAGGGCGGTGACTTGAGAAATTCCCAGTGAAAAAATCTCAGCCATTTTGAATCCGCCGCGAGTTCCGATGAGCAGCGTTTGAGCGCCGGGACGGAGCTGGTAGGGAAGACTGTCCAACGAGGCTTTGACATAAGAGGTGTCGACCGGACCCTTTTTCGGCAGCGCGCTCAGGCGGTTGCCGTCTTGATAGAGGCCATAGGTTTTAGGCGGTCCATCCACACCCAAGAGGCTGTAATTATTGGACAGGTCGATATCCAATCTTTCAGTGAAGTTATCCAAAACCCAAAAGAAGCCCCGGGGAGACAAACGCTTCTCGACGACCTGATTACCTTCCACATGCAGGGGCGGGTAGATGGCTTTGTACTGGCAAAAATCCGCTTCGTTTAAATAAACGGCGCCCGCCTCACTGATGAGAAAAACAAACAAAATCAAAACAACGCGTTTAAAGCCCGCGACGCCAGAGGGAGTGAGGAAGGCCGCTAATAAAAGCAGAGGCAGCAGCGCGGTCAATAGATAGAAGGGATGGATGAAAAACATGAGTCCGACTAATCCCAGCGAGCCTATCGCGCCGCCAATGAGATCGAAGGCGTAAAGCTGAGAAATAAAGCCGGGATAGAGAATGAAGTTGAGGCCGATATAAAGGCCAGACAAAAAGAAAAAGGGGAAAAGAACTAAATAGTATTTGCCGACGTTTAAAAGTTGTTCCTGCCACAACTGATGATTTTGAAATTCCAGCGGGTTGAATGAAATCAAAGTCACCGCGTAAAAGCCCAGGGTGCCGGCGGCCATCAGCGCTAAAGGCATGGCGAAAAGCAAAAGAGCGCTGTGTTTGATGAAAAAGTTTTTGAAGAGGCTTAATACCAATCCGCTGATCGAAAGCCCCACCATCACAATGGAGATGATCCAATAGCCATATTCGGACCAGCTGGCGATGGCGAAATAGCGGGTCAGGTTGACCTCGAACCCCAGCGAAGCCGCGGAAACCAGGAGCAGGGGCAGCAGGGAAGCCTTGTGGTTTTGATTCATGCGCTCATTATCGATTGGCTTTTCGAAAACACAACCAGAACCCACGGACGCGGGGATGGGGCCGTCATTTTTACTGAATTATTCACCAAAAATTAATTTTCAAAGGAGCGGTTAAAATTTAAAAATTGATAACGTTCTCTTAAATTTTTGATTTTTTCATGGGAACGCTTTCTTGGTTTTTCGATTTTGGTGATAGCGCTTTTTCCTTTTCTATTTTTCTCGGCCGAACACTGTCAAAATTCATTCACTCAACTTTTAAAAAATAACCGATAGGATTGAATCGCCACACTTGCGTTCAGTGAATTGTTGCCGCAGTCACTAAAATCGATTTAGGGAACGACGTGAAAAACCTTCACCTCAAACTTTTTATCTCATTGTTTTTACTTTTCGCGCACAGCGAAAAAGTTTTTTCTATGGGCGGCTCGGTTCCCTCCGGCTATCCCAATACGTTTGTGATGGGCATGGTCTCCAATTATTTTCCTGACGTGAACAACGAATACGGCTATGGGGTGAACGCCCAGGTTTATACCCTGAATACCTGGGAAGGGCCGGTGGGTGGCACCTCTTTTGATATGTCCTACCGCTATTTGAACGGCGGCTATTATTCCGGCGGAACCACGGGCGGTAACGGCTGGTCCAATTCGCCCCTGGGTGTGGGCTATGTGTTGAAGCATCACGCGGACCTGTGCAAGCAGTACAACTATGATCCAGTTTTCATTTATTACCAGATCGGAAACGAGGTCTTGAACGAAGGGGGCACCTCGCCCAACGACGCGGTAGGGATGGGACTTTATTATCAGGACTGGACCTACACGATGTATTTGATCGACCAGTGGATTACCGCCAATACGACCGGGACTTATACACCGGTGGTGACGGTCGATTTGGAACCGGATTTTTCCGGCTCGGTGGAACAAAGCAATCTTTACGCCGGCTTCGGGCCCACACTTTTTGCCATGAATGTGGCCAGCTGTACGGTTCCCTCGCCAGCCTTGGCGGCGCCGGGCTGTCCGGCCTGGATTTCTCTGGCGGGTTACGCGAACAACTTTCAGGGCTATTGCGCGGCAGTGCTCCACATTAAAGATCAGGTGGTATCGCCGGCGAATAATAGCCGCGTGCATATCGCGTTTCATATTTCCAGCTGGGCGACTAACGGAAACCCGGCGGCTAATACGGGTTACCCTTATCCGCTGGCCACGGTGGCAGCCCACGCCCAAACTATTTCCAGTTTTGTGACCGCCTGCCAGCCGGCGACAGGCAGCAAGTTTGATCTTTTCTTTAACGACCCTTCGGGCTATGACGGGCACAACCCGGTGGTAGGTGGCCCGCCGAATGTTTATGACTGGGGTGTGGGCGGGGTGGTGGGCATCGCCGATCAGTACGCTTATTTCTTAAACCAAATTTCAACGCTGACGAATTTGCGCGGCATCTTGTGGCAAATGCCTTTGGGTAATTCCAAAATGTCTGACGTGAATGGACACTATAAGGATGAGCGCCCCGAATATTTTTTGGCGGACTCACCTCTAAACGATCAAGGCTACGCTCATAACATTTGCCAATACATGGCCTCGGGGATCATTGGAATTCTGTGGGGAGCGGGCAGCATCACGTCGAGCACTAGTGTGGAAGATATGCTCTATAGCTCTTGGGGCGAGGATGGGACGGCGAATGGAGGGTCGGGCAGTTGGACCGTGCCGGCGGTCATCGATAACGATGGCGGATTTATGCGGTCGCACGCGGCCAACGCGCATCTGTGGGCGGCGGCTTGTGGAAATACAGCCACACCCACCTCAACGGCAACCAACACCGCTACCAATACAGTGACGAACACGGCGACGAATACGGCTACGGCGACCTTGAGCTCGACGTTTACTCGTACGCCGACATCCACCATGACGTTCACGGCGACGCCCACCGCAACCTTCACTTTATCTTCAACCTCCACTAATACGGCGGCGAACACGGCTTCATCTACTTCGACGATGACTTATACCGCTAGCGCCACGGCGACTTTGTCCTCAACGCCGACTAATAGCTCGACTTATTCATCCACCAGCACAGGGACTGCCTCAGCCACACAGACCGCCACATTTACTGTTACCTCTACTTACACATGGTCGCCGACTAATACTCCGGTGATTGTTTTTACCAACACGGGGACCGCGACAAGCACGTTATCGGATACACCGACAGCCACCGGGACATTTTCATTTACTTCGACCGCGTCCTTTACTTTGACTGAAACTCCGGTCTTTACGGCAACACTGACACCGACGGAAACCCCTGTGTTGACTAATACGGCCAGCATGACGTTGACGCCTACTTTTAGTAATACGCCGACCTGGACCTTTACCTCGTTGAATTCCACTTTCACTTTTACTCCGACAGCCAGTTGGACATTCACGCCAACCCCGGTTTCAACCAACACGCCTACTTTAACCGCGACAAAAACCAGCACCTTCACTCCGGCGGCGACCAGTACGGCTACCAACACACCGCTACCCTATGAATTTTTTATTTCCAAAAATGTTTTCACCAGCAACTCGCCAGTTTCGATTTCGGTCTCGATCAATCAATACCCGGGTATTTATGACTTAACTATTTACAATTCCGCGGGCGAAAATATTAAGAACCTCGACCACCAACAACTCACCGCGGCCTTTTCTAAAATTTACGCCTGGGATGGAAGAAACAAATTTGGCGACAAATGCGCTTCGGGAACTTATGTCGTTTATTTGACAGAACCCTTTACCCGCAAATTAGGCCGGGTTCTGCTTATCAAGACATATAAGTGATTCGGTTTGGATAAAATTGTTTTATGACGATTTGGCTCGAAAAAAGAACCAATTGAAACAGAAAATTTTAAACACTGATATGATTGATTTCACGCGCTTGAAGGCGGTTTTCAAAAATCGATTTCGGGGTTCTTTTGAAAAGTTCTGTTTCTAAAATTCTTACTTTGATCCTTTTGCTGGCCGCGACGGCGCCTGTTCGGGTTTGGGCCGTGGGCGGTACAGTTCCTTCTGGTTATCCTAGTTCCTTCATGATGGGTTTGGTCGACGACGATTATCAGGACGCGTTGAACAGCTATGGCCTGGGCACGAACGCGGAAGTGAACACGGTCAGCCAATACATGGTGCCGACTGGCGCGTCAAACTGGGATGCGGTGTACCGCTATCTGCAGGGCGGTTTGGCCTGCACGGGCACGGGTTGGTACGCGCAGTATCCGGGTAGCGGCGGGGCGATCGGCAATTTCGCCAACTTGGCCAATGGTTCGGGCTTCCAACCGATATTTATCTATTACCAGATCGGCCAGTTCGATATTTCTCAACTGACCAGTGCGACCTTTATGGGTGAGTATTACCAGGACTGGGAACAGTTCCTCATTCAGATCAATACCTGGATGACCGCTCATCCGGGTAAGGTGGTGACCGTCGATATCGAACCGGATATGTTCGGTGGTATCGAGCAAGGCGGCGGATCGCCGGGCACTTACTCAGTCTCGGTGGCCTCGGCTACCAAACCTTCCTGTACCACGCCGTGGGTTTCGCTTAGCGCTTATCCAAATACTTTGGCGGGCTATTGCCAAGCCATGCTCTTTTTGAAGGACCAGGAGATGTCGGCGGGGAATAACGCCAATTTGAAAGTGGCTATCCACGTTTCGGGCTGGGGAGCCGCTCCCAATCCCGCCACGACTAGCGGCATGAGCGGCGGGGCCTTATCCACTCACGCGGGCACCATCGCCGCTTTCTTCAACGCTTGCCAGCCCAGCTCGGGCAGCAAGTTCGACCTCTTCTTTACCGACCCTTCGGGTTACGACGGCGGCTACCAATCCACTTATAACTGGGATACGGGCGGGGCCATGGCCCAGCAGTACGCTACTTGGCTGGGATACTTGACCACGGACCTGTCGCTGCGTTGCATGCTGTGGCAAATGCCCGAAGGCAATTCGCATATGACAAATGTTTTGGGTCACTATAAAGACGTGAGGCCTGAGTATTTCTTGAATGATTCGCCATTGAACACATCGGGTTATTCGCACAACATCTGTCTTTACGTGGCCAACGGCTGTATCGGCGCCCTTTGGGGTCCGGGCGATTATCACGGAACTGATGTGATGGACTTCTTTTACCCCGCGAATTACGCGGGCAGCGCCTCCCAGCAAGATGGCACGGGCAATGGCGGCGCGGCCAGCTGGGGCAGCGCGGTGGTGGATGACGATGCCGGCTTTTTTAGAACCCATATCGCGAATAACCATACCTGGGGAGCAACTTGCCCCTTAACGGGCGGCGGCAATACCAACACGCCCACGATTACGAATACCTATACCAAGACGGCCACTTTAACCGCTACAGCGACATTTACTCAGACTTTTACTAATACAATCACCAAAACTTTTTCACCAACAGTAACCTTGACCGCGACCAACACCATTTCTTCTACCTATAGTTCTACCGCGACCAATACTTTTACTAAAACGGTAACACAGACTTTTACCAATACGCCGGCGTTAACGGCTACTTTTACCCGGACGGTGACTAATACACCGACCAACACTTTGGCGACCACCGCGACGGCGACTTTAACTTTGACCAATACGATTATGATGACGCCGACGTTTAGCCAAACAGTAACTAATACAGAGACCAATACGGCGAGCAATACTCCGGGAGGGAATACCTCGACCGTTACGAACACCCCTTCCAATACGGCGACACCCTTGTCGACGAACACGTTGACTCATACGGCGACTCGTACCGTAACTACTACGGCGACTAACAGCATTACGCCTACGGCGACCTTAACCCTGACTAATACAGTGACTAATACTCCTGGCGGGAACACGGCGACCATTACCAATACGCCCACAGTGACATCGACTTTGACCGCGAGCGCCACCGCGACGCGGACTTTTACGTTAACTTACACTTCGACGCCTACCCGCACCTTCACCCTGACTTTTACCAACACCTCTACCGATACGGCTACCGCCACAGCGACTTCTACCTTTACGAATACGCCTACCCCTCAGTACTCAATGACCTTTACTCAAACACCGACGAACACCTTCTCTTCGACGATTACAAATACACCTACCCCTACCTTTAGTTCGACCCTGACCTATACCAATACGGATACTCCCACTGTGACTTTGACCCCGACTAAAACTTGGACGCCCACCGTGACCTTTACTCCGACGATTACCAATACGCCGACCCCGACCGCGGCAACTCATGTGATTTACTCACCGCCTTATCCGAATCCGGTTACCAACGGACCGATTCAATTTGACCTGATCACACCGCCTGGCAGTCACACAATTGAACTGGATGTCTTTACGATTTCGTTCCGTAAAGTGGTAGAGCACACCATCAAGTTCACGGGCGTGACTACGACCGTTCAATGGGATTTAAAAGACCGGATGGGGTCGGCGGTGGCGGATGGGCTTTATTACGTGCGGATTACGGTCACCGGCACAGGCAGTTCGACGAAGATTTTAAAAGTGATGATTTTGAAGTAGTTTTCGAAGTGCCAATCATCTGCCATTCAAATAGGAATAATTAGTCAAGATTTTTGAGTTTGTGTGTGATTTTAGCCATCCTTAGGCTTGACCCATATAATGCGCTTGTTTAGAATACGGCCTGCTTTCAACCTGATTCGACTTGGTTTTCTGAAAGCTTTTGTCCTCAAAATCTCTTGTTTTTCACCGGAGCGGTTTTAATGAACTCGAGTCGATATCGTTTTCCTTTCTTGGCCTTGGCGGCCTTTTTGTTGATGACCGGAACTTCCTTCGCGGAAGTGAAACCTTCCTCCACCATTGAAATCAGCTCTCTTATTATTAACCTCGGTTTTATCGCCTTAGGTTCCTTGTTTGTCTATGTGATCGTGTTGACCATTACCTTCTTGTTCAACGCTTATAAAGAAGCGCAGGAACATAAAGCTCACGCTCACGTTGAAGAGACTGAGCCTTCCGCTTTAAATCCTGAATTGAACCGCCGTTCGTTTTTATCCCTCTTAGGGTTGGCCTGGGTGGCTTTTACGGCCGCGACATTGGGTGCTTTAAGCGGTGTGGTTCGCTTCCTTTTCCCGAACGTGACTTTTGAGCCGCCCCTGAAATTTGCCGCCGGCGCGCCGAGCTCTTATTCCTTGGGTGTGGATGAACGCTATAAAGAAGGTCACCGCGTTTGGATTGTCCGTGAGACTACGGGTTTTTACGCACTGTCCACGATTTGTACGCACTTGGGTTGCACGCCGAACTGGTTACAAGCCGAACAGAAATTTAAATGCCCCTGCCACGGCAGCGGTTACTACATTACGGGTGTTAACTTTGAGGGACCGGCTCCCCGGCCTTTAGAACGTTTCCAAATCACCATGACGGATGATGGTTTGATTCAAATTGACGAGAGCATCAAGTTTCAACAGGAATTGGGCCAATGGGGTTTGCCCGGCTCTTATTTAGAATACAAGGGCTGATCTTAGCTCGCTAAAGGATCTGACGCATGTTGGATAAACTGAAAAAAATGATCGATGAGAAGTTTGCGCAAGCTCCTTCGCCCGAAGCGGTGAAGAAAGCGATCGCTGAAGGTCAAATCTGGAAATCCATTTTCCGCCACGGCTACCCGGATACTCCGCGTAACCGCGTGATGGCGGTTCTGTCGAATTTATTCCTCCACTTGCATCCGGTGAAGGCCCGCCATTCTGGCGTGAAGATGAGCTACACCTGGTGTATGGGCGGTTTGTCCTTCTTCTTGTTCCTCAACCTCACGGTCACCGGCATTTTGCTGATGTTCTACTACCGCCCGACGGCGGAATACGCTTATTACGATATCGTCGCTTTACGTGAACATGTACCTCTCGGCATTATGCGCGAGATTCACCGCTGGGGTGCGCATGCCATGGTCATCGCTGTTTGGCTTCATATGTTCCGCGTGTTTATGACGGGCTCCTATAAGCCGCCTCGTGAATTTAACTGGGTGATCGGTGTTGTTCTCTTGGTGATCACGCTTCTTCTCTCCTTTACCGGCTATTTGCTTCCTTGGGATCAGCTGGCGATGTGGGCTATTACGGTCGGTACCAATATGGCGCGCGCTACCCCTTTCATGGGTTATGAAGGGCCGGGTGCCTCAATGATTCAAATCGGCGGCGTGCACTTGGTACATGGCGGCTCTGACATTCACTTTGCTCTCCTGGGCGGACATTTTGTGTCCGAAGCGACTTTGATTCGTTTTTATGTGCTTCATTGCGTTGTTGTTCCTATTGTGGCCGCCACGTTGATGGCGATTCACTTTTGGCGCGTTCGTAAAGACGGCGGTATCTCGGGTCCGCTGTAATCTGCGGCTTGAGCAAAAACTAGTTTTTTTGAGGGACCATGCATTACATACTTGATGCCATCGATTTTGTGCTTCAACCCTGGTCATACTTTTTATTTTCGGTTATCGCTTTCTGGGCGATGATTAAGTATCGGGAAACTTGGACCGAGCCGGCTTTTGCCGTGAAGCTTTTGTGGGGCGCTATCGGCGCCATCGTGTTCTCGATGGTTTACAGCGATCACTTCCGTGAAATCGCCTCTTTGCCGGACAACGTTCCCATCTTCTTGATGGTTTTCTCCGTGGGCTTCTTCACCTGGTTGTCGTTCCGCCAGGGCGTGTTGAATGACCGTCGCATTGCCCAAGGCCAACCGCCGATTGAAAAAGAAACCTCTGACAAAAAAGTTTATGTTTGGCCGGATCTGGTTTATGTCGAATTTATCGCCACCATCGTGGGCGGTATTGTTCTTCTGGTTTGGTCTTTGTGCTTGCACGCGCCGCTTGAACAGGCCGCGACGCCGGCCTGGACGCCGAATCCTTCTAAAGCTCCCTGGTACTTCCTGGGTTTACAAGAAATGCTGGTCTATTACGATCCCTGGCTGGCCGGAGTGGTTTATCCCACTTTGATTCTGGTGGGCTTAATGGCCATTCCTTATATCGACAAAAATCCCAAGGGCGCCGGTTACTACACCTTCAATGAACGCAAATTGGCGATCATTCCATTCCTCTTCGGTTTCTTTATTCTCTGGGTCACTTTGATTTTCTTGGGAACCTTCATGCGCGGTCCGGGCTGGAATTTCTTTGGGCCTTATGAAAATTGGGATCCGCACAAAGTGGTTGTTTTGAATAATGTTAACTTGTCGGAATACATCTGGGTCCGCATTTTGGGTATCGGCCTGCCGGCTAATTTCCTTATCCGTGAAATGTGGGGCTTTCTCGCGGTTGGGGCTTACTTAGTGGCATTGCCGCCGCTCTTAACCAAGAAAATTCCTTTGTGCCAAGAGCTTTTAGAAAAATTAGGTGTGGCCCGCTATGGCGTTTTGATGTTCCTGTTTTTATCCATGGCGTCTTTGCCGATCAAGATGGTTTTGAGATGGTTGATTAACTTGAAGTACGTTATCGCGATACCGGAAATTTTCTTTAATATTTAATTAGCGAAGGAAACAGCCTTGGCCGACTTTAAAGACGAGAGAGCTTATAACAGCAAAACACTGACCAAGATTTTCCTTTGGTCCAGCTTGGTGCTTTTGCTTTGCGTGATCTGGATGGTTTGGAAAGACTACAACCGTCCCTGGAAAAACTATCAGCGTCAATTTATGCAGTTACAGCGCTCGCAGGCTGTGGATTCGGCAAAAGAAGTTGTTTCTGACATGGATTTCGCCAAGTTCAAACAACTGCACATTGATTTAAAAGAAGCTAACAAAGATCTGGATTCTCACGAAAAAGAAATTTCCAGATTGAATGATTTGTCCGCCAAGCTCGACACGCAAATTTTCAAAGTAAAGACGGTCGACTATCAGCCGCTTAAGGCGCAGCTCGACGCTGACAAATACGCCTATAGCGAAGAAAACAAAGAAGGAAAAGATTCTGATTCGCTGAACAAGAAAATTCAGGCGGAGACAGACAAAGCTAACGGTTATACCCAGCAGCTTTTTGATTTGAGCCAGCAAAAAGCCCAGGCCGCCAAAGATTTGGCGGACATTTACGCTAAACGCGACGAAGTAACCTCCAACATCAACAAGATGATGGCGGACTTTCATTTGCTGAAAGCCAAAATCGACAAAAACTCTTTTAGTTTCTTGTTCTATTTCCGCAACGCCATGCTGCTCGACTTCTTGGCCCCAACCATTCAAGTTCAACAAGTCATCTTGAAGAACCTGCCGGAAGACCTTTATTTCGCCAAAACCATGCGGGTTGACCGCTGCATGAGCTGTCACCAGGGCATTGATAAAAAAGGTTTTGAAAACGCGCCTCAGCCTTTCCGCACTCACCCTCACTTAGAACTTTATGTCGGTCCTACCAGCGCTCACCCGATGGATAAAGTGGGCTGCACCATTTGTCACGGCGGCATGGGTCAAGCGATTGATTTCACTACTTGCGCTCACGTTCCGAACGATGAAGAACAAGCGAAGCTTTGGAAAGATAAATACGGCTGGGAAGCTCCTGAAGGCGTTCAGAGCACCATGCTGCCCTTGAAGTACACCGAAGGTTCCTGCTTGAAGTGCCATGGCAACCAAGAGTTTGTGAATAACGCTCCGAAGCTGGATCGTGGGCGTGAACTGATGGTGACCCGCGGATGCGTGGGTTGTCATAAAGTGAAAAATCTGGAAGGCTTGACCAAAGCCGGTCCAAGCTTGATTCGTGTGAAGGGCAAGCTGAACCAACAATTCGTGGAGAAATGGGTGTGGGATCCGAAATCCTTTAACCCGGCGGCTCGCATGCCGAGCTTTTTCCAACAGACCAATAACTCGGATGAAGAAGGCTTGGCCAAGACGAAGGCCGAATTACATTCGATCGTTCAGTATTTATATGAGCACTCTAGCGGCTATAGCCCCAACGAAAGCGCGCCGGCTGGCAGCGTCGCTAATGGTAAAAAAGTGTTTAAGGAAATCGGCTGCTTGGCCTGCCACGGAATTGATGATGTGACTTCGCATCACGCTGATTTCGCGCCTGACTTATCCGGTACGGGAAGCAAACTTTCCGCGGCGTTTGTTTACACCTGGATCAAAAATCCGCGCCACTTTAATCCGGATACCCGCATGCCGGTCATGCGCTTAACTAATCAAGAAGCTGCCGATGTGACGGCCTACTTGATGTCGAAGCGTAACAAAACTTTTGACGAAGCTAGCGCGCCTCAGGCTGACGCTGCTGTCCGCGATGACTTAATTCAGACTTACTTGAAGCCCTTGTATGGCATTGATGGAGCTAAAACGCAAATGGCTGCCATGGATGAAAAAGCCCGTGAACAATTCCTGGGTCAAAAGAGCTTAACCAAATACGGTTGCTTTGGCTGTCACATGATCTCGGGTTTTGAAACTGCCCAGGGTATTGGAACTGAACTCTCTGACTGGGGAACCAAACAGGTCAGCCAGTTAGACTTCGGCACTTCTGAATACGAACATACACATGAAGCGTTTGTGAACGCGAAACTCGAAAATCCGCGTCAGTTTGACAAGGACAAGAGTGTCGCTTTCCAAGACCGCTTGAAAATGCCGAATTTCCGTTTGAGCCCTGAAGACCGCGAAGCGATCGCTACAGCGGTTTTGGGATTAACCAAAACCTACGTGCCGGATGACATGATCGCGGGCACTCACGGTAATGGCGTGCTGCTCGAAAAGGGCCGCCGCGTGATCGCGAACTTCAACTGCCGCGGCTGTCACTTGATCGAGGATCAAGGCGGCAAAATCCGTGAAATGTACGAAAAAGAAAACATCGACCTGTCCTTGGCTCCGCCGAACCTGCGTAAAGAAGGCGCGAAGATTCAGGTGGAATGGTTCCATGACTTCTTGTTGGGTGTTCATCCCATCCGCCCCTGGTTGCATATTCACATGCCGAGCTTCCATTGGACGGATGAAGACATCAGCAATGTGATCACTTACTTCAACGCAAAGGAAGATCAGGTCTATCCGTTTAAATCGATGGCCGCTGATAAGTTGAGCGCTAAAGACGCTTCTCAAACCAAGGCCATGTTTGATAAGCTCCAATGCGCTAAGTGTCACATCATCGGCAATAAGATTCCCGCTGATCTGTCGACCGCCGCGCCTGACTTGCTCCAAGTTCACTCTCGCTTGAAGCCGGATTGGGTGGCAGTGTGGCTGAAAAACCCGGATGATTTGATGCCCGGTGTTCGTATGCCCAGTTTCTGGCCGCAGCCGGACGACAAATCGCCTGTGCCGCAGTATTTCCATGGCAATTCGCAAAAGCAGCGTGAACTCTTGCGGGATTATCTTTTCTCGCTCAATAGCGGTAAAGCAAACTAACCCACTTGCCCCTGCTTGCTTTTAAAAAGCGGGCAGGGGTAAATTGTTTCTGACTCTCCCTCATTTTTGATTCACGCGGTGAAAAATCCTGTTGTGGTTGTGAGAACGCCAAAAGTTTGGCGAATTATTTTAAAGTTTTTAAGGAGCGCTGAGATGGAATTGAAAAAATTATTAGCTTTGTTAGCGATCGCCAGCCTGGGGTTAACCGCCGGCTGCGGACAAAAAAGCGAAGATGAAGAATTGATGGCGATGGCCAACAGCGCGTCCAAGGCCACGGCGGTTTTGGGTACGGCTAGCGTGGCGGGAACAGTGACTTTGACGGGTAAAGCGCCGGGAACGGCCATGTTCAGCGTGGACGCGGATCCGGTTTGTAAGGCTCAACACACGGGTTTAGTGAAAGACGAAACCGTTATCGCGGACGCGAAGGGCGATCTGAAAAACGTCATCGTTTATGTGAAAGAAGGCGCTGGTAATTATCCCGCTCCGGCCACCTCGGTGGAGTTAGTTCAAAAGGGTTGTATGTACAGCCCGCACGTGTTTGGCATTCAAGTGGGACAGCCTTTGGAAATCGAAAACAGCGATCCGACCCTGCATAACGTCCATTGTTTAGCGGTGACGAATGACAGCTTCAATGTGGGTCAGCCGAACCAAGGAATGAAGACTGAAAAGAAATTTACTAAAGCTGAAATGCCGGTTAAGTTTAAGTGTGACGTTCACGGCTGGATGCATTGCTTCGTCGGAGTGTTCACTAATCCGTTTTACTCGGTCACGGGCGACAATGGTTCTTTCAAGATCTCCGGTCTGCCCGCTGGCAGCTATACTTTAGTGGCCTGGCAGGAAAAGTACGGCGAATCCGCTCCTCAAAAAGTGGATATAAAAGACGGCGAAGCCAAGAGTGTCAACTTTACTTTTGCCGCGACGAACTAAGTTTTTGGCGGTGTGAATCCCTGAATGGCTCCGGAACTTTCCGGGGCCATTGTTGTTTCAAGTGAAAGTAGGCCGATTTGAATAACGCGTCTTCTAACTATCAACCCAGCCTTCACCGCTACGCTTTGATCACAGCGGGTTGTACTTTTGTGCTTTTACTGGCGGGGGCATTAGTTACCAGCACGGGTTCGAGTCTGGCGGTTCCAGATTGGCCCCTTTCTTTTGGCAAATTCTTTCCGGAGATGCGCGGCGGCGTCTTGTTTGAGCATGGGCACCGGATGGTGGCGGGTACAGTCGCTCTTCTCACGGTTGGTCTGGCGATTTATACGCAAATGGTTGAAAAACGGGCCTGGGTTAAAAAACTGGCCTGGTCGGCTTTGGGCGCGGTGCTGCTTCAGGCGGTTCTGGGCGGAGTGACCGTTCTTCTCCATTTGCCCACCGAAGTCTCAGTGGCTCACGCGGGCTTAGCTCAAATCTTTTTCTGCTTCATTATCAGCTTGTCGTTGGTGACGTCTAAAACCTGGATCGAGGACGGGGATCACCGCATTCAGTCAACAGGAACCATTCGCAAGGCCGCTTTGACGGTGACAGTTCTTATTTATTTTCAAATTTTAGTCGGCGCGGTAACCCGCCACAGTGGGTTTGGATTGGCCATACCGGACTGGCCTTTATCGAACGGCCAATTACTGCCAGCGGATTGGCCGCTGGCGGTTTTACTTCAATTTAGCCATACCCGCATTGGGGCGTTTTTGGTTTTAGGTTTGGTGAACTGGATCGCCTTTAAAGTTTGCACTCAATACACGCACGAAAAGTCACTTTTTTGGCCGGCCGCTAATGCGGCTTTGTTGGTTTGGCTGCAGTGCTTTCTGGGTATTTTGGTCATCTCTACTGAAAAATCCATTATCCCTACCTCAGTGCACGTCATTACGGGAGCCGCTCTTCTGGCTTCTATGTTAGTCTTAACGCTCAATAGCTTCCGTCTGTTTCAAAAGGAATCGGTTTCTTGAAAAATCTGCGGGATTACGTCACTCTTACCAAACCTCGACTTAACTTTTTGGCTTTGACCACTACCTTGGCGGGCTTTTATTTAGGAAGCCCCAGCCCCATGAATAAAACCGCGCTGTTCTTTACCCTGCTGGGTTCCACCGCGGTCGCGGCGGGCTGCGGCGCTTTAAACCAATGGCTGGAGACTGATACGGACAGTTTGATGCTCCGCACCCAAAAAAGACCTTTACCCTCGGGCCGGGTGGAGGGACGAAACGCCTTTTGGTTTGGAATGGTTCTCTCTATTTTGGGTATTGGTATTTTAGAATTTGAAACCAATGATTTGACCGCTTTGCTCGGCATGTGCGCTTTGGTCAGTTATGTGGTTCTTTATACGCCTCTTAAAAAAATAACCTCACTATGTACGGTCGTCGGCGCCATTCCCGGCGCTATTCCGCCGATTATGGGCTGGGCCGCCGCGCAAAACCAAATTGGCCCAGCGGGTTGGACGCTTTTCGCCATTTTGTTCTTCTGGCAAATGCCGCATTTTTTGGCGATTGCCTGGATGTATAAAGATGATTACAAACGGGCGGGTTTGCCCATGTTGACCGTGGTGGATCCCGAAGGGCATAGCGCGGGGTTAATGGCGGCCATTTACGCTACCGCTTTAGTGCCGGCGTCTCTTTTTCCCACTTATCTGCACATATCAGGATCGGTTTATTTTTGGTCCGCGCTTGTGTTAGGTTTAGGTTTCCTTTGGCAGAGTGTTTTGCTGGCCAAAGATAAAACACTCCGCGCAGCGAAGGGTTTGTTTTGGATGTCGATTACTTATCTTCCGCTGCTCTTTATCATCATGGTGATCGATAAGCGGTAAAGGCGCACATGTCCCACCTGTTGGAAGTTCAAAACTTAAGTTATCAATACGGCACCCGCAAAGCGCTTCAAGACCTTACCTTTTCCGTGGAGAAGGGCGAGATTTTTGGTTTTCTCGGCCCCAATGGCGGCGGCAAAACTACCACCTTTAAAATCCTTTCCACGCTTTTTTCCGCTCAACCCGGCCAGGTCAAAATTTTCGGGATGGATTTGGCTCAGGATAAGATCGCCATCCGACGCCGCATGGGGATCGTGTTTCAACTGCCCGCCCTCGATAAAAAACTCAAAGTGCGTGAAAATTTGGTTCATCAGGGCCATCTCTACGGTCTGTCGGGTAAAGAACTTCAAACGCGTATTGACCGTGATTTGGAGCGGGTCGGTCTCAAAGACCGTGAAAAGGAGAAAGTTGAAAAACTTTCAGGCGGGTTACAACGCCGGGTAGAACTGGCCAAAGCGCTTCTCAATAATCCAGAGCTTATGATTCTCGATGAACCTTCCACTGGGTTGGATCCCGCTGCCCGTAAAGAATTTTGGAGCCATCTGGAAAACTTAAGGCAGTCCCAGGGCATGACGGTTTTGGTGACCACGCACTATCTGGAAGAAGCGGATCGCTGTGACAGGCTTTTGATTTTAGATAAGGGTGTCAAAGTAGCTTTGGGCAAACCCGAAGCGCTGAAAGCCGAAATTGGCGGTGAAGTATTGCGTTTGAAATCCAAAGAACCAACGGTTTTAGCCGCGAAACTTATGGAAAAACTCAAAATCAAAACCCAAATCGTGGGTGACCTGATTCAAATCGAACAGCCTAAGGCCTATCACCTCGTGGCGCCTATTCTCGAAGCTTTTCCTGACGATGTTTTGTCTCTCACGCTTGGTTTGCCCACGCTGGAAGATGTTTTTATTCATCAAACCGGCCGGCGCTTCTCGGAGGATAAAGAATGACCTTCTTTTTAACCGTTTATACCCTTTGGCAAAGAGAGCTGGTCCGCTTTTACCGCGTGCCCAGCCGCTGGTTTGGCGCGGTTGGAACAGCGCTTTTGTTTTGGGGCGTTTTGGGTACGGGTATTGGAATTGAAAATTTTAGAGCCTATTTTTTCCCCGGAACCATTGTGATGAGCATGATGTTTAGCTGCATCTTCGCGACAGCCTCTATTATTGAAGACCGTCAGGCGGGGTTTCTTCAATCTGTGATGGTGGCTCCGGTTTCGCGGGCGGCCATTGTGATGGGTAAAATTTTGGGCGGAGCTACTTTGGCCACTTTTCAGGGTCTGCTCATTCTTGTGTTTGCTGGCACAGTAGGGGCCACCTTTGAATTAGGCGCTTTTCTCGGGCTCATCGCTTCGCTCTTTTTGATCTCCTTTGTGGTGACGGCCATGGGGTTTTGGCTGGCCTGGACTATCTCTTCGGCCCCCGGCTTTCACGCCATTATGAATATGATTCTTTTGCCCATGTGGATGGCTTCGGGCGCGGTTTTCGCGGTAAGCTCGTCGCCGTGGCTGAAGGCCTTTATGACCGTGAATCCCTTTACTTACGGGGTGGCGGGAGTACGCCGGGGGCTGTTCCCTAACGCGGTTTTAGATCAAGTGCCCGGATTGCAGTTGTCTTTATGGGTTCTATTGGGTTTTGCTGTTTTCTTTTATATTCTTTCATCAATCGTGGTCGAAAAAACAGGGGAGAAAAAATAAGTATGAAGCTACTGAACTGGAAAATAATTTTGCTGGTGGTGTTATCGATTGCGGGCCTGGCCTTTTTGGGCCAGAGGGTTTGGAATAACCGGCCATCGGATCACTTTTTTGATCCAATGGATAAAACTCCTGTGTTTTCGTTCAAAGATCAAACGGGAAAAGTTTTCTCCAGCGATGAACTTAAGGGCAAAGTTTGGGTTTCTGATTTTATCTTTACCCGCTGCGCGGGCCAATGCCCGATGCTGAGCCAGTGGATGCGGGTTTTGCAAAAAGACTGGTCTGGCAATCCTGATTTTAAACTGGTTTCGTTTTCTGTCGACCCTGACTACGACACTGTTTCGGCCTTCCGCCAGTACGCGAATGATTTGCAGGCAGACGACCATCAATGGCATTTTTTGACGGGAACCAAAGATAAAATTTACGAGACGATTCAAAAAGGTTTTCATTTAACGGCTCAAAAAGACCCGCAGGGCACGCCTGGCTTCCAATTCATTCATACCACCCGCCTCATTTTGGTGGACGCTAATGGAATGATCCGGGGTATGTATGATGGGCAGGACGCCGCTGAAGTTGAAAAGCTTAAAAAAGATATCCGTTATTTGATGAACTCGAGGACAAAGTCATGAACTATGAGATTTTTCCGCCGCTCAACGCATTTTTAAACGGACTCAGCGGTGTTTTCTTGTTGATCGGATTTTGGTTCATTAAAAACCATAACAAAAACGCTCACCGCTTTTGCATGGTTTCGGCCTTTATGACTTCCGTCATTTTCCTGGGATGCTATCTCTTTTATCATTTTCACGCGGGGGTTTTACACTTCGCGGGCCAGGGCTGGATTCGTCCGGTTTATTTTTTTATTTTAACCACGCATACGGTTTTAGCGGTTTGTGTGCCAGTGTTAGCGATTATGACCTTGCGTTACGCCCTCAAGGGTAACTTCGTCAAGCATCGGGCCATCGCCAGAATTACTTTTCCCATCTGGCTTTATGTCTCGGTAACGGGCGTGGTGGTTTACTGGATTCTTTATCAGCTTTATCCTTCGTACAACTAAGAGGAGTTTTTATGCTAACCGAACAAGAAGCCCTTCAAATTGTGAAAGACGCCAAAACAGTCGCCGTTTACGGCATGCAAAACGAAGCCAATATGGATCGCCCGGCCTACCAAATCCCCGCGGTGCTTCAACAACGGGGTTTGAAGCTTTATCCCGTTAATCCAAAAATTGAATCTTCTCTTGGGGAGAAAGCTTTGGCCAGCCTAAACGATCTACCGCTAGTAGTAGATATTCTCGATGTATTTCGCCGCAGTGACGCGATTCCTGAACTGGCGGATGAAATTATCGCTCTGCCAGCGTCCAAAAGACCCAAAGTGGTTTGGCTTCAAACGGGCATCAGTCACCCCGCTGCTGAGGCTAAGCTGGAAGCCGCTGGGTTTAAGGTGATTTCAGACGCCTGTTTAGGCGTTTTCGCCGCTCGGGTTCGATAAAACCTACTGGTTACTTGGTGCCGAAAGCCTTAAGGTGAAGCCGATGTTTATCCCATTAGGGTTTATTTCATGAAAAAAACGCTGGCCCTCTTTTTTATTCTCGCAATGATTACCGCGCTGTCTTCTGCCGCGGATAAATGGCCATCCCCGCAAGGTTATGTGAATGACTTTGCCAATGTGGTGCCCGCCGATCAAAAACAAACCCTCGAATCTTTTTTAACTCAAGTCGAACAGCAAACCGGCTCTCAAATCGCGGTGGTGACCACGCCATCCGTCGATGAGGGTGATATTGATGGAGCGGCGGCTGACCTTTTTAAAAAATGGGGCATTGGGCAAAAGGGTAAAGATAACGGCATTCTGATTCTCGCGTCGATCCAAGACCACAAGATGCGTATTGAAGTTGGTTATGGTTTGGAAGCGGTCATCACGGATGGCCAGGCCGGCGAAATTATCCGCCAATATATGCGTCCGAACTTCAAACAAGGCGATTATGGCCAGGGCCTTTCCCAGGGCGCGGCGGCGGTGGCTCAAATGATCGCGGCCAGTGAAGGCGTCACCCTCAATGATCAGATACAACTTCAAACGCCGGTTCCTCAAGGCGGCTCTAATATAGGATTTTGGATTCAAGTCGGTTTTGTGCTCTTCATTATTCTTTTCAATGTTTTTTTTAGAGCGCACCGTCGAGGTTTTTGGGGCGGCGGTTATTACGACGGCTGGGGCGGCGGTGGCTTTGGCGGAAGCGGCGGTGGTGGCGGCGGTTTCGGTGGATTTGGCGGCGGCGGTTCGGGCGGCGGTGGAGCTAGCGGGAGCTGGTAATTGGGAAGACAATTTTGAATTTCGAATTAGAAACAAGGCGAAGAAGATTTTGAAAAGGAGCGCTTTATGGGTAAGTGGACCAAAGAAAAAATAGTCGAAGAACTCAAAAACATTTTGGGTGAACGCTTGGTGTCAATCGTCTTGTACGGTTCTCAGGCCGCGGGGGACACGGCTGGAAAAAACTCGGACGTTAATCTTTTAGTCATTACCAAAACCCTGATGAGCGAAGAACTCCAATCCCTTTCTAAAGTCATTGTTCCATGGGTTAAGGAAGGCAACCATCCGCCTCTATTTTTGACGCAAAATCACGTTAAGGATTTTGCCGGAGTTTTCCCTGTGGAGATTTTAGACATTCAACATAGCCACCAGGTGCTTTATGGGGTTGACTCTTTTGAGGGCATTTCGGTTTCGAATGATCATTTACGCACCCAGCTTCAACATGAGCTGCAGGGGAAATTGCTTAGATTGAAAACCCAGTTCATTTTGACCGAGTCTAAACCCCGGGCGGTTCAAGAGTTGATGATTAAGTCACTCTCTTCTTTTCTGGTTTTGTTTAAGAATGCCCTTTGGTTATACAACGTGAAGCCCGCCGCTCAAAAGATGATGGCGCTGAACCAGCTCAAAACCCATATCGCGTTTGATTTAGAACCGTTCACGGTAGTCGATAACCTCAAAAGAGGGGTCAAAGTCCCAGGTTTGGATGTTCTTCACACCTTTCAAAAGTATTTAGGGGCCATTGAAGCCATCGTGGATAATGTGGACAAGCAAGGTTAAGGGAGACTTTATGTTCAAGCTCAGATGGCTCGTCGCGTGCTTTTTGATGGTCTGCATTTCGGTTTCCTCACTTTTGGCGGCACCGAAAGCGAAATCCAAAATGACCTTTCATGTTTTCAGCAAGTCCTTCAAACCGGGGGGAAAAATCCCCGATCAATACACCTGTAAGGGCCAGAATATCTCGCCTGAAATCAGCTGGAAGGGCGCCCCGGCCCAAACCAAAAGCTTCGCTTTAATTGTGGAAGATCCAGACGCTCCCAGCCAAACCTGGATCCATTGGGTGATTTTCAATATTCCGGTTAAAAAAACCGGAGTGGACGAGAATATATATGAGCTGACCGAGGGATTTCCGCGCGATGAGGAATCTACCGGCGGTATTTTGCAGGGTTCCAATGATTTCAAGAAAATCGGCTATGACGGGCCTTGTCCTCCCAGCGGCATACACCGATATTACTTCGAACTTTACGCGCTGAATAAGGTTTTGGATTTAAGCGCCGGAGTGACCAAGGCCGAATTAGTCTCCGCGATGCAAAATTTTATTTTGGCTAAAACGCAGATGATGGGAACTTATAGCAAGTAGTTCAATTTCAAGGAGGCGGTTATGTCGTCGAAGATCGGTTTGTGGGTCGCGCTGGGTATTGGGGTTATTTTGATTTTTACCCTGATCGGTTCTTATAACGGGTTAGTGGCTTCCAGCCAGGGCATCGACGCGCAATGGGCGCAAGTTGAAAATGACATGCAGCGCCGTTACGATTTGATTCCTAATTTGGTCAACACGGTCAAGGGATACGCGAAACACGAAAGCAGTGTTTTGGAAGAAGTGACCCGCCTTCGCAGCCAGTGGGGCAACGCCAAGACGCCGGCCGATCAGGCTGCCGCTTCTGATAATTTAGGAAGCGCTTTGGGCCGTTTGATGGTGGTGGTGGAAAAGTATCCAGAACTCAAAGCGAATGAGAACTTTTTGAAGCTTCAGGATGAATTAGCCGGAACCGAAAACCGTATCGCGGTCGAACGCAAGCGTTTCAATGAAGCGGTGCTCGACTATGACGTGAGAGTGCAAAGCTTTCCCGGCAACATCATGGCCAACATGTTTGGCTTCAAAGTCAAAGACGCTTACTTCAAAGCGAACGCGGCGGCTCAAGAAGCGCCTAAAGTTCAGTTTTAAAAGCTAAATCAATTCAAGGCGGGCTTTTTAGCCCGCCTTTTTTTATGGGGTGAGGTTATGGGTTTAGGCGGTGCAATTGTTCTTTTCGTGATGTTCGCTTTAGCAGTTTATACCTATTTAACCGAAAGAGCGCTGCGTCAGAAACGCGGGGAAGAGTCGCCTTTCGCGCACATGCCCAAAGTCGCTGTTCATTTGGCCCAGGCGCCTAAAGACATGACGGAACGTCTTACGCCTCCCTGGCAGAAGATTTATACGGAACAGTTACAACAACAGGGCTATCTGCTTATCGGCGACTATTCCTACGCTTCGATGGTTTTCTTTTGGGCCAGAATCTTTATTTCTCCTGATAAAAAATCCGCTTTGCTTTTAGTTAACTGGGTCGAGGGTAAAGAAGGCGGCAAGGTGGTCATCAGCAACCTGGAGATTTACTCTTTTGACGGCAATTCCTTTATTCTGACCGCCTGTGCCCAAGACGGTTCCATCAAACTCTTAACCGGGGCAAACCGGCCGACCGAAGAACAGCTTTCGCTGCACATGAAAGCGGTCTTTGCGGAGTCCGCGGCAAAGCCCATCGTGGAAGAGCATCAACAGCGGCTCAAAGCCTGGGAAGAAAAGGGGACCAAGGTTCGGGAACTCACTCCCACCAACGTTTTACATAGTCTTTCTAAGGTTTTTTCGTAAGCCGAGTATCTTTACACTGCCTTTGCCTGCCTGTATGATTTGCACTCTAAACCTAGTTCGGAGGCTTTCATGACGACCGCGACTACTACCAATTATGTGTTTGTTTATGATGTTTTCCTCAAAGACGCCGTAAAACACGTCAAAATTGTTTCTTACATCAAGAGCTGGGCCCGGGCCGAAGCGGCTGGCAAGCTTTACCAATTGCCCACCGGTCTCCCGATTCTCGTGGAAGAAGAAAACGCCGGTAAAGTTTACGGCGAAGTCATGACCTTTGAAGAGTTTGATACGGTCTTGGCGATTATCGACAACCAGGAAGGCTACCGCTCGGACGCTCCCACACAAAGCCGTTTGATGCGAGAAGTCCGCGAAGTGACCATTTCTGAAACTGGTGAAAAAGTTCAAGCTTATGTCTATGTGTTCCCCAAAGAAAAGTTTAACGCTAAGGACATGTACGCTGTTCACGCTCACGGCGGCGACTGGCGCAAGTTTGTCATGATGCCCCGCTTCGACGGTTACGAACATTGATTCAATAATTCTTAATTTTGAATTTTAAATTCTTAATTGACGAGGGGCACGGGCGACCGGGCCCTTCTTTATTTAAACCCACAGGAAAAAAATGGTTCTGAAAATAGGGTTTCTTTATTTCGCGTTTATCGCCTGGGGTTGTTTAACGCTTTTGCCTTTTGTGGCCCTGCGGGAAATTGGCCAGGGCTTTTACCGCTTTTTTGGGTTTATGTGTGTGGCGCTTCAAACCCTGGCGATTGGACTGCTTCTGATGGCTGGTACGGATTTAGACCCAGCCTATAAAAACGCCGCGATCGCCCTGGGCGTCTCTCTTTTCTTTACCCTCTCTTTTACTGTCGCCCTTCGTATCCGCCGCCAATGGTTTTTGTGGAGTTGTTTTACACTGGCGGTAGTGAGCGGCTTAGCGGCCATTGTTTATTTTCCCTGGCTGGGTCAGGATCACCTGATCCTTCAGGCGGTTCACTCGTTCATTGCCGCTTTAGTCATGGGGGCGGTTATTTTGGCCATGATGCTGGGCCATTGGTATTTGGTGACTCCCAAATTGTCCATCACGCCCTTGAAGCGCTATTCCAATAGTTATATTCTTCTGACGGTTTTAACGGCGCTGGAATTGATTTTGAACTACACCCTTTTCGTGGGTTGGGGCGCGGAGCCTTTGACCGAGCCGGGCCGGCACTTGTTGTACGGCGAAATCATGTTTGTTTTGTTTCGAGTGGCCTGGGGTATTTTGCCGCCTCTGGGCATGGCCTATTGGATTTGGGAGACGGTGAATATGAAATCTACCCAGTCGGCCACGGGTATTCTTTACGCTGCCATGGTTTGCACCATGATTGGCGAGGGCATGGGACTTTATTTAACGCTGGCAACGGGCGTACCGTTTTAATTGATGAGGAATAAGTAATGGAACTTAATACTTTTTGTCCTGAATGTGAAAACGGCATTTTTCTTCACGAAATGCCGAAGGCGGGATTGATCCCTTGCACCCGCTGTTCCAAGGGCCGTGAGGCTTCGGGTAATGGAGAACTGGACGCCAAGGGCGCTTTAGTTCGCTGCGGTATTTGCGGCTGTACTGATCTTTACCGCCAGAAAGACTTTAATACCAAGCTGGGTTTGTGGGTGGTGGTACTCATTGTGGGATTGGCTCTGGTTTTTAATCAGTACCTCATTCCTATTTTGATTGGCGGGGCGATTGTGGATTTGATCCTCTATTTTGCCCTGGGTGACATTGTGATTTGCTATCAATGCCGGGGGATTTACCGGGGAATGCCAGTCGCGGAAAAAATTGAGGGATTTGACCTGAAGACTCACGATAAATACGAATTTAAAACTAAAAAAACAGAAGAACCGAAGGAGCTGTTATGAGCGAGAACCAAAAGAATTCTACCGAAAGCGGCCCGCTTTACGCGCCAGAATCCGGTTTTTCCCTATTTGTGAAGCTGTTTATCGTGCCGGCAGTCATTGTGTTGATCGCCTTAGGCATCTTTTATTTGGGCACCATGGCGCTCCAAAAACCAAAAACCGCCCAGCAATATTTGGAAGAACTCAAAAGCGACAGCACGAGCCGCCGCTGGCAGTCCGCTTATGAACTTTCCCGCATGTTGAACCAAAACGAGGACATTCAATTTGATCAAGCTTTGCGCGCCCAGTTGGTGGATGTTTATACCGGCGCCAAGGGTGACGATCCCCGGCTGCGCGAATATTTGGCTTTGGTTTTGGGCCGTTTAAAAGAAAAGTCGGCGGTACCCGCTTTAAGCGCGGCCATTCATGACGACAGTACGGACGTGAAAATTTACAGCCTCTGGGCTTTGGGCAATATTGAAGACCCTAAGGGCGGGGAAGCCGCTTTGGCGGCTATGACCGATACAGATGAAACGGTTCAGCGCATGGCGGTGGGTGCTTTGAGTTCCATGAAGTACGCGCCGGCAAAAAACGCTTTAGAAAAGAATTTGGAAAGCTCGGATCAGGCTTTGCGTTATGATTCCGCAGTCGCTTTGGCCCGTTTAAAAGATGAAAAGGCTGTGCCGACTTTATTAGAAATGATGAATCTCAAATCCTCGGGTAAGCTCAAAGATGACGAGATTATTCAATCGGCCAAAATCACGGGTATTGAAGGCGCGCAGGAATTGCCGGACGCGGCTTTAAAAGCCAAAGTGGTCGATCTGAGCAAAAATGAGTCAGACCTTAAGGTTCGCGAAGCGGCTTTGGCCGCTTTGAAAAAGTAATTCATGCTTCATTCCGACGTTATCATCCAGGGTCATCACACGTTAGTACTGGATCCGGCTGTTATTGAACATGGAACGCCGATTGTGGTGGTCTTGCATGGCCTGGGCACCAACGGCGAGGACTTGGCGCCTCTTTCGGATGAATTGAAACTGCCAGGCTGCCGATTTGTTTTGCCCGACGCTCCTTTGCATTTACCCGGCTATCCCGACATGGCTTATGCCTGGTACGATTTTCAAACCTATAACCGAAACGAATATGTTCAAAGCCGTGACTATCTTTTTAAAGTCATGGATCGTTTCTCCAATGACCCCAATTTGCGTCCAGCTCCCGGTAAAGAAAAAACCATTAAGCCGATTATCATCATGGGGTTCTCTCAGGGCGGTGTTATGTCCATGGAAGCGGGGATGAATTACAAAGGCAAAATCATGGCGGTTGTTTCCATGAGCGGCTATATGCCGGATCCCTGGGAAACTTTAACCAAAGCCCAGGTTCCTCTCGATACGCCGATTCTTTTAGTGCATGGTACGGGTGATGAGGTGGTGCCGGTGGAAGGTTCGCGCAAAGCGGTGAAGGCATTGCAGGAAGCCGGCTACAACCCAATTCTGAAAGAGTTCCCGATGGGACATCAAATCACCGAAGAGTCTTTAAGCGCGGTTCGAGATTTTCTTTTGCCCCTCATTCAGCCTAAATAGGGCTGTTTCCGTTCTTTTTGAGCTGTCTTGAAAACTTTAGCCAGTCTTTGTAACTTATCGTTGCTTCACGTATTCATGAAATCAACTTCGGAGGTTTTTCTATGATGTGGCTTCGCCGCATTGGCTTGTTTCTTTTAACTAACATTTTGGTCGTAACAACCATCAGTATTCTTCTTTATGTTCTCGGCTTTTTCTTTCCGGGTTTTGCCCGTTTGATACAAGGTTCTAATTATGGTTCGTTGATGGTTATCTGTTTTATCTGGGGTATGGGGGGAGCTTTTATTTCCCTTTTGATATCCCGATGGATGGCCAAGCGCCTGATGAATGTCCAAGTTATCGATCCAGAGAATCCCGGCAATAACCAGGAACGCTGGTTGGTTCAAACGGTCTATCGTTTAGCCGAAAAAGCCGGCATGAATACCATGCCGGAAGTCGGCTTCTTTGAAAGCCCGGCGCCGAACGCTTTCGCCACAGGTCCGGACCGCAACAGCGCTTTGGTGGCGGTTTCGACCGGTTTGTTTAACTCCATGGGACAAGATGAGATTGAGGCGGTTTTGGGCCATGAGATTACCCATATCGTGAACGGTGACATGGTGACGATGACCCTGCTTCAGGGTGTCATCAATGCTTTTGTGATGTTTTT
Source organism: Candidatus Firestoneibacteriota bacterium (assembly GCA_013286205.1). Taxonomy (GTDB): domain Bacteria; phylum Oederibacteriota; class Muellerivitia; order Muellerivitales; family Muellerivitaceae; genus Bog-1183. The sequence continues at coordinate 70,481 of JABDGD010000002.1, read as the reverse complement.
GGCTCGAGTGGTGGCTATGACGTTGATGCGCAACGACGACCGCCGCGGCGGTGGATTCGGCGAATTCATGCTGATCATGGTGCTTCAACAGGTTTTCGGCATTATCGGTATGATCCCTTTGATGGCTTTTTCCCGCTGGAGAGAATTTCGCGCGGACGCGGGCGGCGCTAAATTGGCCGGTCGTTTCAAGATGATCAATGCCCTCAAAGCTTTGAAGACGGCGCAGGAGCAGCCTCAATTACAGGGAGTGCCGCAACCGGCTCCGGCCATGAAGGCTCTTCAAATTTCGAGCGGAGATGGTTTTTCTTTCTTTGCCAGCCATCCGTCTTTGGACGTACGCATTGAGCGGCTGCAAAACAGTATCGAAGATTAAAATTCAAGACGGGAAAGGCGGTTCCTGAAAAGGAGCCGCCTTTTTTGTTTTAGGGCCAGTTGATTGGCAGAGACTTAGGATAAAAGCGAGAACCGGCTTTTAGATATTTTGGTTTTAAGTTATGAACGGCGCCATCTTTAAGCGATTCCACATGCAGCTTTTCCCACAAGTAATGGCTTTGGTCTGAAATTTTTTTCGCTTCCTTCCACCACTTCAAACCCTTAGGGGTTTGCCTTTTTAAAAATTCAAGTTCAGCATGGCCCAATAAGGCATAAATACGTCCCCGGGTGTCGCCGGTCTTTTTGAATAAGGCGTCCGCTTTGTGAAAAGCCTCGTGGGCTTGAGTGTGTTGGCCCAAAAGCTTGTGGGTCGTGCCTAAGGACCAAAGGGTATAGGCATAGCTGACGCGGTCGCCGATGGTGCCATAAAGTTTTTCAGCTTTTTTGTAGAAGGGCAGGGCCTGTTTAAAACGGCCCGCCATGCGCTGAACGTTACCCAAGCCGCAATAAGAATAAGCGATACCGAAAGTATCTTGGCGTTGGCGCATCCGCTGGTTAGCTTCTCGGTAATACCGGCCTGATAAATCATATTGACCCAACATGCGGTAAATGCCGCCCAGGGCGCAGCACACATAGGAATAACCCTCGGCGTCTTTAATCCTCTTATAAAGAGCGCGGGCCAAAAGAAGTTCCTTTAATCCCTTTTTCATATCTCCGGCGATACGCCAGGTGCCGCCTAAGGCCCAACGGGTAAAGGCTTCGCCTTGCTGGTCTTTTTGTTTTCGGTATTGGGTTAAGGCTTTCGTTAATTCTTTAAGGGCCGGCCAGGGCTGGCCAGAAGCGCGGGCTGAAAGAGCCCAGCCGACCTGAGTGTCTAATCGAGCGGTAGGATCAAAGGTTTTAAACAGCTGCCCCGCTTGGCGGTAATGTTTTAAGGCCTCAGGGAAATAGCCTCTGATTCTTTCCACATCGGCCAAGCCCAAAAGCGCGTCGGCCCTTTCTTCTTGATCAAGTGAAGAACGTAAAAGGGTTTGGTAGGTCTTTCGGGCGGTTTCAAATTGGGAATGGGCCCGGGCTTTTTCAGCTTTTTCGAATAGGTCTGGCACGTTGGCTCCTTGAGATGGCGCCCATCATAATTCAGGAGGCGGTCAGGCGGTAGGCGTGAAAGCGCTTTTACAAAAAGGAATCTATTTTGAAGCGCCGCGATTAAATGTTGAGAATGAGTTACATTTTTGTTTAAACCTACAAAACCAGCGTAAATATCGTAGAATGACGCCTTCTTCGCCCCTCCAATGCCCCGAATAAGCCCCAAATAAGTTGGCATGAAACTCGCTTTACGTAGCGACTTCATATCCTCTTAAAAGGGGATTAATTTGATAAGGAGATTTGACGAATGAAAGCTCTTCAACGATTTTTTGAAGTCTTGAAGAAGAAATCGGTCCTGACGCTCATGGCTGGTTTTTCCTTCCTGACAGCGGTTAGCGCGATGGCGCAAACGGCCCCAGTCGCGGCAGCCACGCCAGTGACGGCGGCCCCGGCGGTTTCGCCGATTAGCGCGGGCGATACGGCCTGGGTACTGGTCTCGGCGGCCCTGGTCATGCTCATGACCCCTGGTTTGGCCTTCTTCTACGGCGGCATGGTTCGCCGCAAAAACGTTTTGGCCACCATTATGCAAAGCTTCTTCCTGGTGGCGCTGATCAGCGTTCAATGGGTTATCTGGGGCTACTCAGTGGCTTTCGGTCCCGGCAACGATTTTGCCGGAGGATTCTCCTGGATGATGCTCAATAACATTGGCGCGATCAATCCAGCCGCTCCGACGATTCCTCACTACGCCTTCATGATCTTTCAGGCGATGTTCGCGGTCATTACTCCGGCTTTGATCACGGGCGCTTACGCGGAACGTGTCAGCTTTAAAGGTTTCGTGGTTTTCTCTCTTCTTTGGGCCGCGGTTGTTTATGACCCTATCGCTCACTGGGTCTGGGGCGGTGGTTACTTTAAAGACGCGTTGGATTTCGCCGGCGGCACGGTCGTTCATATGTCCTCGGGCTATTCGGCTTTGACTTTGGCCTTGCTCCTGGGAACCCGTAAAAATTTCAAAAAAGAATCCATGGTTCCTCACAACTTGACCCTGGTTCTTTTAGGCGCGGGTCTTCTTTGGTTCGGCTGGTTCGGCTTTAACGCCGGCTCCGCTTTGTCTGCTAATGAATTGGCCTGTAACGCTTTCGTCACCACCAACACCGCCGCCGCGATGGCCGCTTTGATCTGGTGCTTGATCGAGTTCTTGCATCATGGCAAAGCGACTTCTTTAGGCGCGGCATCGGGCGCGGTGGCGGGCTTAGTCGCCATTACCCCGGCTTGCGGTTACGTCAATGTGGGCGGCGCGCTTTGGATCGGTGCTTTGGTCAGCGTGTTCTGTTACATGGCCATTCAAATTAAAGTTCAAATGGGCTATGACGATTCTCTCGACGCTTTTGGCGTTCACGGCGTGGGCGGTACCTGGGGCGCGATCGCGACCGGTATCTGGGCGACCAAGGCTGTTAACGCGGCGGGCGCGGATGGATGGATTGCCAGCGGCCACTTTACACAGGTTCTCATTCAATTGAAGACAGCGGGTGCCACGGCGCTTTATTCTGTGGTGGTCACCGTTATCTTGTACTTTATTGTCAGCAAGACCGTTGGTTTCCGCGTCGACGCGAAATCAGAAGAATTGGGCTTGGACTTGTCTCAGCATGGCGAAGAAGGCTACAGCCAGAATTTAGGTTAATCAGGTTTCTCTAAACAGGAGGATGTACATGAAGAGAATTGAAGCGATCATCAGACCCAGCGCTCTTCGCGCGGTGTTGGACGGTTTGAAGGCTGTGGGTTATTCCGGCGTGACGGTATCGGAAGTTCAGGGTCATGGTACCCAAAAGGGTATTACGGAATCTTACCGCGGCCAAAGCGTGGAAGGTCTCTTGCCGAAGTTGGCGATCACCGTGGTCGTCGGCGACAAGCAGGTGAATAAAGTGATTCAAATTATTGCCCGAACCGCCCGCACAGGCGAAATCGGGGATGGAAAGATATTTGTGTCGCCGGTACTAACCGCTATCCGTATTCGTACGGGTGAAAAAGGCGAAAAGGCGCTTTAACAGGACGCCTAAACTCTCTTTTTTAGTTAAACTAATAGCCTGATCGAGCCCCCTCGGTCGGGCTATTTTTTTGAGGGAGCCTTTATGTTCAACAAATTTCCGTTTTTAGTTTTTGTTTTAGGCTTTGTCACGATTTTTAGTTCCTCTGTCTATGGCGATACTAATTTTCCTCAGTTAAAGGTTCTGCCGTGGAACGGACACAAAGCGGCCACCTCACTCACCTTCGACGATAACGACCCCATCCATTTGGATTTTGTGATTCCTGAACTGAACCGCCGAAAGCTTCACGCGACCTTCTTTATCATCGCCAACAAAGTTGACCGAAAAGACGAATGGCGCCAGGCGATCAAAGCGGGCCACGAATTAGGCAACCACACACTGGATCATTTGCACGCGACCGCGCTGACACCGAAGGAAGAAAATTCCCAGGTGGTAGGAGCACAAAATGTTCTTCAAAAAGAATTCGGCGTCCCATTTTATTCATTCGCTTATCCCTTTAGCGAGGCGCCGCCCACTTTTAAAAGTTGGGTAGAAAAAACGAGCTTCATCGCCCGGGGAGGCGCGCCCGAAATGACATCGCCCGACCAAAAGAATTTTGATTGGTTCAATATCCCGGCGAAAGTAACAATGACGGAGTACCCCTTCGAAACTTATAAGGGCTGGATTGACGAAGACCTGATGTATGGCGATTGGCTGGTCTGGATGATCCACGGAGTGGAAGGCACACCCTGGGGCTGGCAGCCGGTTCCCAAGAAAATATTTTTACAGGTCCTGGACTATTTACAGTCTAAAGACATTTGGGTCGGTACTTTTACCGAGATCGGCGCCTATCTCAGAGCGCAGAAGGCTTTTGAGGCTGGCACGAGCAAATTGACGGGTACGGAAGCGCTTTATACCTGGGTCATTCCCGAGCATTGTCCGCCCAATGTGACGCTCAAGGTCATTTTACCGAAGGGAAGTTCATCGATTGAACTTTGGCAAAAGGGTGAAAAAGTTCTTGCGGACGCCCAGGGAAATTACCCGATTCTATTTAATGTGGGGGAGTTGACCCTGCGTCAGAAGTAAGGTTAATGTTTAACTTCCCATTACAGGCCGTTAGATAAATTGACAGGCCTGAAAAATTAAAAACGAACGTCTATACGAATAGGGTTTGTGCTGGCTATAGCGAGGCTAGTGCCACTACAATGCCCAGCATTCGGATACCGATCCTACGGTACAAAAAGAACGTTTTGAAAGTTGGAGCGAAACAGTGGCAACTATTAAAGATGTGGCGAAAAAAGCCGGAGTCACCATCGGGACAGTCTCCCGGGTTTTGAATAACAAGCGCTGGGTGAGCGAAGAATGCCGGACGAAAGTTTTGGCTTCGATTAAAGAATTACATTACAAACCCCAGGCCCACGCCCGCCGTTTGCGTCAAAAGCATTCTCAAATTTGCGGCGTTATCGCTCCGCATCACACCTCTGTTTTTCATAGCCCGTTTTTTACCCAAATCATGGAAGGGTTGGAAGCGGTCGCCGCCGAAAACCACTACCGCCTTTTGCTGCATCCGTTAACTGAAACAGCCCGCGCTCAGGTTTCTTACCGCACGTTGTTAGGCGATGGGTCCGTGGACGGTATGTTTGTTTTGAACGCCTGGTCTACCGACGTTTCGGTTCGCGAATTGTCCGAAGCGAATGTGCCTTTTATTTTGATTAATGGCAAAATTGCCGGTCATGAGGATCTGCCTTACGTTGGTTTTGATAACCGCGGCGGGGTGAAGATCGCGATTGATCATTTGGTGAAGCAAGGGCATGAACGCATCGGCATTATCAACGGCCGCATGACCACCACCAACGCGCTGGAACGTTTTCAGGCTTTCCAGGAAAACCTGTCCGAACACCATTTAGAATTTGAGAAAGAATGGGTCGCGGACGGCGATTTTGAGGAAGAGGGCGGTTACCTGGCGGCTAAAAAAATCCTTAAAGCTACCCGCAAACCCTCAGCTATTCTTTGCGCCAGCGATTTGATGGCCATGGGCGCTATCCGCGCTTTGAAAGAAAATGATCTGTTGGTGCCGGAACAAGTCTCTGTAGTAGGTTTCGATAATATGGAAGAAGCGGCCTATCATGAGCCGGCTTTGACCACGGTGGCTTTTTCCGCTTATGACATGGGGAAATTAGCCGCTCAAAAGATGTTCCAAATCATCAGCGGTGAGGAATTGGCAGCCCGGGCAACTACCCTGCAGGCCAAACTCATTGAAAGAGAATCGACCCGCAAGATTAACTAGGTCTTTTCCTCGCATTACAATTTAAGTCTCATCTAAAATAAGCCCGAATCATTCGGGCTTATTTATTTTCAGCCCTTAGTAACTAAACCGGCGTCCAAAGGGTAATGAACATCATGAAAACAAACCCGTTTAAAATCGTCATCTTGTCCCTGCTGTGTGCTTTATCTTTTTCCGGCGCGCGGGCGGCCCTTATCAACAGCGCTAAGGTGCTGGATGTAAAGACCTATTCTTCCGCCAGCCCGGCCCAGCCCGGTTCGAATTTAAAAATCGCGGTCGTCATTCAAATTCAAGAAGGCTGGCATATTAACGCCCATGAGGGGCTTCTCGATTTTCTGGTTCCAGCCAATCTGATTTTAGATAAAAACGCGTGGGGCGTTTTACAGCCTGACACTCAATATCCGGCTGGCAAAAAGAAAAGCCTGGCCGGACTGCCGCAACCTTTTTCGGTTTATGAGCAGGCGGTCACCTTTTATGGTGACGTGAAATTAGACTCGCGCTTAAAACCGGGGGCGATTCATCTTCCGCTGAAACTTCAGGTGCAAGCCTGCAACGATCAGTCTTGCTTAGCGCCAGCTATCATCGATTTAGCTGTGCCATTAGAAGTGGGTTTGGCCAGCCAGGCCTCTGTTCCGGCGAATGCCGAATATTTTCAATCCAGCAGCGATAACTCTTCCAATGTTCCAGAAGACAACATTATTCAAAAGTATCTTCAAAATAATGGTGTTCTTATCACCTTCATTTTGATTTTCCTCGGTGGGCTGGCGCTTAATTTAACGCCCTGTGTTTATCCCATGATTCCTTTAACGATCTCTTATTTTGGCAATCAAAAAGCCGAAAAGCCTTTAGTGATTCTGGGCAGGGCCGTGGCTTATGTGTGCGGTATTTCGGTGACTTATTCGGCTTTAGGAGTGACCGCCGCTTTGACCGGAAGAATTTTGGGTTCCAGTCTGCAATCCCCTTTAGTGCTTGTCGGTATCTCGCTCGTTTTAGTAACGCTATCGTTATCAATGTTCGGGGTTTATGAGATACAGGCGCCGTCCTGGATTTTAAACCGTATCGCCAACACCAGCACCAGCGGCTGGTTGGGCGCGCTGGGCATGGGCCTGGTCTTCGGTATTGTGGCCGCGCCCTGTGTAGACCCTTTTTCCATTGGTCTTTTGACCTTCGTGGCCGCGAAAGCCAATCCCTATCTCGGTTTTATTATGTTCTTCACGCTGTCTTTGGGGCTGGGTTTCCCTTATGTGTGGCTGGGCTTTTTCTCCACTGAAATTCAAAGATTGCCCCGGTCGGGGATGTGGATGGTTTGGGTGAAGAAAATCTTCGGCATGATTCTATTAGGCATGCCCTTATATTTCCTCAACGCGGTGATGCCGCCACATTGGAACCATGTTTTGACGCCGGTCTATTTGATTTTGTCGGGCATTTTGCTCGGGTTTGTTTTCTCGGGTAAAGGGGTAATGCCGGGGTTTAAGAAATTTCAAATCGCGTTTGGCGTCTTTTTAATCGCGATGGGTTTATTGGTTTACCGTGCCTGGCCTCAACCGGTGGAATTGAATTTCGCCGCTTATCAGGATTCGCTCATTCAACAGGCTAAAAAAGAAGGAAAGCCGGTCTTTATCGACTTCTCGGCCAATTGGTGCCTGCCCTGTAAAGAGTTGGAAATTAAAACCTTTCCTGATGCCCGGGTCAGGGAAGAACTGAAACCATGGGTGTTGTTAAAAGCGGATTTGACCCAATATTCCTCAGGGCCGGTGGAAGAACTGAAGAAACACTACGGTATTCAGGGTGTGCCCACATTGATTTTCTTGGGCGCTGACGGAAATGAACGTAAAGATTTGCGGGCAGTAGGCTTTATCACGCCGGACGAAATGATCGCCAAACTTCAAAAAGCCGAGGCCAAGGCGCAATAAAAAAGCCGAAAAGCTTTCGCTTTTCGGCTGTGTTGGCTTTTCGGTTTTTAAAACTAGAATAGTTGAAACTTATCAAAGACTTTGGCGGGAGCTGTTGTAGTAAAGTCCGGCAATTTTTTACCCTTCAGTACTTTCGCCCTTGAAAACTCAATGTGCACCACTTGTTGAAGACTGTCCCACTTGGGCAAACCATAGCTGTCGCGTTCCAGAACATAAACAATATCTACCTTGATCAGGTCTGACTTGGATGTGGTCGGCAAAAGATTCTTCGCCAGGTAAACCGCGGCCTCAGCTAAACGGGTTTCTTTGTCTTTGACCTCGAAATTGGCTTTAAAGTCATTGGCGTTCCAGAAAATATGGACATAGTCGCCTTTGTCGCTAAAGAGGGCGTTGTTTTTAAACCACAAGTCCCAGGGAACTTTCGCGGCGACCCACTTCGCCAGAAGCGGCGTGGGGGTTGGGGTGGATTGGGCCATCACTGGCATCGCTACCAAAAAAAGTAAAAGAGTTAGCCATTTCTTCATCAAAGTCCTCCAGAGGATTAGTGAGTTCATTTTATTACGAATTTATCTTTTTGGCTCAAAAGGAATGAGCTTTTGGTCAATAAAGGCATGGCCCAAAAGATAAGCGATTAAAAGATGGCCATAAGTGGTGTAGTGATGGGCGCAGCATTCCTGCTCCACGGGGGAAAAAGCGTCCCGAAGTGTATTAAATCCCTCGGTAAGGCTGAGGTAGGTAACGCCGTATCTTTGGCTCATATCCCGCCAAAAACTTTCATAAGACTCATCGCTTAAGGGCAACTGATCCCAGGGGAAATAGCCCAGAATCAATTTGGGGGAGGCTCCGTTTTTGAGCCGGATCGCGTTCATTTTTTGGGTTAAAAGATCCAGAGGATGCCCGAATATTCCGTTGAGATCCTCCCGCACTTGAGGGTCGTCCACATTGGCCAGCAAAGAATAATCCATGATGGTGGTTATTTTTAATAAACCCTTCTTCTCGCTATCTTTATAAAGCTGTCCCGCTGGGCCGGCAGGAAGGCGCTGGGGAATGGGTTTGGCTAAAAATTCAGAATCCTCATTTTGGGCGGGGATACCTTCGGCGGTGAGGGGACGGTAAAAATAATCCTGATAGTTTAAAGAGGCCATTAGGAAAACCATATCGATGTCATATTTTTTGACCGCTTCGGGTATCTCATAGTTGCCGAACAGCAGGGCGTTGGCGTTGACGTGCCCCAGCATGATGACTTCATAATGCATATCCACATTGTTTCGCGAGGCCTCGAGGTTAAGCATGAATTCCAATTGTTTGGAATAAGTATTGTTTCGTATATAAGGACTCACGTCTTTGGGGTTTAAGACGGGGCAGGTAATCAGGCGAGAATCACCCACCATCAGAATGCGGTAGGTTTTGGGCGGTTTGAGGGCGGGATAGTTAAACTCGTTGCCGTCGCTTTTCCAGCCGGCGCTAAAAGAATAGTCCTTAAAACTACGGATACTGTTGCCGTTACCCGCGACATAAAATTTCCGGGGTTCCCGGGGCGAGCAGGCGAACCCGTACATTTTGTCTGCGTTGGCTATCAGCATTTCCTCTGCCTGACCGTCGTTGAAAGGCGCCATGAAACTCCAGGGCGTCATAAAAGAAACCGGTCTGGTTTCAGGAGCAAGCTCAGTGAGCGCGCCGGGGCCGCCCAGGGCGTAAATGGATCCATCGGTGAAGGTAAGCGCCTGAATGCCCGTAAATTTGGCGACCAGGGCCAGCGCGGGAACCGAGGCGGGATTTTTATCATCGATTTGAACTTCGTAAAGATTGGCGGCATCCGCCGAGAAAAGTTTGCCATTTAGCATTTTTAGCGTCTTGGGATGGGGCAGTAAGGAATTGTCATGTATCACAACGGAGGCTTTTAAACTTTTCAGGTCGAACCGGGAAATGGTGCCGCCGGAAGGGTCGCTATAATAAAGGCTGTTGTCCTGAGCGCGGTAGGTTAAGTTCCACAAACCGGTAGTGCCCACGGTGGCGAGGGTTTTGACCGTTTTGGCGTTCAGGTCAATTTCCCGAATGGTGTGATTGCCGTTGTCGTAAACCATCAAACGGTTTTGAGGAACGTAAGTGATATCCCAGGGTTCGTTAAAAGAGGCGTCGGATAAAGAAGCGTCCTTTTCCGCGGCGTTACCGTTACCGGCGACCGTGTCGACCCGGTTTTGCTCATCCATATTAATGACGCGGATACGGTTATTACGCATGTCCGCCACGAAGAGGCGTTTTCCCTCGTCGTCAAAAGTCATGCCGCTGGGTTCGTTAAACTTGGCTTTGTTGAACTCGCCGTCTTTGAATCCTTTTCCCACGCCGGCCACTAAGTTATTGAAATATTCCATGGGGCTGTAAGCGAAGGCGGGTAGGACTGAAGCCAGAATCAAAATAGCGGTGAAGGCGAGAGTTTTTTTCACGAAGGACTCCTCGGGAATAGTGCGGCTATGGGAGACAGTTTAGAACTTAAAAAGACACTTGGTGATTTTAAAAACCTCATTCATCGGATAGAAGAAAAGCAGCCAGCCATAGGCCACAAAGATATTCGTGATGGCGATATCAATCCAACGGCTGGGGCCCCAGGCGGCCCAACGGCGGGTCAGTGGAATCTTTTCCCAGGCATTGTGCAGGGTCAGGCCTAATCCGTGATAAATGCCCCAGATGCCAAAATGCCAGCTGGCGCCATGCCACAGACCGCAGACAAACATGGTGGTCAGTAAATTAATGAACTTTCGAAGCGGGCCGACGCGGTTGCCGCCCATGGGGATATAGATATATTCGCGGATCCAGGAGCTGAGCGACATGTGCCACCGGCGCCAGAAGTCCGTGATGTTGCGGGCGATATAGGGAAAATTAAAGTTGGGCGGCAGTTCCAGCCCGATCATTTTGCCCAGTCCAATAGCGATATCGCTGTAACCGCTGAAGTCGAAAAGAATACGGATCGATAAGAGCGACATCAGCAGACAGACCGGGCCGAAAGTCAGGTCCGTCCGTTTTTCCAAAAGGTGAATCAGCATGGTGGCGTTGTCGGCGATAACCAGCTTTTTAAAGAAACCCAAAAGCACCTGGGCCAGGCCTGTGGCGGCCATCGTCAGCCGTGGTCTTTCTAAACCATTTTCCATCTGGGCCAAAAAGGGTTGGAAGCGCTTGATGGGGCCGGACACGATCGAGGGAAAGAAAATGCAGAAGATGCCGAATTTAAACGGGTTCGTGACGGGTTTGCCTTTGCCGTGATAGATGTCCGTTAAGTAATGAACGAACTCGAAGGTGAAAAAGGAAATGGCCAGGGGCATGGCGGGCTGAACGGCGTATTCGGTCAGGGTTTTACCCATGTCGCCACCAATCATGGAAGCGGAAGAGCCAATCAATAAAGTCCTGTATTTATAAAAGATGAGCCCGAAGATGGGAACCAGCAGAGCCAGGGTAAATACCCGTTTCTTTTCTGTGCTGCCGGCGGGCAGTTTGTCCATCCATTGGGCGAGGAAGAACGTGATGACGGCCATGATGATGATGGGCGTAATACCCGCGGGGCCCGCGAAGTGATAATGAAACACCGCGCTACAGGCGAGAACATAGTAAAAACGCAGCCGCGCGTTGGGCACCACCCAAAGCAGGGCATAAAAAACGATAAAGAAATAAAGAAACCAACTGGTGTTAAAGATCAAACCAAGTTCTCCTGATTAAAAATCCACATAGATAAATTTTGAGGCGGATAGATCGCCCGAAAAAAGCAGGATCGCTAAAAACAAAAGAAAGAGAACGGCGCCCAGGCCCAGACCTTTCACGAATTGATGCTGGTTCATTTTTGGCCTCCCGCTAAAAGTTGAGTCAACTCCACGGAGTAGCGTTGATTGCCTTCGGGAGTTAAGTGGCAATGATCGAGAAAAAGCGAGGAAGGATAGCGGTCCGCCCAGTCGTGGTAGTGAATCCCCTTGGCCGAATAACTTTTCATGAGTTTGGCTAAAGCGGCGCGATTTTTTTTGAAACTCGGTTTGTCCAAGTAGCTGCCCAAAAAGTTTTGGTTTTGCGGGGACAAAACCACGGTGACATGAACCTGCTGGGCGGCCCAGGAATCTAAAATCTTGTGAAGGCAGACCAACGGAAGAGCTGTTTTGTCCCAAAGATAAGGCTGGTAGTAAGTGGCGATCTTTTGTTTCAGGGCGGCTTCCATCATGTCGGCCTGGGCGTCGTTACGGCCAACTGTGTTTTCTAACAGGTGCTGATAAAAGTCTTTTTGGCTGGGGTAGTACCAGAGGGTCTTCATCATCTGGGTTTCGCGGAAGAGGAACCAATGTTCGGCCATCTGGTTAAACAGATCATCGCTGAGTTTGCTTTCTTCGCTGGGCGGGGTTTCGGGTTTTAACCGGGCTTGAATGTCCGGCGGCAGATTGGTTTCTAAAAAGTACCGGGAGAGGCCTTTGGGCCCTTCGGCGAACTCCTGGGCGAACATACGGAAGTTGAGGATGAGGAGGATGTGATCATTGGACTGGGGTTGGATTTCGGTATTAAGCGCCAGAATGTCAGTCAGAAGGTTTCCGTCTGACCCCAAACTTAAAGCGGTTTGCTGCCGCGAACTGAGCTGGGCCGTCAGGGCACGGGTGAGGGTTTTGGTTCGGGCCTGGGGAATTCGGTGTTCGGTCAGGGCGCTGGCACCCAGGATGCTGTCTCCCAGCAGGAATATAGGGCGTTCCAGAGGGTGGGAATAAAGGATACGGTCTCTGACCTCAGGAAGGCTGGTCATATCCCCTGAAATATCCAATTGGCGGTACCAGAAGCCCGTGGGGACGGTAAGTCGAAGCAGGATTTCGGAGAGCGTGAGCAGGCCCAGGAGCGCGCAAAAGGCTCCCAGCCAGAAGGATTTACTTAAGAACATGGATTCACTTTCACGTTCGAGTGGGGATCGATTCGCAAAAGTTTATCACTTATGAAGGGCCCGAAGGGCCTTTTTTAGGCGGGATTCAACCTGTCAATCCTCTTCAACTAACGCCATTTCGTTTTGGGGGGCATGGCAGGAAGGGCAATGGCCAGGTAGGCCTTCCTTCCGGTGGACTAGTTCGCCGCAAAGGTCGCAGCGCCAAAGTAATTCGGTTTGTTCGTTCACGGCGTCGTATTTGTAGTCGGTGAGGATCTTAATGCGACTCTCAAATTTAGGAATGGTAGTGGTCATAACAGCACCTCTCTCTAAATGCTTATTCCTGTATTTAAGGTACTCCTCTGGAAGGCACTTCAACAGGGGTGGGGGTGTTAAATCGGGTAAAAGAGTTAACCTTATAGAACTCGCGTTCTATTTTTGACAGGCCGATTTATAAGGGAAATCGCGTTGTGAAAATCCAGCAAAAGGGCGAGTTTTAGTCGCCCAGTTTGTGAAGGGTATCAAAAGAATAAAGTCCGGTGGCATGACCATCAGACCACTGAAAGTGAAGAGCATAGCGGCCTACGGGGGCTACCGCGACCAAGCGCACTTGCGGGTCGATGGAGTCGAGGCTGATCATGCGCTCACCGGTGACTTCATTCACGCATTGAGCGCAAGGGCACATGCTTCTCAAATAGCGGTTCGGGTAGCGGGAAATTTTTCCGTCTTCCCAGGTGATCACGGTGACCTTGTCATCGTTCGTGTTCACTTCTTTGGGGCGGTTAATTACCTTAGCGGTTGCCGCGTTGATAATGGAAAGCTGGGCGGCCATTTGGGTTGCCAGGTGGGCATAGGCTTTGCCCGAAGCGGATTCGGGATGGGCAGCCACCGTGGGCACGCCATAATCGCCGTCAGCCGCGATGATCGGTTCCAAGGGGATCTCACCCAGGAAGGGCACCAATAAATCCTCAGACATTTTCTTGCCGCCGCCATGCTTAAAGATATTGGTGGTCTCATGGCAATGTTCGCACACAAAGCCGCTCATGTTTTCCACAATGCCCACGATGGGCACTTGCACTTGCTGGAACATTCTTAAACCCTTTTGGGTAATGGTGCGGGCTACGTCTTGCGGGGTAGTCACAATGACCGCGCCAGCTAAGGGAACGGATTGGGTCAGGGTTAACTGAATGTCACCCGTGCCCGGGGGAAGGTCGATCAACAAATAGTCTAGCTCGCCCCATTCCACGCCACCGAGAAACTGCTGAATCATTTTGCTGGCCATGGGCCCGCGCCAAATGAGGGCAGTGTCTGAATCCGCTTGTAACATACCGACGGACATAAACTTGATGCCGTGTTTTTCAAAGGGAATCATTTTTTTAGTCACTGGGTCTGTACCGGGTTGCTGGCCAATCACGCCCAACATGCGGGGAATAGAAGGTCCATAAATATCCGCGTCCATCAAACCGACTTTGGCGCCGGATTTGGCTAAGGCTAAGGCCAGGTTCGCCGAGACGGTGCTTTTTCCCACGCCGCCCTTGCCGGAGGCAACCGCGATGACATTTTTTACAGTGGGCATGTTGACGTTCTTAATGCCGGTGGGAGCTTGCTTCACATTGGAGGTCATATTGACAATGACGTCCGTCACACCCGATATCTTTTTGACTTCCTCGGCGGCTTGCTTCTTAAAGAGGTCTTTCACCGGGCAGGCCGGGGTAGTGAGTTCAATATCAAAGGCCACGTTGCCGCCCTCGATTTTCATGTTCTTGATAAAACCCAAGGAAACGATGTCCTGGTGCAGGTCTGGGTCTTGAATCTTTTTTAGTACGGTCAAAACGTCTTGTTCGCTAAAGCTCATGTCGACTCCTCAAAGTTATGTGGGGGTAAAATAGGTTCTTATCTCAAAAATTGAAAGGTTGCTTTAAACTTTCTTTATTCAAAACCGGGTTCAAGGGCGCCTATTTTGCCAGCGCCTTTCTAAATAGAAAAGTTCTATTTTGACTATGAAATGGCTAAAATAATCCTGTCGTTGGTCTCCCCTTGATGTTGCTTCAAACCGTTGATTCTCCTCTTTTTCCTGCCAGAAAAAGTGGCTGTCCTGTCTCTCCTCAGATGGGTATTTCTTTCAAAGGCGGTGCGTTTATGAAAGCAGTCATTATGGCCGGTGGTTTCGGGACTCGTATGAGACCCTTGACGATCAACCTTCCCAAACCCATGATTCCGATGGTCAATCGACCGATCATGGAAATCATTGTCGAGCTTCTCAAAAAACACAAACTGACCGAACAGATCGGCGTGGTTTTCTTCCAGCCCGAAGTGATCACTGAATATTTTCATGACGGCACCAAGTTCGGTATTCAAATGCAGTACAAGGGAGCGGAAAGCGATTTGGGCACCGCGGGTTCGGTGAAGAATTGCCAATCGCTTATCGGCAAAGAACGCTTCGTCGTTATCTCCGGTGACGTATTGACCGACTTTGATTTATCTGCCGCCATTGCCTTTCACGAAAAGAACAAAGCTAAAGCCACTATGATTTTGACTCGGGTGGAAAATCCCCTGGCCTTTGGTGTGGTCATTACGGATAAGGCTGGCAAGATTGAACGCTTCCTGGAAAAACCCACCTGGGGCGAAGTTTTCTCTGATACGGTGAACACGGGCATTTATATTTTGGAACCCGAAGTGCTCGACATGATCCCTGAAAAAACCGATTTCGATTTTTCGAAAAACCTTTTCCCGACCATGCTCAAAGAGGGGATGCCCCTTTACGGCTACATTGCCGACGGCTATTGGGCCGACATAGGTAACCTGGATCAGTACCGTTTGGCTCATCAGGATATCTTCGCGGGCAAAGTGGAAATTGGCATGCCGGGCGCGAGAGCTAATAAAATCGGTAAAGAAATCTGGACGGGTGAAAACTGTCACATTGACCCCAGTGCTAAATTAACCGGCACGGTTGTGCTGGGTAACAATTGCAATATTGGCAAGAACGTTAGAATTACCAATTCCGTATTGGGCGACGGCTGTCAGGTGGAAGAAGGCGCGGTTTTGACGAACGCCACCATATGGCGTAACGTTTCGATTGGCGCTGAGGCCGAAGTGCGCGAATGCGTTATCTCCACCGGTACGGACATTCAAGAGAAGGCCAGCATTTTTGAAGGCGTGATCATTTCGGACAATTGCACCATTGGTAAAGAAGCGGTCATTAAAGCGGGAGTTAAAGTTTGGCCGAATAAAGTCGTTGAAGACGGTGCGCAGCTTTCCACCTCGCTCATCTGGGGCGACAAGTGGGCCCGGTCTATTTTCGGGCAGCATGGTGTGACCGGCATGGCCGGTATCGACATCACGCCGGAATTCGCGGCGAAGCTCGGCGCGGCCTATGGCGCATCTTTACCCAAGGGTTCCACTGTGGTCACTGCTCGGGATATTCACAAGACGAGCCGCATGATTAACCGCGCGCTGATTTCCGGTATTTTGTCCTCGGGCGTCAACGTGCATGACCTGCAAGAAATGCCGATCTCCGTGGCTCGTTATGCGGTACCCAAGCTGACCGACGCGGGCGGCTTGCATGCCCGTAAGAGCCCCTTTGATAAGCAATATATCGACATCAAGTTCTTTGACGGCCAGGGTCTGGCTTTATCCTCTGCCAAAGAAAAGGGTATTGAGAACCTGTTCTACCGTGAAGACTTCCGCCGGGCGACTATGGAAGAAACGGGTGAATTAGGTTTCCCTCACCGCATGCTGGAGTTTTATCACGAGGGCTTTTTAGAAGCGCTCGATAAAAAATCCATCAATGATTACAAACCCAAAGTGGTCATCGACTACGCCTTCTCCGCGGCCGCGCCGATTTTCCCGATGCTGTTGGGCAAGTTGGGCTGCGAAGTGGTGGCTTTGAACGCTTATATGGATGAGACCAAGCTCACCAAGACGCCCGAGGAGTTTCACGCGGCTTTGAAGCAATTGTCGGATATCGTGCCGACCCTGCGCGCGAACTTTGGAGTTTTGTTTGACGCTGGCGCCGAGAAAATTTTCGTCGTCGATGAAAAGGGCCACTTGTTAGAGGGCAGGGAGCTTTTGTCTTTGTTCTCTCTCTATACCTTCCGCACCCACAAGGGTTCGAAGGTAGTGGTGCCCATTCACAGCTCGCAAGTTTTGGACGAGTTGGCCAAGACCAACGGCGGGCATATTGGTCGCAGCCGCACTAATTATTATTCCTTGATGGAAGCGGCCACGCAAAAAGGCGTTTCTTTGGTGGGTGAACCGGACGGCGGGTTTATTTTCCCGACCTTCGCGCCTTTTATGGACGCCATGATGTCGACCGCTAAATTGATGGAATTTATCGCGCGAGAAGGCCAGCCCATCTCGCACTTTTTGGAACAGATTCCCAAGAAGGCCCAGCATTCTCAAAAGGTTCCCTGCTCGTGGGAACTCAAGGGAACCATCATGCGCCATTTGATCGAGGATACGGCTAACGAAAAGCGGGAACTGGTGGATGGCGTGAAGATCAGCCGCAATGGTTCTTCCGTCATGATTCTGCCCGATGCCGACGCGGCTTTGTTCCATGTCAGCGCCGAAGCGGAGAGCGAAAAGAGCGCCAAGGATTTGGTGGCGTCTTTCGTGGATAAGATTAAAAAATGGCAGTCGTGATTATTTAAATTTGGTACTTTCATTTTTTTAATATTCATTTCCTGAAATGGGTAGTGATGGTTTGAGCTCTTTGTATTGCGGAGATGAAACAATGAAAAAATATTTATTTTTGGTTATTCTTTTTGCTTCGACAGTCGCTTTTGCCAAACCAACCACTACTCCTGCGCCGATCAACGACAATGACTACTTTGTAGCTAGAAAAATTCCACTGGACTTGGCGACTGAAGGATTAGATGGTTACCTGGAACTTTTGCAGGATAAAACGTTCAAAACCTGGAAAGATCCCTCTCGTCGTCAAGAGGCTATCGACGCTGGATGGGATCAGTTGGAGAACCCTCCAGACAATTACAAAATCGCCCTCCTTAGATTGGTTTCAAAAGACGGTAAGACTCTAGAGACTATTCGCTTGGATAAATATTTTGCCAATGAAGCTATCTGGATCGGGTTGCAAGTAGATGATCTTTATGGCACTGATCGAACAAGTTATCTTGTTGAACAAGATTATGAAATTGGTAATGGGACTGGACAGGGTGCTTACACACGTTATTTTGAAGTGGTTAACGGATACCTTGTTTGCTTAAGTTCGAAAGATAATTCCTCGTCGAAAAAAGAAATGATAGATCTTCGTGACAACATGGAAGATATTTGGAAAGCCTTACCTAATCCCAAGGGAAAGGGGAAAGTCCTCTGTCAGAGAAGGGCCGATCCCTATGCAGAGACAACGGCTTATATTCGCTATGAATTTGATGGCAAGAACTGGATTCGCTACGAACGGATAGATAAAGGTTCTCAGGATAGTGAGTGGGAATTTCCCAAAGTTCAGAAGTTTTATTAATAATTTTATATCTAATTTTCTTTCTTCAACAATTCCACAAAAGCTGGGCCATAGCGTTTGAGTTTGGCTTCCCCTACGCCTGGAATGTGGGCAAACTCGTTCAAAGTTGCCGGTCTTCGGGCTGCCATTTCTCGCAGCGCGCTATCGTGAAAGACGACATAAGGTGGCAGGCCTTGGGCTTTCGCCAGTTTGAGACGCAGGGCGCGGAGCGCTTCGAAAAGATAGACGTCTACTGGGCCTGCGTTACTCTCGGAGCCCGATTCGGTTTTGGTATAACGAGTTTGTTTGGCTTTTCCTACCGCTTTAGCTTCTTCCCGCAGAAATACCTTTTGACCCTCTTTTAAAACAGCCCAGGACTGGGGATTGAGTTTGTAAGCCCCGTAGCCTTCCACATCCACCGTTACGACTTTTGCGGCGACTAATTGGCGAAAGAGGGAAGCCCACTGTTTTTTGTCCAAATCCTTCCCGACGCCGAAGACGGAGAGCTTGGTGTGGCTGAACTGGGTGACCTTTTCGGTTTCTTTACCCATGAGAACGTCAATTAAGTGGCCAGCGCCAAAGCGTTCGCCGGTGCGGGCGATGGTGGAGAGGGCTTTTTGGGCGGGGATGGTGGCATCCCAGGTGTTGGTGGGTTGAAGGCAGTTGTCGCAATTGCCGCAGGTGCCAGGGTGTTCCTCTCCGAAATAGGCCAGCAGAACTTGCCGGCGGCATTGGGCGGCTTCGCAGAGGTTGCGCATGTCGTCTAGCTTTTGACGGCTGATCTTTTTGAACTCGTCGGTGCCCTCGCTGCCTTCGATCATGCGGCGCAGTTTCACTACATCGGATGAAGAGTAGGCCATCCAGGCGGAGGCGGGTTCGCCGTCGCGGCCCGCGCGGCCCGTTTCCTGATAATAAGATTCCAAACTTTTGGGTAGGTTCAAATGGGCCACGAAACGCACGTTGGGTTTGTCGATGCCCATGCCGAAGGCGATGGTAGCCACCATGATCCAGCCTTCTTCACGCAAAAAACGATTTTGATTCTCACGGCGGACATCCGCATTGAGTCCGGCGTGATAGGGCATGGCCTTTAATCCTTTTTGGGTTAGCCAGACGGCGGTCTCATCCACATTGGTTCGGCTGAGGACATACACAATCCCGGATTGGTTTAGGTGTTCAGACCGGATGAAGTCGAGCAACTGCTCTTTGCTTTTTTCTTTGTTGCCGATCTGGTAATGGATATTGGGCCGGTCGAAGCTGGAGGCGAAAACTTTGTCCTTTGATAAGCCCAGCCGCTCACGAACATCTTTTTGGGTTTGAGGGTCGGCGGTGGCGGTAAGGGCAATGAGTGGCGTTTCGGGGAAGTGCTTGCGAAGGTTGGCGACTTCCAGATAGTCGGGGCGGAAGTCATGGCCCCATTGGGAAACGCAATGGGCTTCATCCACCGCGATGAGGCTTAAGGGCAGGTCTTGGATAAAAGACTGAAAGCCGGGGCTATTGAGCGTTTCGGGAGCTACATATAAGAGGTTCAACTCGCCGGTTTGCGCCAGCTTGCGGATTTGGCTTTTTTGAGCGCCGTCGAGAGTGGAGTTGTAAAAGGCAGCCGCTACCCCGTTTTGAGATAAGGCATCAACTTGATCGTGCATCAGGGCGATGAGGGGTGAAACCACCAGGCCCAGGCCATAGCGAATCATAGAGGGTATTTGGTAGCAAAGGCTTTTACCGCCGCCGGTGGGCATCAAGACCAGGCAGGAACCGCCATTGAGGACATGCTCGATCACTTCTTTTTGACGGCCCCGAAAAGCCGAATAGCCGAACACGCGGTTTAAAAGAGTGAGAGGGTTTTTGTCAGTTGGAGGAGTCATAAGGCTTTCTAATATAAACCTATTTCACCACCAAGGCACCAAGACACCAAGAACAGCGAAAGAGAAAATGAATAGATATTTGTTTTTGCCTTACTTGGTGTCTTGGTGCCTTGGTGGTGAAAAGTGGCCTTGTTTTGTTCAATGGGCATTGTGTTCACCTCCTGTTTCCCCTAAACTTTTTTTGTCTTTGGCCGGGTTTGTAATACAAATTAAGGAAATCCCATGGCAAAAATCACTTTTGGTACCTCGGGCTGGCGCGCGATTATGGCGGAAGATTTCACCTTCGCGAATGTCAAAGTTGCCACGGCGGCCATCGCGTTGTACCTCCAAAAATCCGGCGAAGCTTCCAAGGGCCTGGTGATTGCCGGGGATTTCCGGTTTCTTTCTGAAGAGTTTCAAAAGATCACGATTGAGGTTTTAGCGGGTTACGGTATTAAGAGCTATGTCTGCCCGATTGGCACCCCGACGCCCACCGTTTCCTTTGAATTGCTTCGCCGAAAAACAGCGGGTTCGATTAACTTTACGGCTAGCCACAATCCGGCGGCCTATCAGGGTCTGAAGTTTAACGGCGCGGACGGCGGCCCGGCCCCGACCCAAGTGACTAAAGCTTTGGAAGACGGCGTGGTGGAATTACAAAAATCTGGTAAGCCGGTTTTGGAAATGCCCTATGACCAGGCGGTGGCCAAGGGTTTGGTAGAACTGATTGACCCTAAAGAAAACTATTTTGCCCGCATCCGCGAGTTTGTCCGCTTTGACGTGATCAAGAAAGCCCGCCTGAAAATCGTCGTTGATACTATGCACGGCAACGGTACGGGTTATTTAGACACGCTGCTTCAAGAAAATGGCGTGACGATCAACGTTCTTCATAAAAACCGTGACCCGTTCTTTGGCGGTCATCATCCCGAGCCGGGAGCGGAAGAATTAACCGAAGCCATTCAGTTAGTCAAAACCTGGCCGGCCCATTTGGGTTTGGCGAATGACGGTGACGCGGACCGTTTTGGCGTGATTGACGCGGATGGAACTTATATCAGCCCCAACCAGGTTTTGGCGATTCTGTTCGCTCATTTGATGAAGACTCGTGATTGGAAAGGCGCTGTGGTGCGCACCGTAGCGACGACTCATCTGATCGATGCTATCGCGAAGGCCAACAATGTGCGTTTGATTGAAACACCGGTGGGATTTAAGTACATCGCTGAAGAGATGGCAAAAGAATCGATCATTATCGGTGGAGAAGAGTCAGGCGGCTTGACCGTTCATGGACATGTGCCGGAAAAAGACGGTGTCCTGGCTTGTTTGCTGATGGCCGAAGTGGTGGCTCATGAAGGAAAGAATTTCGGAGCTATTCTAAAAGGGCTTTATCAACAATACGGATACTTTTATACAGACCGCCTGAATATCAAACTTCGTGATGGTTTAAAAGAAGTGATGACCGCGAAACTGAAAGACCATCCCCCCACCGAAATTGCCGGAATAAAGGTGAAAGAAATCATCCGAATCGACGGAACTAAATTTTTGCTCGAAAACGGTGAATGGTTGATGGTGCGCTTCTCGGGCACCGAACCTCTGATGCGCTGCTATATGGAGGCCCATAGCGTTGAGAGCCTGGCAAAACTTAAAACCGCAGGACAAGAACTCACGAACGTTTAAATCTTCACAAAGTGTGTGTTTTATAGCTGTCCCGGCTTGAGGATTTGAAGTGGTTCGGTATCATTTGACCCTTTTTTTAGTTAAACTATTTACCTGACTAATTCATAGGTTTTATGAGGTCCCGATGGCAAACAATAGCTCTTCCGAAAGCAAACCCCACAAGTTCTTGCGTGTTATTCCTCTTTTAATTCTGTGGGTCGCTCTTAGTTTCGGAGCGGGTTATATCGCCTCCCTGTATTTCCCAGAAGATATTCTCATCGTTCAATACATCGGCGCGGCAGCTTTTGCGCTTATCGGCATCTGGTGGTTCATTTTGGCCTGGCGGTTGCGCCACCTCTGGTTAATCGATCTTCAAGAATATCTCATCGAAAATAAAATGGTTTCTTATGACTTTCTCCGGATTAAAGCCATCGCTCCCTGGAATCTTTCCAGCCACAAGGGAAGGCTGCTGCGGGCTTCCGCCAGCGAATACCGGGCGCTCATGGAGAGGGTAAAAGACTCACATCAAACGTTAGAAAAATACGTGGGGACGAAGGTTTCGGCTAACGCGGTGAAGAAGGCCATGAACAACGAATTGGGCGGAGAATTACGAAGGGTATACGTTCTCTTTTCAGACGTGCGCGGCTTTACCCGCATGACCGAACAGCTCAAACCCGAAGAAACCGTCGATATTCTCAACAAAATGTTTACGGCCATGGAAGAAGTGATTACCCAGAACGGCGGGGATATTAACAAATATATCGGCGACGCGATTTTGGCTTACTTTAGAAGACCTTATGGCAACGAAGCGGACGCGGCCAAGGCGGTGCTCCATACGGCGCTGCGCATGCAGGACAAGTTTGAACTTCTCAATCAAACCTTTAAAGTGGCTTACAGCTATCCTATTGATATTGGATTGGGTGTGGGCATCACGGCAGGTGAAGCCATTGTGGGTAATTTAGGATCAGCGAACCGGATGGAATTTACTTTGATCGGGGACACCGTCAATCTTTCCTCCCGTCTTTGCGGTATCGCCAAGCATGGCCAGGTTTTAGTAAACGAGGAAATGGCCCATGTGGCCGACCGTGATTTTGAATTAACCGCCTTGCCGCCGGTTCAGATTAAAGGAAAGTCCGGAATGCACACGCCTTACGCTGTAGTCCGCCAGCGGTTGACGATGAGCCGCTAACTTTAGTTCACTGGATGTCGAAGTGAAAAAACAACGCAAGGCCCCATCGAAAACTAAAACCGTTCCGTCTAAAAAAGCTCACGCGGCTTATCAGCATTTCAAGCTCAAGCACGATCCTTTTACCACCCTGTCGCTCAATCCTGAAAACCTTAATTGCTTTGTGGGGCGCGAGTTTCTCATTGACCGTCTTTGCTCTTCGCTCTTTTCACTTTCCCACATGGGGTTGGCGGGCGAGCCTGGTGTGGGAAAAAGCAGTTTGATGCGGGCGGTTCAATCCCGGGTTCCCGATCAATTTTATTCGGTCAATATCGGCGTTCCCATTGATGACGCGGGTTATTTTCTGAATGAGCTATTAAAAGAAATGCTGGTGGTGATTCCCAAAGTCCAGGGTATGGATCTGAAATTGGTCAGCCGCCGTTTGGAAAAAGAAGGTCTGAGTAAAAACGAGGTCTTCTCCCTGATCCGCCAGATGGTTTTGAAACTCAAGAAACCGCTGCTGGTTTTTGTGGATGGGATGGAAAAAATAAAAAATGACCGTATCCGGCATTTGACCCGGTCGGAAAAAACATTGCAGGTACTGGAAGAGATTAAACCCCTGCTGGAACTGCCCAATGTGGGGTTCGCCATTTCATTGCAGGAAGAGTTTTACGCCAAGGTGAGGTCGATTGTGCAGGATGGCGGGGATCTGACCGTTCTGGGCCTTTTCAAAAATATCGTTCTGGTGGAAAAGTTTTCCACTTCCGAACTCAAACAAGTTTTGGCCAAAAGGCTGGAAATGGCCGGATATAAAAATCCGACGGATCATTTCTTTGAACCCGAAGCGCTGCTTCTGGCGCTGGCCCTGGCGGGCGGTAATCCCAGGCGGTTTCTTTATTTACTCTCCGAAGGCATGTACCGGGGCTACCGGCGTCAGGCGGCCCGGGTGGAGTTTCAGGACCTTTTTGAGGCGGTGAATGAACATCTCAAGTTAGACATGGTCTGCCGCAAACTCCTTTATTTCCTGGCCAAGTCCGGCCGGGCTGTCGCGTCCAACTCCGATTTACAGTCTTTTATGCGCCTCGATATGATTTCCATTTCCCGCCGTTTAGAAATGTTGTCGAAAAACCATCTGGCGGAGGTAGTGGAAGTGGCGGGCGGTATTAAGGTTTATGCTTTACCCGGGTCTAAACCCGAAAACGAAGCCCCCGCTTTATCCCTAGTCAAGACGACTCTCTCTTCCACGGGTGAAAAAATGTTCAACCTTTTAAGTAACGGGGAAGAGGAATAGCGCGGTGAAATATTTCGTGGTTCTGGTCACCAGCCCCAGCCGTTCGGTCAGCGAGAAGCTTTCAAAAGGTTTGGTGGGAAAAAAGTTGGCCGCTTGCGTGAACCGTGTGCCTGGTATCACCAGCCGTTATTGGTGGAAGGGCAAGATTGAAACAGGAAAAGAAGAGTTATTGCTGATTAAAACTGTTAAAAGCAAATTGCCCGCGCTGACCCGGTGGGTTAAGGCGAATCACCCCTATGAAGTTTGCGAGGTTTTAGTTTTGCCCGTTGCCGGGGGAAACAGTGATTATTTGAACTGGATCAGCCAAAGCCTGCGTTAGCGCCTTAACCCAAGGATTACTTTTGCCCTATACCGAAACCCACTTCCTTAGTTTTAAAACCCTGATCCGAATCCGAACCATCTGTTTAGTTCTCATGAGTTTGCTTTTATGGGCGTCGGAAGACATTCACTCGTCTCCCGCGGTTTCAGCGGGATGGGAGCTGCTTTTTATCAGCATGGTGCTCAGCCTGGTTTTTGGGGTTTTGGGAAAGACGAAGCGGTTGGTGGTCTGGCTGATGCCGGTGGTTTTTATCGTGGACGGGGTTTTTGTGAGCCTCTGGATTGGTATTTCGGGCGGGCCGGTTAGTTTTTACGCGCCCTTTTTTCTTTTGGTTTTGGTTCACGCCATTTTGGTTTTACAACCCCGCATGGCGGCGATGGTGACGGTCATTTTGCTGGCGGTCTTTTTGGGCTTCTTTTATCTCGACTATGTTTGGAATCTTTCCAGTACTTTCGGCGCGACTCAAATTAACTTAGTCTCAAATTTGCTGGAGCATTCCCCGCCCGAAGTCCGCAAGGCGATGTATTGGCAGCAGGGTTTCCGCTGGTTTTTCTTTTCCGTCCTCATGATTATCGTTACCACTATCGCCATGCGGCAGGTTTGGATGAGGGAAGAACGTTTGCGGGTGAAGGAAAGGGCGTTGGAACAAAAGCGCCACCTGATTCAAATGGGAGAAATGACCGGGCGCATCGCCCACGGTATTAATACGCCGCTGGGCCTTATCTCAGGCAATTTGGAATTGCTCATGGGTACCATCACTAAAAGCTCGAAGACTTATAAGAGTCTGGATCAAATAAACGAATATGTGCAAAGGGCCATTCGGACGGTGCGGGATGTTTTGGATTACGGCCGTCAAAGTATGTCGCAGATCAAAATGGTTTCTCTTCCTAAAATCATGGCCGCGGTTTCGGCGGCGGTTCAGCCAAAACTCAAAAAGATGAACAGTCATCTCATTTTAGATATCGACCCCAAACTGCCTGAAATTAAAGGCTACCCCGAAGGCCTTTATCAGACGCTTTTAAACCTGATTGAAAACGCGATTGACTCACTGGCTAAGGGCGGCGTGGTGACTTTGACCGCGAAGTTTCAACTTCAGTCCATGCGTTTGAGCGCGGGGGATCACCGGGGTGAGATTAAAATAGTCATTCAGGACAACGGAAAGGGCATCCCGGCGGATAAGCTCTCCCGGGTTTTCGAGCCTTTTTACACTACCAAGGATTTTGGGAAGGGAACGGGGCTGGGTCTTTCTATTGTGAAACGTATTGTGGATGAACATGGGGGTTCCATCGAGGTGAAAAGTAAGGTGGGCACAGGCACTACCTTTACGCTTTTGTTTCCCGTAGAGGAACCGAGGGTGGATAAGGCCGACGAATCCGAGGATTTTTACTATAATAAAGCTGAGAAGACCTCGAAGGATTTGGAGCTATGACCAAAACCACCAAGAAAAAGAAAAAACCGGCGGCTAAAAAACCATCAACCAAAGTCCGTAAAGCCAGACTTCTGGTGGTGGATGATGAGGCCGATTTTGCCAAGCTGATTCAAACCATTTTGACCCAGGCGGGTTATGGGGTGGATACGGCTACCAGCGCGACCCAGGCCATTGCCCTTCAGCGCAAAACCGCCTATGACCTGGCCATTGTGGATTTACGCATGCCCGAAATGACCGGCATTGAGCTGCTTCAATATTTAAAGGCCCGGGATAAGGCGATCTTCGTGATTTTGATGACGGCTTATGGTTCTTTCTCGGTGGGCATTGAGGCTTTGCGCCGGGGTGCCTGCGACTATGTGGCCAAACCCTTTAAAAACAAAGCGCTCAAAGACAAAGTGGCCGAAGCCCTGCACCGCCGCCAGCTTTATTTAGAAGAACAGCACAGCATCCAACGCTCGTCCATCGATGAGCTTTGATTTTCTAAGTCACTCAAAGGGTTCCCTTGGCTAAAAAACCAGCTGCCTCCAAACGAAAAAACATTCCCGAGCCGACCATTGCCCGTTTGCCCCGCTATTTAAGAAGCTTCGCGCAATTTTCCCAGCAAAATCAGTTGGTCATTTCCTCAAAAGAATTGGCGGCGGTTTCGGATATTAATCCGGCTCAGGTCCGTAAAGACCTGGCCTACTTCGGCCAATTTGGCCAAAGAGGCGTGGGCTATGACGTTAAAAATCTTGATCAGAAAATGCGCGAGATTCTGGGTCTGCATAAAGGGTGGAAACTAGCTTTGATCGGCGCGGGCCATTTGGGCACGGCGCTTTTGCAATACGGCGGTTTTTCTAAAGCCGGGTTCAAAGTGGAAGCGGCGTTCGACGTGGATCCTTCTAAAGTGGGTTGGGAACTGGAAGGGGTCCGCATCTGGGCAACGCCTTCGATTCGACAAGTGGTTCGCGAGAAAAAAATAGAAATCGGCGTGATCGCCGTACCGGCGAGCCAGGCTCAACGGGTGGCGGATGACCTGGTGGACGCGGGTATCCGGGCGATTTTAAATTTCGCGCCCTGCGCATTATCCGTTCCCAAGTCGGTTCTGGTGCGGGGTGTGGATTTGGCGTCGGAACTGGAGCATCTAACTTACTTCCTGGAAAAGTCCGCGAAAAGCGATAAGTCCAAAAACGCAGGGTGAGGGCTTAAAAGGCTTATAATGAAGTTAAGGGAATGTTAAATCCGGCGATTTGTAAGGTCTTTGTCAAAAAGCCGTTTCGTAAAAGTAAACCGCATGCTAACTTGATGCGCGATTCATTTTGAGGGAGTTGAGATGAAAAAGTTAACCGAAACTAAAACGTTCCAGGGTTTCCGCAAGATGTATCACGTTTTAGCGGCTTCTCTATTTCCTTTAGCCTATCTCTATCCGCCTTTTAATCTGAGTTTGAACGACGTTCATCATTGGTTGTTAGTGGTATCCGGCAGCTGTTTTGCGGTTTCCTTTATTTTTGATCTTTTGCGCTTAAAGAATCACCAGTTCAACTCCCAATTCATGCAGTTTTTCTCCGCTTTCATCCGCCGTACCGAAGTCGACAAATTTAACGGTTCCACTTTCCTCTGCCTGGCTTTCTTCGCGGTCATTCTTCTTTTTCCCCGGCCCGTGGCGATCGCGGCGATGTTCTTTTTGTCCTTAGGTGACGCGGCGGCGGAATTGAGCGGTAAAAACTTTGGCCGTATCCGCATTTTCCAAAAGTCTTTAGAGGGTTCTTTGGGCTTTTTCTTCGTGGCTTTTGTGACCGCCTGGGTTTTGTTCTTTGACTGGCGCGTGGCCTTTTTGGGCGGCGTGGCGGCGGCTTTAGTTGAGCTTTTTTCTTTCGAGTTGGATGACAACTTGACCGTTCCCCTGGGTTCGGCCACGGCTTTATGGCTGGTGGTCACCCTTCTCCATTGGGGCGTTTCGGTTTAGTTTTAGCTGTTCAAAAACCATCAAAAATTCTCCTTCCGTGACGGTTTCTTGCCAGATTTATCCCAAAATGTAACGCATTAAAAGGGCCGCATTCCGTCTAGAAGCTGAAAGGCCTTATAAAAAGGCCATTCAGTCTTTGGCATAGTTGATGCTCTTTATAGAACCGTAAGAAGTCACGCACCGCCTGTCAGCGATACCTACTTCAACGCACAGCAGCCGACCGCCTTATAGGCGGCCAGGGCACCGCGCCGGAAGAGATGAAACTCCTTCCACTACGCGGAGCCGGAAAGCGAGGACGATATGAATCGTGAATGTATGGAAATCAAAGAATTGATGGCTTTGTATCAAATGGGAAAGTTGACCGACGAGCAGAAAATGCATTTGAATCAACATTTGTTGTTCTGTCCGGATTGCATGTATCACATGGTTTTGTCGCAGGCGTCTTAAGCACAACTTATAACCCAGCTGTATAAGCCCGCCTCTCTCCTAGGCGGGCTTTTTTTATGTCTGATTGACTTTCAATCGGTCTCTAGGCAAACTCCTTCCACATTTGAATCGTTTCAAAAGGGTTTTCGGGTTCCGCCGCGCCGCGGCGTTCACTGAAAGCCCTAAGTGCGTTTGGCGGACTTTCAAAATGAAGTTTAGCAAGAAGTCCGCCATCCCTAAAATTTCGGAGAAATTTGGGGATCACCATTTTTGTTGAGGACAGAGACTTGGAAACTGAAGTTAATAAAACTCAAAATCCTTTCGCTTTCGAAAAGCTCGATTGGCCGGCGGCGCAAGAGGCACTGGACAGCCTCAAGGCTAAAACTCCGCAGGCGTTAGTGCATGGGGTGCCGGGTTCGGCAAAGGCTTTTCTGCTGTCCTGGTTCTACGAAAAACTTCAGGAAAAAAATCCATGGCTTATTTTGACGCCCACCCGCGAAGAAGCGGTTTTGCTTCAGGATGATATCGCCAGCTGGCTTCCGCAGGTGCCGGTCTATCTTTGCCCGTCCTGGGAAATTCTTCCCCAGGACGTGGAAACACCCGACCCGAGCCTGATTGGCGAACGCCAGAGAGTTTTTTATCAACTGTTACAAGAAGAAGCCTGCATCGTGGTGGCGCCGCTCATGGGAGCACTGCAAAAGACTTTGCCGCCCGATGAATGGGTCGATCAGGTCATTATTCTTCGCAAGGGGCAGGATGCCCCGGCGGACATGAAGCAAAAACTAATCGCGATGGGATATGAGTCGGTTCAGCAGGTTGTGCGCTTAGGCCAGTTCGCGGTGCGCGGCGGTATTTTAGATATCGCGTCGCCGGGGTCGCCCTCGGGGCCGGTGCGGTTGGAATTTTTTGGCGATACGTTGGATTCAGTACGTCCGTTGGATGTGCTCAACCAGCGTTCCAGCGGTAATTTGGATGAAGTGTTTGTTTTCCCCGCGCATGAAATTGTCATGAACGATGAGACCCGCTATAACCTGCGTCAGGCGTTAAAAGCCAAAGTCGCGAAGGATTCCCGCTGGGCCAAAGACGCGCTGGAATTATTTAATACCACCTTTCAATTCCCGGGCTGGCAATGGAAGGCTGTGGGTGCTTTAGAAAAACGCGCCTGTCTTTTTGACTATCTGCCCAAGCAAACCCGTATCTTCTTAATGGAACCGCTGGCCTTTGAACGCAAGTGGGAAGAGTTACAAGATAAATTAGAAGCCTGCGAAAAACAGGCGATTGAGGAGAAGGCGGACCTTTTTCCGACTGAGGATTTGTTCGCGGATACCAAGTTCATCCTCAAAGCCCTCAAGAGCGGGCAGGCTGCCGCCATGGGCCAATTAGATCAAGACTTATTGAGCGGCAAGCCGGATGTATCCCATTTAGTCCAGGGCCGTTCGATCGCGCCTTATTACGGCAAGTTTCCCTCATTTATGAATGACCTCCAGCGCTGGCTGGAAAGAAAATCCCAGGTCTTGCTCTGGTGCCATAACAAGGGCGAGCGGGAACGTTTGACCGAACTTTTAAAAATTGAAGACATCGTGGTTAAAGACCATCCTCAGGTTCACATGATTCTGGGTGAGGTGGAGCAAAGCTTCGCTTTCGACGAACTGAATCTGATGGTTTTGCCGGACCATGATCTTTTCCGCCGTTACCGCGGCCGGCGCCACCGCCGGATGCGGGCGGTTTCGGGCGGAAAACCGCTGAACTCACTCAATGAAATCTCCATCAACGATTGGACGGTTCACGTTGACTCCGGTATCTGTCTATATAGAGGGCTCACCCCGCTGACCATTGACGGCATTACGCGAGAATATATTCAGCTGGAATTCGCGGATAACGAGAAGATTTACCTGCCTTCTGACCAGATCGCGCTCATTCAACGCTATATCGGGGCTGAGGGTTCGCCGACCCTGACCAAACTGGGCGGGGAGCAATGGACCCGCGCGAAAGCCAAAGTCAAACGCGAAGTCGAGGCGATTGCTCAAGAACTCATGGCGCTTTACTCGACCCGCCAGGTTTTAAAGAAGGCGCCTTATCCGGCGGACACGCCCTGGCAGAATGAGTTTGAGGATTCATTCCCTTATGAACTGACCCCGGGTCAGTACCACTCGGTGAAGGATATTAAGCGGGATATGGAATCCACGAAGGTCATGGACCGGCTGGTTTGCGGTGACGTGGGTTACGGCAAAACAGAGGTCGCTATGCGGGCGGCCTTTAAAGCGGTGCAGGGTAAGAAGCAGGTCGCTCTTTTGGTGCCTACCACCATTTTGGCCCAACAGCATTACAACACCTTTAAAGAACGTATGGCCGAGTACCCGGTCGAAATTCAAATGCTGTCCCGTTTCAAAAGCCGGACGGAAATTAAAAAAAGTTTGGATTTAACCCGCGAAGGTAAAGTCGACATTCTGATCGGCACTCACCGTCTGCTGGGTAAGGACGTGAAGTTTGCTAATTTAGGCCTATTGATCATCGACGAGGAACATCGCTTTGGCGTGGCTCAAAAAGAAAAACTCAAGTCGCTCAAATACGATGTGGATGTACTGACTCTCACCGCTACGCCTATTCCCAGAACTCTTCATATGTCTTTGTCCGGTATTCGTGAAATTTCAGTGATTGATACGCCGCCGAAAAACCGCATGTCAGTGGCGGCGCAAGTTTCGCCTTTAGATGACCGCTTAGTGGCGGAAGCCATTCGCCGCGAAATGAACCGCGAAGGCCAGGTTTTCTACGTTCATAACCATGTGAAAGACATCGAACGCATCGCGGACCGTCTTCATAAACTGATTCCTGAAGCTAAGTTGGGTGTAGCCCACGGTCAGTTAACGGAGCATGAGCTGGAATCGGTCATGATGGATTTTGTGGACAAGGAATATCACGTTCTGGTCTGCACTTCGATCATCGAGTCGGGCCTTGATATGCCCAATGTGAATACGCTCATCGTGGAAAGGGCGGACGCTTTTGGTTTGGCCCAGCTTTATCAGCTTAAGGGCCGGGTGGGCCGCACGGACCGCCAGGCTTATGCTTATTTCTTTTACCCCCGCAATACGACCCTGCGCGAATTAGCGCAGAAGCGGTTGGAAGTGCTTCAAGAATTCTCCACTCTCGGTTCTGGTATGCATGTGGCCATGAAGGATATGGAAATCCGCGGCGCGGGTAATGTACTGGGCGCCAAACAGCACGGGAATATGGATTCGATTGGGTTTGACCTTTACAGCCGTATGTTGAGCCAGGAAGTTTCCCGCATGAAGGGTGAGGAGACGGCGACGGACTTTACGCCGCTCTTATCTCTGGGTGTAACCGCTTATTTCGCGAAGGATTACATCCCCGATGAAACGGTAAAGATAGAGTTCTACCGTCGGTTGGCGGAAATCAGCGAATTGGAACAACTCAAAGAGATCGAGGAAGAACTGATTGACCGTTTTGGCCCCATGCCGCTCGAAGCCCAAATGCTCATTAAGGTCGCGGCCTTCCGGCCGCAGGCCAAGAAGCTCGGTATTCAACGGTTAGAAGCGCAGGGCGGATGGATTTCTGTCCAATGGCATCCGGACTTAACCCCGCCTTCTGAAAAGGTTGAGAAGTGGTTTAAACAATGGCCGCCGTCACGCATCCGCTTTTCGTCCCAGGATCCCAACTCGGTTTCGTTCCGAGTCATGAAGGGCGACGAGGGACCGGAAAAGCAGATGGACGCGGTCCAGAAACTGTTTCAGGATTTAGCGAAGGATTTATAACTACTTTCGTTTTCCAAAGTGCGCGATATAAGTATCCAGACTGTAAGGGCCTGAACCATAGTGGGCGAACAGCAAAGCCCCGCCCAGCATCGACAGGTTTTTTTGGAACATGGTCATCTGCATCATCACGACCTGGGTATCGGTAGCGCCCCAGAAAGAATGCATGACCAGGGTGACGGGTACTAAGAACAGCACGATGAACCAGGCGCCCCATTTGGCTTTATAGCCCAGCAGAATGCTCATCCCCCCAAAAAAAGCTAAGAGCCCGGCCATGGGTACTATCAAGGCCGGCGAGGGCACGCCAGCTGACGCCGCGTAAGTAATCAACTGGTTGCTCATCACATGGCTGTAGCCGGCCATGATGAAAATGGCGCTGAAAAAAACTCGAGCGGTGAGTAAGAGTATCTTTTCCATGATTTTCCTCCTCCATGCTGAGCGTTTTCCGCCGGGCCGCATCGAAGACGAAAAACTGCCTTAGGGAAAAGGTACGGCGAAATTTCCAAATTCTCAAGAAGATGGGGTTTTATAAGGGTTTTAGGGTGGCTTGAGCCTTGCGACCCTTATAGGCCCGTGTTACGATACCGCCTTCTTTGAGGCCGTCATTTCGCTGTTTTGAAAGGATTTTTATGTCTTCTCGTTTTAAGTACGGATTCTATGCCGCCGCTTTAGTGGCCTGCTTTTTCGCGGGTTGGGCTTGCGATAAGTTCGCGGGTAACAAAGCCGGTATTTCTAACAGCCAGGTCGTGGCCACGGTTGACGGTAAAAACATCACCTTCGGTGAATGGATGAAGCAATTGGATTTGTTGCGCGTGTTTGACACCCCGGTTGATCCTGAAAACACCCAGCAAGTGAAAGCGGTCTTGGAAACTTTGATTAACCAAGAACTCATTT
The DNA here is from genome assembly GCA_013286205.1 of Candidatus Firestoneibacteriota bacterium. GTDB lineage: Bacteria > Oederibacteriota > Muellerivitia > Muellerivitales > Muellerivitaceae > Bog-1183. Next base: position 37,750 of record JABDGD010000002.1, on the reverse strand, counting down.
TACAAGCGGCTCAAAAAGCCAACTATTCGGACCCGAATTTTGACGAGTTCTTGAAGAACAAGCTGATTCAATCCGATATCCGCATCAAGGACCAAAAGGACAAGCTGGAACAAGACTTGGCCGCGGTGAAGCGCATTGAAGGCGACTACAAAGACGCTTATAAGAAAGTTTTGTTGGCCCGCGGCTACGCGGCGAATAAAGTGGACAGCATCAGCGTTTCGGATGACGAGTTGAAGAAGTGGTATACCCAATATTCGGCTCAAGCAGCCGCTTCGGGACAGAAAATGCCGGCTTATTCCACGATCAGCGCTTCGATCAAAAAAGAAATTAAGCAAAATATCCAGGCTGAAAAGTTCCTGGATCAATTGCAAGCGGGCGGTCAAGTGACCCGCAACCAGGACATCATCAAAAAGTATCTCGACAGCCTCTCTCCCAGCCAGCAGATGTTGGATGGCAAGGGCGCTGGAAGTATGGCTCCCTCCGCGGCGCCTGAAGCTGCCGCTGGTAAGAAGAAATAATTTTAGATTCCGGCAGAAAAACCAAATCCGGCGGAACCTCGGTTCCGCCGTTGAAGCGGTGATGATTGGGTGATTTAACTATTAAAACTCATACGGCAGTCTTTAAAGGCCTTCTCGCTTTGGCGGGATTAGGCCTTTTTTTATCCGGCTGTTTCTCTGAACCAACGGTGGACGTGTCACCTTTGCCCGTGAAGGCGTCTAAAGTAGCGGTAGTCGTGAACGGCGAGCCGATCTCGCTGGAGGAGTTCGACAACGAATTCCGGCTGATGAAGATTTACTACAGCGCGGTTTCCGAAGGGGACATGCGCGCGATTAAACTTCAGCTTTTTGAGCAATTGATTAACCGCCATCTGATGGTGCAGGAAGCCCGGCGGCTGGGGTTGAAACTGACCCAGGCCGAAGTGGACGAGACCTTTAGAGGCGCGTTAAAAGATTTGCCCGATGATTTTATCGTGATTCTTAAGAACGAAGGCGTCAGTGTGGCGGTTTGGAAGCACAAACTGCTGGAAGAAAAGTTGGCGCAAAAGCTGGTGCAAAAAGAAGTCGACGATAAAGCCAAAGTGTCCCAGGGCGAGGTAGAGGAATATTACTGGGCCCATCTGGGCGACTATTGGCTGCCCGCGGCAGTGAGAGCCAGACATTTAGTGGTTCAGCGCTATGAAAAGTTTCAGCAGGTTTTGGCCGCGTTGAAAAAGGGCAATGATTTTTCGAAGATTGCGGAGACTTTCTCGCAGGATCCCGGCTCGGCGCAGGGCGGGGACTGGCAGTTTATGAATACAGACCGGATTCCGGCCAGGTATCTGACGGTTTTGGCCAAACTCAAACCGGGAGAAATTTCAAAGCCGGTGAAGGATGATTTTGGGTATCATCTCTTCCAATTGATTCAGTGGCGTCCCCGCCGGATGAGAACCCTGGCTGAGGTTCAAGGTCAAATACATGAGGCGCTTTTAAAGAGAGCTCAGGACGAGCGGTTTGATCAGTGGATGATGGTTTTGAAAAAGAACGCGAAGATTAAAGTTAAAGAAGACATGGCGCCGGTAGTCGGAGCCGCCCTGGAGGGGCATCGTGAGAAATAAAAAAACTATTCTAATTTTGGCCGCGGCTTTTATTTTGGCTCTGACCGCCGCATCCGTGGTGTCGGCCAAAACAGTCGACAGCATCGCTTTGATCGTGGATCAGGATGCGATGACCAAAGGCGAAATGGATGAGGCCATTCAGCAATATTTCGCGGCACAGCAAAGCAAAATGCCCAAACCCGAATCCGCCGAATACGCCGAGGGGAAAAAGCAGGTCGCGGAATCCTTTATTCGTGAAGTGCTTTTAGCCGAGGAAGCGGACCGCGAAAAAATGGAATTGCAGGAAGGCGAGGTTGACCACGAGGTCGATAATCAAATCCAAGCCATGCGGAAAAATTTTCCGACCGAGCAGGAATTTAACGACAGTCTGAAAGCCGAAGGCATCACCCTGGATGATCTGAAACAGGACATTCACGACAAAATGACCCGCCGGATTAAAGCCGCCCATTTGATGCGGACTAAGCAGCAGGAACTGCCGACCTCAGTCGTGGTGACCGACACTGACGCACAAAAATATTACGAACAACATCCCAATGACTATGAACGTGTTAAGTTTTCCATCATCTTGCTCCGTGTTTCCTCTCAGGCGACCGCGAAAGAAGTGAAGCAGGTTCAAACCCAGGCGGAAAACCTGCTGAGACAAGTGAAGGGCGGCGCGGATTTTGCCGCTCTGGCTAAAAAATTCTCGGAAGACCCAGGCTCTGCGGCGGATGGCGGGGAAGTTGGAACAGTAGTTCGCGGAGAAATCGGCGACGCCAAATTAGCGGACGGTGTATTTGCCTTGAAGGCTCCCGGCGTTGGGCTGGTGAGAGCTGCGGAGGGAATTTATGTGGTGAAAGTGACTTCCCGCGGTAAGGCAGATTTTGACTCGGCGGCGGCGGACATTAAGGCCTTTTTGAAAAAGCAAAAACAGGAAAACGGGATCAACACCTGGATCGATGGATTGAAGAAAAACGCTTATATCGTGGAAGACGGCAAGGTGGTTTCGGCTGAAACCTTTATGACCGCTTCGTCCACCACGACGGGCACATCGGCCTCTACCAGCGCGCCGACGACCATGACCGCTGAGGATGAAAAACGCTACCTCGCTTCGGATAATTACCCCAGCCTGCCGGCGGGCGGCAGCCTTACTCCTTTTGTATACGCGCAGGGCTTTTTGCCGGACACTTCGGACTTATCCAATTACTACTCGCCTACCAGCACCACGCAGGGCTTTCCTTTTGGTTTGGGAATTCAGACGGGAATTGATTATTCACTGGATACGACTCTTCAAATCGGTTTGAACGCTGAAGTTCTTCGGAAGTTCTCTGAATCAGTGACCGCCACAGCGGGTATTGAACAATGGGATTCGACCGCGGCGGGAATTGGACTGGACCTGAAGGTTTTGATTCCTTTGGATGAGAGCACCAACTTTATTTTGAACGCGTCGGGCGGGGTCTATACCTTGCTGACCTCGAGCGTGACCATCGCGGGCACCCAGCAAAACACCAATCTCTCAGCGACGAATTTTGGCGGCAAGGCCGGCGCGGCGCTGGAATTCTTGCTGGACGCTCAAAAGAGCACGGCGCTGGATCTGGGTATGGATTACCGGCTGCTGAGCTTTAACCCTGTGACCAGCAGCAACGGAGCCTTGTTACCTTCGCCTTTGACGAATCCTGGCGGCGGCGCGGGCACGGTGGATTTTAACGGTTTTGAAGTGCAGGCCGGCCTGAGGTTTTTCCTCGGTAAGGACGACAGCAAACCCTCGAAATGAGCTGACCATGCGGGTTGATCTTTATTTGAAGCTGATGGGTATCACCAAAACCCGCATGTTGGCCAAACGGCTGTGTGATCAGGGCAAAGTTCTCTTGGGAAGCAAGGCGATCAAACCTTCCCAGGAGGTTTTAGCCGGTGAAGTTCTGGCCATTCACCTTCCTCAAAAAGAACTCAAGTTGACCATTGTTGAGATACCCCCGTTGAAATCCGTGGCTAAATCCGAACGGGCTCAGTTTGGATCGTTGGAAATTACCCGGGAAATAGAATAACCGTTCACTTTTTTACGCTTTATTAACAGTTAAACGAATCAATTTAGGTCATCTTAGTGGCTCTTCAAAAGGGAGACCCATGCGTTTTTTAAAACTCATCTGTTTAATTTTTTTATTTTTTACCGGGATTCTTAACGCGGCCTTAGCGGAAGACGCCACCAACGAAACCTTCATCCCTCAAATCTGGAACCTTCATTTTCAAACGACCATCCTGCCCCAGTATCACGGTTCCTTTCCCGCCGCTTATTCGGGAACCTTTAGTCTCAATCCGGGGCCGGAATTGGCGACTTCTTTCACCGCTACGGCTTTTTTGGGCCTCAAAGTTTGGGATGGCGGATTTGTTTATTACAACCCGGAAATTCCGGCGGGTACGGGGCTTAGTAACGTCAGCGGATTGGGTGATTTTTCAAATGGTGAAATTTCTAAAGTGGGAAGCTCAAACCCGACTTACAACACCGCCCGTCTTTACGCTCAGCAGGTCTTTGGTTTGGGCGGGGAGCAGGAAAAAATTGACGACGATCAAAATCAATTAAGTGTTAAAGAAGACATTTCCCGTGTGACGGTAACAGCTGGGAAATTCGCGCTGAATGATTTTTTTGATAATAACGCCTACGCTCATGACGCCCGTAACCAATTCATCAATCTCACCTTTGTGGATAACCTGGCCTGGGATTTCGCCGCGGATACGCATGGATATACCGTTGGGGTGGTCGGTGAACTCAATCAAAAGACCTGGGCGATCAGGGCGGCGGAAGTTTTGGTTTCGGCAGTGGCCAATGGCCCCGACTACGATCTTAATATTTCCCGGGCGCATTCAGAGAATGTGGAATTGGAATGGCGTTACGGCAATGATACTGGAGCTGGAAAGCTTCGCTTTCTCGCTTATGTGAATCACGCTCATATGGGCAGTTACCAGGCCGCGTTGAATCTTTCCCCGGTGAATCCGGATGTGACCCAAACCCGGGATTACCGGGACAAATATGGTTTTGGTTTGAATTGGGAACAGGCGCTCAATGCCGACTGGGGTTTTTTTGCCCGGGCGGGCTGGAACGACGGCAATACCGAAACCTGGGAATTTGTGGCGGTCGATCAAAACGTGTCATTGGGCACTTCGCTCAAGGGTTCAGTGTGGGGCCGGGCGGATGACCAAATTGGCTTGGGTTTGGCCATGAGCGGGCTTTCCAGCGTTCATCAGGCTTACTTAGCGGCGGGCGGTACGGATTTTAATATTGGTGATGGGGCACTGAACTACGGGCCTGAGGAAGTGGTGGAGCTTTACTACTTATATAAGCCGGTGAAATCGGTCGGGTTGACTTTGGATTTTCAGGGAATTCAAAACCCCGCTTATAATCAATCCCGCGGTCCTGTTGGTATTGTTTCGGGACGGGCGCACTTCGAAATCTAATTTGTCAGTTTAGGAAAATCAAATGACTTACAGCCCTGAGTTTTTGCTGGTTGGCGCGGTGGCGGTGGTGGGTGTGCTTCATACCATCGTTCCGGATCACTGGGTACCCATTACGCTGATTGCCCGGCAACGGGGCTGGAGCAGATCGGAAACGATTAGCGCGGCCGTTAAGGCCGGGACGGGTCATGTACTTTCTACTTTAGCGATTGCCCTGGTAGTTTGGTTCGCGGGGGCGGCCGTAGCGACGCATTTTGGCCATTTAGTGGATTTGGCGTCCAGTGTGGCGCTCATCGCTTTTGGGCTTTGGATCGCTATTTCAGCGTTACTCGAGATGCGCCAAGGCGGTCACGGCCACACGCACGACCACGGTCATTCCCATAGTCACTGGCACGAACACCCTGAACATCACCATCACGACGGCCACTCCCATGATCATGACCACGAACATGATCATAAAAGCACCCATCGTACGGCGCTCATTCTAATCCTGGGTTCATCGCCCATGGTTGAAGGTATCCCGGCATTTTTTGCCGCGGGCAAGTATGGGGCTGGTCTTATTGCCCTCATGTCGGCGGTCTTTGCTATGAGCACTATCGCTACCTATGTGATTCTTTGTGTGCTTTCTACGACTGGACTTCAAAACGTGAAATTGGGAAAGTTCGAGCAATATGGCGAGGTCTTCAGCGGCGCTTTTATCGCGCTCGTGGGCCTCGTTTTTTGGATATGGCCGGCCATTTAAGTCAGCAAGAAACGGGTGGTTTGTTAGTCTTCTCACTTATATATTTTCCCTAACAATTTCATTGAGAAGGCAGCCATGAACGATTACGACCGTATTGAAAAAATCATCCGCTATCTGGAAAAACATTTTCTGGAACAACCGTCTTTGGAGAAAATCGCCAAAGCCGCTCACTTAAGCCCATTTCATTTCCAACGGCTTTTTCAAAAGTGGGCTGGAGTTAGTCCCAAACAATTTGTCCAATACCTAACGGCGCGGCACGCGAAACAAAGACTTTTAGAATCGCGTAGTGTAATGCAAACGGCTTATGACGCCGGTCTTTCGGGCCCGGGCCGGCTTCATGATTTGATGATTACTGTGGAGGCCATGACGCCCGGCGAGGTCAAAGCTCGGGGGAAGGGTATGGAAATAGAATGGGGTGTTCATCCGACGCTCTTTGGAGACGCGTTGATCGCCATCACCTCCCGGGGTATTTGCGGACTTTCGTTTTTAGAAAATAAAAACCTAAAATCGGCTTTGATCCAGATGAAGCGTCAATGGGTGAACGCGCGGTGGCGTGAGAACTCTAAAAGCACAAAAAGCATGATTCGGCAAATTTTCGAAAAGAATGCGGCTCAAGGTGACCTGAAAGTTTTGCTGACCGGAACGGCGTTTCAAATCAAGGTTTGGGAAGCGCTTTTGAAAATCCCAACGGGTCTAGTTCAGTCTTATCAGGATGTGGCTAAGACCATTCAAAGACCCAGCGCTTCCCGGGCGGTAGGGACGGCTGTGGGACAGAACTCGGTGGCTTATTTGATCCCCTGTCACCGGGTTATCCGCGAAACAGGAGTGATAGGGGAGTACCGTTGGGGCTCCTCCCGCAAAAAAGCCATGCTGGGTTGGGAGGAATCGAAGCGCTTCTAACATGGATTTTACGACCCCGCTAGTCCCCCCTATCAGATAGTTTTTTGGAACTGACAAAGAAGTTGCCCTTGTTCTTCTGGTTCGATAAAGTGTTTGGCAAATAGCATCGAGCCTTCGGCATTGAACCCCTCAGGAGTGTTATGAAGATGACGCGGCGAAACTCAAACGGTCTGTTAGCATTGGGTTTTGGAGTCGTGTTATTTTTAGCTTTTAATAACAGCCTTTTCGCCCAGGTGGCTACCGACACTTTCACCGATACACCAACAGACACATTTACGGACACACCCACCGATACGTTTACGAATACCACTACGGTGACAAATACTTCTACCGATACGGCTACAGTCACTTCAACCAACACCCCGACGGATACGGCTACTAACACTTCAACTGATACCTCGACTAATACTGCCACCGACACCGCTACGGTAACCTCAACCAATACGCCGACTAACAGCGTCACCGATACGAGTACCAATACGGTGACTAGCACCGCGACCAACACAGCGACCCAGACGGCCACCAATACCACTACGGATACGGCGGCGGCCACATCCACCGCCACCAATACGTCTACTGATACAAGTACGAATACGGTTACCAATACCGCGACAAATACGAACACCAATACTTCAACGGATACGGCCACTCAAACAGTGACGAATACGGCTACCAATACGGCCACCGACACTTCTAACCTGACTTCGACATTTACCAATACCGCGACCAATACGGCAACCAACACGGTTACGAATACTCCCACTGATACGGCGACTCAGACCGCCACGAATACCGCTACTAATACAGCGACGGATACTTCCAACATCACTTCGACCTTCACTAATACCGCGACCAATAGCGCCACGAACACGACGACTAATACTCCGACTGACACGTCTACTCAAACGTCGACGAATACCGCTACTAACACAGCGACGGATACTTCCAACATCACTTCCACTTTCACGAGTACAGCTACGAATAGCGCGACCAATACGGTGACCAATACGCCGACGAATACCGCAACTCAAACCTCAACCAACACCGCTACCAATACGGCTACTGACACTTCCAACATTACTTCGACCTTTACGAACACGGCGACTATCACTTCCACCAATACAGTGACCAGCACCGCGACTAATACATCTACTCAAACCGTCACTAATACAGTGACCAATACGGCGACCCAAACCACCACGAATACTTCAACGAATACCGCGACCAATACCTCCAATATCACTTCAACCTTTACGAACACCGCGACTCAAACGGCGACAAGTACCCCCACCAATACGGCGACGAATACCTCGAACGTGACATCAACTTTCACCAACACGGCCACACTGACCTCGACTAGTACGCCTACCTTCACTGTGACAAACACGGCCACATTAAACACGCCTACCATTACAAATACGCCGACTATTACGCCCACTCCTACCAACACCTTTACGCCGACCGTAACGCCTTTGGAACCCTTGTCCCAGATGGGTAAAGTTGTTTTGGGTCCTGTGCCGGTGCCCCGCGGCGGAAACTTATGCTTGTATCCGGATAAGCCCACCACTGAAACGATTTGGGATATTTACACCATGACGGGCGAGTTTGTGGCCCACTTGGATATTAACGGCACCAATCAGCCTTGCTGGAGCACAACCAGTGTTCCGCCGGGTATTTATAACATCCGCATGAAGGTCACTTATAGCGATGGAACCGCCGGCAAAACCTGGCAGAAAGTGATTCTGGCCCGATGAAAAAAGCCACTCTCATAGCCACACTGTTTTCGGGAATTATCTTTTTGGGTTCCGTTGCGGAAGCTCAAACGGTTTCAAACGCTTCGGGGAACAGCTGGCTGACGATTTCTCCCAGCACTCGTAATGTGGGTATGGGCGGGGCTTTGAGCGCTTTGCCGGACGCTTACGATGAAGTGGATATCAACCCGGCGGCTATTGGGCTGGTTGGGCAGTCAAACTTTTCTTTTTCTCAAAACTTCTGGGCGCAGGGACTGACCGCAGAGCATTTGGTTTACAGCCAAAGATTGGAAAGCGGCGACGGTCTGTCTTTTGGCGCGGATTATCTCAATTTCGGAAGCATTCCTACTTATACCATCTCGCCCTCAGGTATCGCGGCCAGCGGAACCTATTCACCCCTGGGGCTGAATATTTACGGGGGTTATGGACTGCACCTGGCGGAGGGTTTTCGACTGGGTGTGACCGCCCATTTTATCTATGACAATATTCAACAAACCCTGCCGGATCAAACCGCGTCTTTTGACGGCGGCCTCTTCTACCAAATGCCGGGAACGCCGATGTCGCTGTCGGCGGTAATTAGCGGCCTGGGTTGGGACCTGGATGGTTCTTCTCTGCCGACGATGTTTAAAACGGGATGGGCTTATCAAATTAATTTTGACCGGACTTTAGGACAAAATGCCTTTTGCCCGTTGAACGGTATTAACTTAACCGCGGAAGGCGATTGGTCTTTAATTACCCCGTCCGATTCCAGTTTCGGGTTCGGCGGTGAATATTGGTACATGGGCCTGATCGCGGTGCGCGCGGGCTACCGCTTCGCGGATTACGCTAACGTGTCGGGACTCACTGGTTTTTCTTTAGGCGCGGGCATCCGTTATATGGATTGGCAGTTGGATTACGCCATGACCACGTTGGGTGATTTCGGTACCAGCAACCAGATCTCTTTGAGCCTCATTTTTGGCGAGCAAGAAAAGAAACCCACTCCTGTGGCGACCGTCGTGGCGGCTCAGCCGACACCTTCGCCTACGGTACAAATTGTGGCGCAGGCCTCACCGATGCCGACGGTGGAAGCGGTTGTCGCTCCCGTGCCTACGGCGACGACTGGTGTGGAGCCGGCACCCACTACGAGCGAAAGCACCTGGAACACTTATCGTGAAGGCATTCGCGCTTATAAGGCGAAGGATTATGAAACGGCTGTTCAATACCTGAAAGAAGCGGTCGACGACCCCAACAGCAAGGCCTGGTTGAGAGCGGAAGATTACGCCATGCTGGGTATTATTTATGAGTATTACATCAAGGCAGACGATCATTTCAAATCGGCCCGGATCTATTACCATAAGGCGCTGAAGCTCGATCCGAAAAACGCGACCGCGCGCAAGCATTTAAGGCGCTGGGAATAACAAGCCGGAAGACGTTACTCTTTTAAAGCCGTCCCTCGGGGCGGCTTTTTTATTTTCTGGGTTATTTGAAAATCTCGATTAGAGCGGGCATGGAATCTACCAGCCAATCCGGGTTAGCGGAGCTTAAAACTTCCCGGGTGCCGTAGCCGTGGGTCAAAACCGCGACTTTCACCTGGGCCGCCTGAGCCGCTTGAATATCCACAATCGAGTCGCCCACCATGACGGATTGGCTGGGTTGGGCGCCTAGCTTTTCTAAAGCCACTAAAATCGGCTCCGGATGGGGTTTACGGTTGGTGGTGGCTTCGGGGCCAAAGCCGACCTCGAAGTAGGACGCCAAATTTAATTTTTCTAAAACCGAGGTAGTGAATTCCTGGGGTTTGTTGGACACCACGCCCATTTTGATGTTTTTACTTTTTAAAAGATCCAATAGGTCAAAAGTACCGGGATAGGTTCGGGTGAAATCCGCCAGGTGAATCCGGTAATGCTGCTGGAAGATCTCATAAGCTTCCCGAATTTGGGCCTGATCGGTGGTGCCCAGGCTTTTTTCCAAAAGAGTGTAAACGCCGTTGCCTACATATTGGGCAATGGTGGTATCGGGGACCCGCTGTAATCCGTAATGCTCCCGGGTGTAATTGGCGGCTTCAGCGATGTCTTTTTCCGAATCCACCAGGGTTCCGTCCAGATCAAAAAGGACGGCTTTTAAAGGGCTAATCATGCGGTTTCTCCTCGTTTCAATGGGGCACATCGTAGTGGTTTGAAAAGCATTTTGAAAGGCCTCCTGTTAGAATGCGTCATCTTTACTCAAGGATTTTGGATATGAAAAAACTCACCCTTCCTTTACCGCTGGGATTTTTGGCCTCGGGCATTCACGCCGGGCTGAAGTCGAAACAAAAACTCGATATGGGCTTTATTTACTCCGCGCTTCCGGCCATTTGGGCCGGCGTGGTGACGAAGAACGCCGTGAAGTCCGCTCCCGCCCGCAGAACCGAAGAATTGCTCAAGGGCCGCAAGCCGCTGAGGGCGGTGGTGGTAAATACCAAATACGCCAACGATCTGACTGGCCGTCAGGGTTATAAAGACGCTTATGACACCGCTGGCTGGGCGGGAAAACTCTTAAAAGTTCCGGCGCATGAAGTGCTCGTTCATTCCACGGGTGTGATTGGTGTGCCTGTGCCCAGACCTAAAATTCAAAAAGGCGTCCGGTTGGGTGTGGCCGCGCTTTCTTCCGCGGGCGGAGACGATTTTTCCCGCGCGATATTAACAACCGATCTAGTCACCAAGACCAGCGCCCGGGCTTTCACCATTGGAGGAAAACCGGTTTGGATGATGGGGTTTGCCAAGGGTTCGGGAATGATTCATCCCAACATGGCGACGATGCTGGTTTACATTTTGACTGACGCGGCGATTTCCAAACTTTTGCTCGATAAAGCCCTCAGAGAATCCGTTGATATGAGCTTTAACCGTATTACGGTTGATGGCGATACCTCTCCCAGCGACTCGGTGGTGGTTTTAGCCAACGGCGCTTCGAGAGCTAAAACGATTACGACAACGGGCGCGGATTACCGCGCTTTCGCGGAAGCCCTCAAAGGTGTTTCGTTGGACTTAGCCCAGGATGTGATTCGGGATGGCGAAGGGGCGACTAAGTTTGTGACAGTGACGGTTCAGGGCGCGAAGAAAGACTCCGAAGCGCTGATGGCCGCGAAGGCTATCGCTCATTCACCCCTGGTCAAAACCGCTGTGTTTGGCGCGGACCCCAATTGGGGCCGGGTGCTCACCGCGGTGGGTTATTCAGGCGCGGCGGTGGATGAATTTAAAGCCAAGGTCGCTATCGGCGGCTACGTGCTTTATGACGGACAACCCCGTAAGGGATGGTCTAGGGCAAAGCTTAAAAAAATTCTTCAGCAAAAAGACGTCACCATCTTGGTCGACTTGAGATTAGGAAAGGGTAAAACCACCGTTTATACCTGCGACTTAACGGATGGCTATATCGACATCAATGGCCGATACACAACCTAAGAAAACGAAGCCCGAAACCATTAAGAGTATCGGCGAATTTGGATTTATCGAAAAAATTCGCGAGTCCCTCAAAACCAAAAACTCCTCGGTGATTTCGGGGATTGGCGATGACGCGGCCATTTTTAAACCCGCCTCAGGCCACGAATTGGTATTTACCACGGACATGCTGGTCGAAGGCCGTCATTTCGACTTTAAATTAATTACTCCCTGGCAGTTGGGCGCTAAAACTATGGCGGTTAACATTAGCGATTGCGCGGCCATGGGCGCGAAACCCACGGTGGCTGTGGTTTCCATTGGCTTGCCGAAAGACTATCCCATGTCGGATGTGGAAGCTTTCTATGAAGGTATGAAGGGGATGGGCGAGGCTTTTGGCGCTCAAATCGTGGGCGGCGACACCGTAGGCAGCGATAACTTTGTGGTAAATATCGCTTTGATCGGCGAAGTGGAATCGGGCAAGGCTTTACGCCGTAACGGCGCTAAGGCGGGCGACGCTCTATTAGTGACTGGGAACTTAGGCGACTCCTCCGCGGGCCTACACGCGCTGCAGCACCCCTCGGCGAAAAATAAAGACATTACGGCGGCTTTAATTAAACGCCACTTAACTCCGACCCCTCGCTTTACGGTAGGCCGGGCTTTATCGACTAAACGTTTGGCGACAGCGGCGATTGATATCTCCGATGGTCTTTCCAGCGAGATTCATCATTTGTGCGACGAATCCAAACTCGGCGCTGAAATTCATGAAGAAGCTTTGCCGATCTCGTCTTCGCTGAAGGCTTACTGTGAGGCGGAAGGGTTGAATCCCCTCGATTTCGTTTTGAGCGGCGGGGAAGATTATGAACTTTTGTTCACCGTGCCTCTCACTCATATTTCTCAAGTCATTCAAAAAGTCCCGGCTGAAACGGGTACTCCGCTCAAGTCCATTGGGCGTATGGTGCCGGCAGCTAAGGGCATTACGCTTATTACCCGCAAGGGTGAAAGAATCCCCTTGAAGGCTAAGGGTTTTGACCATTTCGCTAAAAAATAAAGGTGTTTTTACCACGGAGTACTCAGAGTTCACAGAGTAAGACGTAAACTAAAAACTTCCTTTGTATTAAATGAAAATCAATTGTTTTACTCTGTGTATTCCGTGAACTCTGTGGTTCAAATTTTGTTTTAAGGACTTTTCTTTGTTAACCAGCAGTTTTCTATGCGAGACACCTGAACAAACTTTTCAATTAGGCGAAGAGATTGGCAAAAAAGCCCAGTCCGGTGAGGTGTGGTGTTTAACCGGCGGTTTAGGCGCGGGTAAAACTCTTTTTGTGAAGGGTATGGCCAAGGGTTTGGGTTTTGAGGGCAATGTGACCTCGCCGACGTTTAATCTTCAAAATGTGTATGAGGGCCGTTTGCCCCTGTATCACTTTGACTGGTACCGGCTGAATAAAGCGGAAGAGGTAGAAAACATCGGCTGGTCGGAGTGGCTCAGCCGTGAGGGCGTGGTGGTTGTGGAGTGGGGCGACAAGTTTAAGAATCTCTTTCCGCCCAACATGATCAAGATGGCTTTTGAGCCTTATACGGAGACGGGCCGCCGTTTAATTGTGGAAGGTCATAACGAATCTATTCCCCGAGTTCAGGAGATTATCCTTTGCTGGCCTCTATAGAAGTTTCTACCCGCGTCTCCAGCGTGGCTTTATGGGATCTGAAAACGGGCCAAGAAAAAGCTGAGCTTCTTTTATCCTCGGATAAAGAAAGCTCGGTCACGCTTTTACCCGGCTTAAAAACCCTTTTGGAATCCAATGGCCTCACCGGCAAAGACATTACGGCCATTGCTGTGGCTTTAGGACCCGGCAGTTTTACGGGTATCCGTATTGGTATCGCGACCGCTGAAGGATTGGCCATGCCGTCTCACTTGCCCGTGTTTGGCATTTCTACGCTGGATGGATTAGCTGAAAACTTACGGGCCGCGGGCCATCTCGGTAACGCGCTTGGCTTGATTGACGCCGGCCGGGGCGAGTGTTTTGTGGGGCAATACCTGATTGAAAAAGAAAGTTTTCGCGAAACAACGGCGCCCGCCATTTTAAAAATCGAGGCGCTCAAAGATTTGATTCGGGATAAGGCCTGGGTGATTGGCGCGGGTTTTTTGAAATATGAAAAAGAAATCAAAGAATCTCTCGGCGCCAAAGGCCAATGGGTGGAGGCGGGACTCCACGACCCCAAAGCTTCCAGCATTGCCCGGCTGGCTTATCACCAATGGCAGTCCGGTTTAAGACCAGGGCTCGAAACCTTAAAACCTCTCTATTTACGTATTCCCTCCGTGGACGAAAAGAAACCATGATTCTCAGACCTATGATCGCCGAAGATTTAGATCAAATTGTCGAGATTGAAAAAGCCTCCATGGCCTCGCCCTGGTCGAAGGAACTTTTCGAGGAAGAGCTCAAAAGAGAAGTCGCCCGCTACTTTGTGGGTGAAATGAACGGCCAAGTCGTGGGTTACATGGGCTATTGGGAAGCTCCGCAAGAAGCGCACATTATCAATCTGGCGATCGCTCCCCGGTTCCGCCAAATGGGATTGGGCTTTGAGATGATGGAGTACTGCTTGCGCTTTGCCTATAACAAGGGCGCCAGGCTGGCGACATTGGAAGTGCGTGAAAGTAACGAGGCGGCTCAAAAGCTTTATGACAAGATGGGTTTTCGGACAGTCGCTATCCGCAAAAAATATTACAGCGATAACCAGGAAAATGCTGTGGTGATGCTGAAAGACCTCGAGTAATTACGGTGTCTTTTTGATGGAGTTCAAAATGGTCAGATTTTTTTCCGCGTCGGTCAAATTAAGTCTGGAAGCAACAGCTTCTTTGAAGAGCTTTTTAGCTTCGGTATAGTTTCCTTCAGCGCGGTACAAAAGACCCTCGGTCGCTAAAAGATGGGCGGCGGGATAGCCTTTGTGAACGGCCTGGTTGATCCAATCTATCAATTGTTGGTGGTTGGGATTGTGACGGCGGAAGTAAATCAGCTTTTCATAGAAAACCGACTCTAAAAACCGATCGCCCCCCGTGTATTTTTCCGTCTCCAAAAATTTTTCAAAATTGGAAGTTTCTTTGCTGTCAAACGGGCAAAGCAAGTAGCTGTTGGTCACGGAGTGAAGGGCTGTGTTGAAGTTATTCCAACTCTTAAATTGTTCCCAGTTTTTTTCTTTGTTTTCGACAATGACTAAGACTAGTCCGCCCTGATTCCACAAGTCATCTGGCGCCAACCAATGAAACTTAGCCATCGGATAGAGGTCCGATAAAAAGGGTTTGTAATTAGCGTTAGTGATAAAGGCGCCCCATTGGATGTTTTGCTGGGGAATTTTAGGGTTTTCAGCGGCGTTAAACCCGTAGGTCAGTACATCCAGAGAAGGGTCCTCAATGTTGTTATTAAACCCCCAATAAAAGTAACCGGGGCCCTCGGCGAGGCTGTTTTCTTTTAACAGGTCAAAAGCTTTTGAATATAGCGGTGAATTGACGGCGTAATTACTTCCTGCTTTCGGCCCGGGCTGATAGGTCTTCCACATATGGAACATATCTAAACCGGCTACGGGGATTAAAAGAGCCGAAACTAAAAGAAATCTCCATGGTTTGGATGTTTCAACCACCAATGACTGTAAACCCAAAGCGCAGATGAGAATCAGAAGCGGCAAGGTGAGCGAGTTGCGGTAAATCTCAAATCGATTGGTGATGAGCCCTGGGATCATAAATAGGAAAAAAGCGAAAAGGATCCAGACACAAAAGCGGTTTTTCCGGTGCCGCACTAATTCAAAGAAGCCAATCGAGAGCAGAGAACCTGAGATGGGATCCATCATGCCGCCCCAAACCGGGCCGTAAGAATTTTTGATGTCGCAGCCCCAGAAAAGAGAAGTCCAGTTATAAAGCGAATCGTTGATTCGTTCCTGCCACGCGCCCGGCCCGGGGAGGGCCAGCAGTTCGGTCATGTGCTGCCCATTTTTTTGAAAATAAGAGGCGAGGCAAAACAGGAGAAAGGATAAAGCGATAGGGAGCCACAACCCAAAAAGGTAGAAGGCTTTCTTTTTGAATTTGAAGATAACCGTCACAGCGATCAGGAAAGAGACCAGGGGCCATTGAATCGCCATCCAAAAACCTAAGCCGGTCATCAAACCCAACTGCCATCCCTGTAGTGAGGTTCTTTCAGGAGGATTGGATTTTAAAAGTGAGCCCAGGAAGTAAAAAGTCATCATTTCAACTAGGAAAGTTAACGGCGTTCCCAAAAAGTATTTGTAGGTATAAAGCGAATAAAAACCGAAGGAGAAAAAGAGAAAGCAAAAAAGGAAAATGGATTTTGAGAAAAAATGCCTGCCCGTGGTGTAGATAAAAATGGGCGTGATGACGGCCAGCGCGAATAAGAATAGCCTTAAGATGAAAAGGGAAGGCGTGAAACAGTCGAAATAAAGAGCGGATACCCAGTTAAAAATAGGAGGAGCCTGAGCCCTGGAAAAAAACAAAATCCATTCCCATTCCCGGGAAAGCTCCAGAGACAGGAAGGAGAAAAGACCTTCGTCGGAGACGGGCCAATAGTTATTAAGCAGCAGATAAAAACGGGGGATGAGAGCCAAACCAACAACAACTAACCACCAGCCGAGAGAGAGAGAAGGGAGACTTTCCTGGAGGTGAAGAGGCTGATTTTCCACTTTTTTCCTGGCGAAAAAATAGAAACCTAAAATGGTCGGAATTCCCCAGCCTAAAACACCAATGAAAAGATTCGCGGAAAAGGATAAGGAAACGTAAGAAAGAATGAAATTAGTCATAGTCAGGGGGACGAAATAAAACCACGGATTGTCGTAAAAATGGGACGGTTTTGAAGCCGAAGGATGTTTGTCTGAAAACATTCCATTCCTTGATAGACTGATTTGGTGTTCTTAAAAGGTTCGCGCTAAAGCTGGTTCTATAATAACGATTGCGGTAGGACAGTTAGTAGTTATTTTCGTCAGTTAAAACTTACGGGCGGCCCATGTCATCTTTTAACAACGGTATTTTTAAAAAACCAATTTTCTTTTTATTTGAGCACGGTAAAAAAACCAAAGAGATGTTTTCACTTCCCTTGACCCCGGCCTTGACGATCTATGTTGGAATTTTGTGGGTCATCCCTATCGCCATGATCAGCCCTTTCCGGAGTCTGTATTTGGTTTCGCTGGGGCTTTCCAATACGGAAGTGGGCCTCTATAGCTTCATGTTTATTCCTTTTGGTTTGGTGGCTCTTTGGCTGGGCGGTTACTTAGCCGATGTCTGGGGAAGAAAGAAAACCCTGTTTCTTTTCGACGTGCTCAGTTGGGGCGGATACTGTTTTTGTATGACCTTCGCGGAGAATAAATGGTGGGGTGCGGCGGCGCTCTTTTTTATCGCGCTTAATTTGGGGTCGGGGCCGGCTTATCAATGCTTGTTGATTGAGGGCGTTTCGTCAGTAAAAAGAGCGGTGGGCTACTCCGTTTTACAAATCATTAATTTGGCGCCTGGGTTGTTATTTTTTCCCCTTCTAGGCGGATATTGGAAAGAGCAAAGAGGCTTGTCGACCGCTTGTCATGAAATGTTCGGTTTGTTTTTCGTCTGTGTCGCTCTAGGCATCACCATCAGAGCCGTTTTTATTCCGCATTCAGGCGCTTTTGAGCGCGTGCCACCCACATGGAAACACGGGATCAAGGAAGGGCTCGAACAATACCTGAATACCTTTAAAAACCTTTTGCGGAAAAAAGCGGCGGTTCCCTTTTTGGCCTCGAAGATTTTGGACGAATGGGTTTTCGCGACCTGGATCATTTACGCTTCGCTTTACTTCGTTCAGCACATGGGCGTGAAAGACACTTCGCTTTCTCTCTTCGCACAGGTTTCAGCTTATGTGGCTTGCGGCTTATTGTTTTTTGTCGTTCCGCGGCTTTCCCCGCAATGGATGGTGAAACTTTTAGGCTTGGACCAGGTCTTTGGTTTGGCGGCATTGGCGGTGTTACTGATACCTCCTGTGGGTTTTTTGACCCCTTTTTGGATTTGTTTGTTGTCGGTTATCTTGGGGGCAATGGGTTCTTCCTTTTATTATTCGGTGAGCGCGGCGATCTGGATGAGTATTATCGGCGAGCAGGAAAGAGCCAAGGTGGTAGCGGTTTCAACCACGATTTTTCAACTGGGCGTGTGGATTTTGGGATCCCTATCGGCTTTTCTTTACGGCCACGTCTCCGCGGCGGCTCTGCTGCTTTTTATCATGTCCGCCCGAGTCATTGATTTCTTTCTATTACGCAGGGTGGTGGTTGCCTTACAATCACCCGGTTCTTAATCACGGAGAAATTCAATGAGCGGTTATTTATGGGCTTTGGTGGGGTTTGGCTGTATTGGCAGTTATATGCTGCCGGTCCGCTTTTCGACCGCTAAAGGATTTTCTTTTTTCCACTTAATGGGCTTTGGCTTGCTGGTGATCGTTTTGCTGCGCTGGAACTCAGTGCAATTGTTGTGGGCTCACCCCCAATGGTTTTGGGCGGCGCTTCTCTCCGGAGTGCTCTGGGGATTGGGACAAGCCGCGGCGGGTTTAGCTTTAGAAGAAATTAGTTTGGCCAAAGGTGTGGTTTACTTCAACTTTAACACCCTGCTCAATATTGTCTTGGGGCTGGTTATTTTTCGTGAGGCGACCACCTTGAAGTCCTTAGCGTTGCTTTTGCTCGGCGCGGTATTGCTTTCCGCTGGGGCTCTTTGGGTGACCAGCATTTCGGCCCCGTCTGCTAAAGAGGGGAATCTTAAAAAGGGAATTTGGCTAAGTCTCTTGGCCGGATTTTTCTGGGGCATTTACTTTTTACCGATTAGGTTGGTTCCCCAATGGGATCCCCAGCCGCTAATCAGTCAGTTAGATGTGCTGATCGTTTTGGTTTTGGGCGGAGCCGTAACGGCTATTTTGATTCCCGTGATTCATAAAACTAAAGGCCTCACCACAGTGAATTTGAGTTTAGGGCTGGTGTCAGCTTTGCTTTGGGTGCTGGGTATGTCGGGCATGTTAATGGCCATTCAAATGCTGGGGCTTTCCCGGGCGGTGCCGATTGTGAACTCAAGCTCGCTGGTCTACGCCGGTTGGTCTTTGTTTGTTTTTAAGGAACTTCACTTTAATGAGTGGCCGAAGGTTTTGGGCAGCGCCCTTTTGGCTTTAGCGGGCGGTGTTTTGATGGCCCTGTCTAGCTAGAGCCCTTTGCGCTTGAAAGTTAACTCTGAAATTCTCATAATCGTCTCACTATGAAACTTCAAAATAATATCGCACTCAAAGAATGGGCCGTGGTTTTAAAGGCTCTCGAAGAAGGGAAACAAACCATTCTTCTTCGAAAAGGCGGCATTGCCGAAGAAAACGGGGAGTTCAAACCCGAACATCCGGAATTCTTCCTTTACCCGACCTTTGAACATGAAAACCCTCAGGCGATTAAACCTGACTGGCGCCCCCGCTTGGCCGCGATTGAAAAAGAAAACAAAGACCCCAAACGCATTCATTTCCGTTTGTATGCCACCGCTGACCGCGTGGAAAAGGTTACTGATTGGGAAGTCGCTAAAAGATTGATTCCCTTTACCGTGATGAGTGATGAGGCGGTTGAGAAACGTTTTAACTACGGCGATTGGCAGGGTTTTTATGTTTTTATTGTCCGCGCTTATTTGTTGGCCATGCCTTCGGATTTGCCAGTGAAGTCTGCCTATGAAGGCTGCAAGTCCTGGGTGCCCCTGGAAACCTCTATGTTCACCGCTGGTTCTATGGCGGTTCTGCCGGACGCGGCCTGGCCTTATACCCGCGACAAAATTTCTAAAGTTATCCACGCTTAATATCAACTTATCTTTTTAATTTTCCTTCACGGATAAGCCATGAAACTTAAATCGGTCGTGGCGGGTCAATTTTATCCCAATAAACCCAAAGAACTTTCGCGTCAATTTGACGCTTTTGAGAAAACCCCTGTCCAATCTTTAGAAGGTTTAGTGGAAGGGTTGATGCTGCCTCATGCGGGCTATGTTTATTCTGGCTCAGTGGCGGCTTTGGGTTACCGCTCTTTATCTTCCGCGCCTAAAACCATTGTGGTAGTAGGGCCCAGTCACTATGTGTCGTTTAAAGGGGTCTCGGTATTCTCGGGAGACGCGGTGGAAGCGCCGCTGGGTGACTTGCCGGTGGATCAAGAAGCCTGCGAGTTTTTAATTAACCAGAGTCACCACATCGCCGATATCCCGCCTGCTTTTGCCCAAGAACATTCGGTAGAAGTCCATTTTCCTCTTATTCAACGTTACTGCCCCGGCGCTCAAGTGGTTCCTATGGTGATGGGACAGGGAATTGAAAACTCGGTGCGCCCCCTGGTAGAAGCTTTACTGGAGCTGAGGAAAATAAAACCGTTTTTGCTCGTGGCTTCTTCAGACCTTTCCCACTATCCCGTTTATGAAACGGCGGTGAAAGCGGATCAGGAGTTTTTAACGGCGCTTCTAACCGGCAATGAGGCAAAAGTCGGCGAAACGGATAAAAAAATAATGGCGAAAAAGTATCCGGACTATTACTGTACGCACTGCGGCAAAGAGCCCGTTTTGACCCTGCTCCGATACGCTAAAGCGATTGGCGCGGACGCGACCCAACTGCTGGCCTATATGAATTCGGGCGATGTAACGGGTGATCATTCACGGGTAGTGGGTTATTCCGCTGTGGCTTTCAGCCGAAAGTAAAATTGGAGTTTTAAGTGAATCCCAGTGAAGTGGTTTCCAAAAAAGACCAAGAACTTCTTCTTCAATTGGCCCGCAACGCCATTAAGACCACCGTGCTCAAGGGCCGGCAATTACCCATTGTGCATTCGTTGTCGCAGCTGCTTCGTGAAAAAAGGGGAGTGTTTGTGACCCTTTGGCTGGAAGGTGAACTGCGCGGCTGCATCGGCTTTCCTTATCCCAGCAAACCTTTGGTGGAGGCGGTTCAAGAAGCGTCGGTTTGCGCGGCCCTGCAGGATTTTCGTTTTCCGCCGGTGCGCGAAGATGAAGTTTCCCGAATTGAGATAGAAATATCCGTGTTAACTCAGCCCAAAGAGATCAAACCCGAACAGGTGAAGGTGGGTGTGCATGGCTTGATTATCAGCAAAGGAAACCGGTCAGGGCTTTTGCTGCCCCAGGTGGCGATGGATTATCATTGGGACTCTAAAACTTTTTTAGAACAAACCTGTGTGAAGGCCGGTTTAGCCAAAAACGCTTGGAAAGAAGAGGCGAAAATTTACGGTTTTGAGGCTCAGGTTTTTGCCGAGGTCGATTTTAAATAGTCGTTAACATTGGCGGGAAAAGAGCATAGACACCTAGGCTTGAAATGATGATAATCCCGTCGCATCATTGCAGTACAATTAAGTTATAGAACATGTTTCTCGGAGCTTGAAGTCATGATCGAAATGAAAGTCCGCGGTATCGCGGTTGACCCTAATTTAAAAACCCCTTCTGTCATTTTGACCGATGAGGATGAGAAGCGCTATTTGCCCATTTGGATCGGCGTGGCCGAAGCCACCGCTATTTTTATTCAACTCAATGATCAGGTTTTGCCCCGCCCTATGACCCATGATTTGCTCAAAAGCATTATCACCACTCTGGGCGCTAAAGTCGTTAAGGTCATCGTGAACGACATCGATAAAAACACCTTCTTTGCCAAAGTGGTTTTAGAAGACAACGAAACCGCTGAACGCTTTGAAATTGACGCCCGTCCTTCAGATGCCATTGCCCTGGCCCTTCGAACCCATTCGCCGATCTTCGTGGCTGAAAAAGTTGTCATTAACGCCACCATCGTGGATAAAGAAAAGTACAAAGAAGAGATGAGCGAGTTTAAGAAATTCCTCGAAAACGTCTCGCCGACCGATTTTCCGGGCTGATCGAAACAACTCAGGGTGCCCCGGCCGCTAAAGGGGAATGGCCCTGTGGGAGGTAATCGTTGGCAGCCTCTTCCAGCCGTTTATCCTTAACCGACCAGCATTTTGTTCTGTTGTTTCATACAACCCACGAAACCATGCATGCCGAGTCCATTTTAAAAGACCACAAGATGCGGTTTAAACTGATTCCCCGGCCCCGCGACATTAAAGATGACTGCGGATTAGGGCTGGTGATTGTGAAGGAAGATAGATTGAAGGCTGAAGGTTATTTACCCCCGGAAGGCATCTATATAAAAGCGGCTTTCCACATTGAAAAGGACGGACAATGGATCAGAGAAAACTATCCACCAGCGCCAATCTCTTACGACTCTCCACCCTCGGAATAAACTTCTCCCTTTCCATTTTTGTAGGGCTGTTTCTGGGATGGGGGCTGAACAAGCTTTTTCATTGGGGTACCTGGGTGATTGTGGCGGGCATGATTCTGGGGGTTGTTGCCAGCTATGTGCTTTTGTTTGAGGATTTAAAGACTTTGAACGCTAACACGCCGAACGATAAGAACGATGGCCCGAAAGCCTAAATCCGCAGGTCCTTCCGGGGCTTTTCTGATAAGGGTTTGTCTGGGCAGCTTGGTGGGAAGCCTTCTTCTGGCCGCTATCGCTTACGGCACGGGATATCTCTATTTCGCTAAGGGTCTTTTTTTAGGCGCTTTCTTATCACCCCTTCATCTCTTAGGCCTCAAAAGCATGGTCAGCCGAGTTTTGGCCGCTGGTCAGACCCAAGGCCCGGGCCTTTTCCGTATTTATCACCTCATCCGCTGGGTTTTATTCGCCCTTATTATTTGGGCTTTGTTGACAGTCTCGGTTTTCTGTCTTTTAGGGGCTTTAGTGAGCTACACCTGGTTTCTTTTAGTGCTGGTCTGGGCTGGTTTAAAGACCGCGAAGTGAAAAAAAAGAACGCCCCTGTCGGGCCTTTTACAGGCCTTTTGGTTCTCTGAGGCGCTTCACGGAAAATTTTCAAAGTTGTTCCGCCTGAGGGTTGACCATTCCTAGGTCGCCGATTACACTAACGCCCGCTCGTGAGGCTTTTTACTAAGTTTTACGGCACAATCCTCACTTTTCCACTCTGAGTTAATCGTTTTTGAAAGGCGTTCGTCGAATGAACATGGAACAGGCTGAAAGCCCCCTCGTCATTAAAACCCAACTGTTCGCCGCGATGGGTTTTGACAATTTTATTAATCCTTACACCATGAGCCTGGTCACTTTCGCCGTTATTTTTATTCTGATGGCCTTGGCCAAGCGCAATCCCAAATTGGTTCCGACCGGCGCGCAAAACTTTATTGAGATGGTGATTGAATTTGTACAGGGCATGGCTGAATCTCTGGTCGGCAAACACGCCGCTTTTTTCTTTCCTCTCTTTTATACGCTCTTCATGTTTATCTTTTTCGCGGACCTGATGGGTTTGATTCCCGGATCGGTTTCCCCGACCAGCCGTATTGACGTCAACCTCGGTATGGCCTTGATTGTGTTTCTCTCCACCCATTACTGGGGCATTAAAGAAAAAGGTTTGAAGTACTTTGAGCATTTCTTGCCTCCCAAACTGCCGACTAATTCGCCCAACTTTCTTTTGAACTTACTCATGATAGTCATCCAAGGCGCTTTGCTCATTCTCATGCCGATCATTCACGTCATCGGTGAGCTGGTGAAGCCGGTCTCTCTGACCCTTCGTTTGTTTGGGAACATGATGGCTAAAGAAAAACTCCTGGCGGTTTTGGCTTTGCTCATCACGGTCTTCTGGGCGATGGACCCGGCGATGAAGCCGGTCGCGGCCTTTCCCTTTATCCTTCGGGTGATGATTGTCATCCTGGGTGTATTCGTTTGTTTTGTTCAAGCTTTCGTATTTATGCTTTTGGCCATGGTCTATATCGGCGGGGCTGTTCAATCCCACGAAGGCCATGACGAGCATGGGGAAGACCACGGCCACGCCGCGGCTTAAATGAAATCGCAGTACCCTCGCAAGAGGGTTTTCCGGCCAGCCCCCGCTGATCACCGGAAATACATTTTTAAGGAGTCAGTCATGAAAAAGTCTTTGATGACGTTTTGCCTGGCGCTCGCGGTTTTGGCCGTGAACGTTAGCGTGTGGGCTGCTGAAGCGGCGCCTGCTGCTGCCAAGGCTCAAGCTCATGAAGGTTCGGTTTGGTTTTTCGCCTTGACCGCTTTGGCCGCTGGTTTGGCTATCGGTTTGGGTTCGGTTGGTACGGGTATCGGTCAAGGTACGGCTGTTGGTAAAGCTTTGGAAGCCATGGCCCGTCAACCCGAAGCCGCTGGTTTGATCCAAACCAACATGATTATCGGTTTGGCCTTTATTGAATCCCTTTGTATTTACGCTTTGGCGGTTGCTTTGATTCTCTTGTTCGCCAACCCGTTCCAAGGTTTGTTTGTCGGCTGATTTGTCGTTTGATTTTGTCCTGGGAGAGTCCAACTCTCCCGGGGCTTACTTATAAGAAGGAATGCCATGGAATTTAATTTAACGCTCTTTGCCTTACAGGCCGTTACTTTCCTCGTCGGAATGTGGCTGTCGTCCAAAATCTATCTCCCTTATTTAAATGGCTGGATGCAAAGCCGTCAAAAACGCATTGAAGACCAATTGGTCAACGCTGAAAAGCGCCAAAAAGAATCCGAATCGCTCAAAGCTGATTTTGATAAAAAGGTAAAAGAACTCGAACAAAACACCCTGGAAATCCTGCAAAAGACCCGCCAGGAAGCCACCAAGAGCCGCGATGAAGCTATTGCGGCTGCGCGAAAAGAAGCTGAAATGATTTTGGCGGACGCCCGCAAAGCGATCGAAAGCGAAAGAAAGCAATTAACCCAAACCCTTCAAAAAGAAGTGGGTGTTTTGGCCGTTTCTATCGCGGAAAAAATTATCCGTTCGTCGGTAGACGCGAAACTTCAAGAAAAGCTGATTAACGAGAATGTGCAAGAGCTGAGCTTAAACAAGAATTAACCGTTCCGGGTTAACCGGGCTGAGTTGTTGAGGAGAGTTGAGAATGGAATCAGTTATCGCAGAAAAATACGCCGTAGCCCTGCTGCAAGTGGCTCGGGATCAAAAGACGGTCGACGCTATTTCGGCCGAAATGCAGGCTATTCAAAAGACCGTTGAGTCTAATGAAAACTTGAAAACGACCTTAGAACACCCCCGGGTGAAGGCGGGCGAAAAGTTAGATGCTTTGCGCCGCGTGTTGAAAGAAAAACTCTCGGGCACGATGGAAAATTTCCTCATGCTTTTAATCCTCAAAAAACGGATTAAGCATTTGGGCGCGGTCGCTGAGCATTTCGAGCGCTTGTGCTACGAAATGAAAGGCAAGGCGATTGCCCGTGTTTTGAGCGGCAGTCCTTTAAGCGCTTCGCAAAAAGACGCTTTGTCCAAGAAGTTGTCCCAGATGTTCGGGACGGCTGTTGAATTACGTGAAGAAGTAAAGCCGGGCCTTATTGGCGGCGTGATGATTTATTTAGGCGACCAGCGCATGGATGGCAGCGTGCTGGGGCAATTGGAACGCATGAAGCAGCGTTTGGTGAAGGTTGAGATCGACTAATCTGTTTTAAACTTTTTGGAGGATGGCATGGCTATTCAAGCGGATGAAGTAACGAAAATCTTGAAATCGCGTATCGAGGAATTTAAACCCGACGCGAACCTGACCCAGGTGGGTGAAGTTCTTAAAGTGGGTGACGGCGTGGCCGTGATCTATGGTTTGAAAAACGCCATGGCCGGTGAGTTGCTGAAATTCCCCAATGATGTTTACGGTATTACCTTCAATCTCGAAACCGACTCGGTCGGCGCGGTGTTGATGGGTGAAACGCAAAAAGTGCGCGAAGGCGACCCGGTTCATTTGACCGGACGTATCGCTGAAATTCCGACGGGTAAAGAATTGTTGGGACGTGTCATTAATCCGCTGGGAATTCCCCTAGACGGAAAAGGTCCTTTGAACGCTTCCTCCAGCCGCCGCTTGGAATTTAAAGCGCCGGGCGTGGTGGATCGTCAGCCGGTGAAAGAACCCATGCACACGGGTATCAAGGCTATCGACTTGATGATTCCGATCGGCCGTGGTCAGCGCGAATTGATCATCGGCGACCGCCAGACGGGTAAAACCGCTGTGGCTATCGACGCGATTTTGAACCTCAAGGGCAAGAACGTGATGTGCGTGTATGTGGCGATCGGCCAAAAGCAATCGACGGTCGCGCAGATTATCCGTACCCTGGAAGAGCATGATGCTTTGAAGTACACGATTATCGTTTCCGCGACAGCCGCTGATCCGGCGCCGCTGCAATACATCGCCCCCTACGCGGGCTGCGCGGTGGCTGAAGAGTTCACCTATAACGGCGGCCATGCTTTGGTGGTTTATGACGATTTGTCCAAGCAAGCCGTGGCTTACCGTGAATTGTCCCTCTTGCTTCGCCGTCCGCCAGGACGTGAAGCTTACCCGGGCGACGTTTTCTATTTACATTCACGCTTGTTGGAACGCGCCTGCAAACTGAACGCTAAATTGGGCGGCGGTTCTTTGACCGCTCTTCCGATCATCGAAACCCAGGCGGGTGACGTGACGGCTTATATTCCTACCAACGTGATTTCGATCACGGACGGTCAGATCTTCCTAGAATCAAACCTGTTTAACTCGGGTATCCGCCCGGCCATTAACGTGGGTATCTCGGTTTCCCGCGTCGGTGGTAACGCTCAAACCAAAGCGACCAAAAAGGTCGCCGGTAAACTGAAACTCGATATGGCGCAGTACAACGAATTGGCGGCTTTCGCTCAATTCGGCGCGGAACTCGACAAGGCCTCCATGGCCCAGTTGAACCGCGGCGCGCGCTTGGTCGAATTGCTCAAACAATCCCAGTACGCCCCTGTTGAAATGGAAGACCAAGTCGCGGCGATTTTCGCGGCGAACAATGGTTTCCTCGACACCGTACCGGTGAACAAAGTGAAAGCTTTTGAAGCGGGCTTGATCTCTTTCCTGAAATCCAAACACCCGAAGGTGTTGGCTGAAATTAAGGAAAAGGGCGATTTGGCCGATGATCTCAAAGCCAAATTGCAAACCGGCATTGAAGAGTTCACTAAGACGTTTTATTGATCCCCGCGTTAGCGGACAAAAGGGTTTAACCATTGGCACAGATTAAAGAAATTAAATCACGGATCAAAACCGTGAAAAACATCGGGCAGATCACGAAGGCCATGAAGATGGTAGCCACGGCCCGTTTAAAGAAAGCCCAGGAACGCATCTTGGGCGCTCGTCCTTACGCGATTCGCATGGCGGACGTGATGAAAAACCTCGCCTCTAAAATGGGTGAAGAGGTTCATCCGTTGCTGGCCGTTCGTAACGAGGGCAAAACGGCTTTGATTGTGATCACCGCGGACCGCGGCTTGTGCGGAAGCTTTAACGTCAATATCATCCGCCAGGCCAACGCTTACTTGCGCGAAAACCCGGATACGGTGTTGTTGACCATCGGTAAAAAAGGCCGGGACTTTTTCCGCCGCCGCAATGTACCGATCCGCAAAGAATGGTTGGGCGTGTTCCCGAATGTTTCTTATGACACGGTGCTCGAAATCCGCGATGAAATTGAAGTTTTGTTTGTTCAAGAAAAGTTCAAGAACGTCATCGTGTTGTTTACGGAGTTTAAGAGCGTCATCTCACAAGTGGCCACGATGGATACACTTTTGCCGATTCGTCTCGAAAACCTGCCTGGTGATGGACAAACTTTAACGATTACAGCGGGCGATTATGAATTTGAGCCGGACCTGGATACCATTTTGAATACCTTGGTGTCTCAGTACTTAGCCACACAGATTCACCGCATGCTGCTGGAAAGCTTCTCATCTGAAATGGGAGCCAAGCGCAGCGCAATGGAATCGGCCAGCAAGAATGCCGGCGAAATGATCACGAGATTGACGTTGGAATTTAACCGCGCCCGACAGGCCATGATTACGAAGGAATTGGCTGAAATCGTGGGTGGAGCTGCAGCTTTAGAATAGTAGTCGATAGCTTAAATTTTTTAATTGAATGAGGAGATTTATGAGCGTTGCCAATACTCAAACCAAAACCGGGGAAGTCGTACAGGTCATCGGCCCCGTGGTGGACATTAAATTCGCGGGAGGGGAAGTTCCTTCTATCTATAACGCCCTCAAGTTACAAATCCCGGCGGAAAAAATCGACATTACTTTAGAAGTCGCCCAGCATTTGGGCGATCAAACGGTCCGCGCGGTCGCCATGAGCTCCACCGACGGATTGCGCCGCGGTATGACCGTGACCGATACGGGTTCTCCGATCTCCGTCCCTGTAGGACGCGGAGTATTGGGCCGTGTGTTAAACGTCCTGGGTGAACCGGTGGACGAATTGGGTGAAGTGAAACATGAAAAACGCTATCCCATTCACCGCCAAGCGCCTCCTCTCGTGGAACAATCCACGAAGAAGCAAATTCTCGAAACCGGTATCAAGGTTATCGATCTTTTAGCGCCTTATCAAAAGGGCGGTAAGATTGGTCTCTTCGGCGGAGCCGGCGTCGGCAAAACCGTCGTCATCATGGAACTCATCCGCAATATCGCCACCCAGCATGGTGGTTTTTCGGTGTTCGCCGGGGTCGGTGAACGTACCCGTGAAGGTAACGACTTGCTGCTCGAAATGAAAGAATCCAAAGTTTTGGATAAAGCCGCTCTGGTTTATGGACAGATGAATGAGCCGCCAGGCGCCCGTCAGCGTGTGGCCCTGTCCGGTTTGACTGTTGCTGAATATTTCCGCGACGAGGAAAACCAGGACGTGCTTTTATTCATCGATAACATTTTCCGTTTCACTCAAGCGGGTTCGGAAGTTTCCGCGCTCTTGGGCCGTATGCCTTCGGCTGTCGGTTACCAACCAACTTTGGCCACTGAAATGGGCCAGTTGCAAGAACGCATCACCTCTACTCAAAAAGGTTCGATTACCTCGGTTCAGGCCATTTACGTGCCTGCCGACGACTTGACCGATCCGGCGCCGGCCACGTCCTTCTCACATTTGGACGCGACCACCGTTTTGAACCGCGCTTTAACTGAACTGGGTATTTATCCTGCGGTCGATCCTTTGGATTCGTCTTCGCGCATGCTGGATCCTTTGGTCATCGGTGAAGAACATTACACTATCGCCCGCCGCGTTCAGCAGACGCTGCAGCGCTACAAAGAATTGCGCGACATTATCGCGATTCTCGGTATGGATGAATTGTCCGACGATGATAAACAAATCGTTAACCGCGCCCGCCGTATTCAAAAGTTCCTGTCCCAGCCTTTCTTTGTGGCCCAGGAATTTACCGGTACGCCTGGCCGTTATGTGTCTTTGGCTGATACCTTGCGCTCCTTCAAGGGCCTGGTAGATGGTCAATATGACAATATTCCGGAACAAGCTTTCTATATGGCGGGCAGCATTGATGAAGTGCTCGAACGCGCTAAGAAACTTTAAAAGGAAAAGATTCCAATATGTCTAAAACTTTTAAGCTTCAAGTGGTCGCACCCGACAGCCCCTCCGTTATGGAAGACGTGACTTCGGTCATTCTTCCGGGCGGCGATGGTGAGTTTGGTGTTTTGGCCCATCACATGCGCCTTATTTCCACTTTGAAGCCGGGAACTTTAGAAGTCACTAAAGATGGCGTGAAAGAGTTTTACTTCATCGCCGGCGGTTATGTGGAAGTGAATCCGACATCCGTTATTGTTTTGGCTGAAGAATATGAAAAGTCAGACAAGATCGATGTAGAACGTTCGACTCTTTCTAAAAAGCAAGCGGAAGAGAAGCTGGCCTCGAAAGCCGAAGGCGTAAGCATTGTGAAAGAAAAACATGCTTTGGCCCGTAATGAAGCCCGTTTGCAAACCGTTGAAAAGGCGAAAGCTTACAAGAAGTAGGTTTTTGCTCCTTTTATTAAAAAATGCCGCTATTCAAACCAAGCCAGCGTTAGTTGGCTTGGTTTTTTATTTTCGGGTGTGTTTATTTGGGGTTGTTTAACGATAAAATGAAACCGGTATAAGTCACTGTAAAGGCATAAACATGATCGTCGGCATGGGTGTGGATTTAATCGAGATTGAGCGGGTTAAGAAAGCTCATTTGAAACACGGTCAGCGTTTCATTGACCGTTTGTTCACGGCCTCTGAAGCCAAATATTGCCTCCGTAAATCAGATCCTTATCCGTCGTTGGCGGGACGTTTCGCCGCTAAAGAAGCGGTCATCAAAGCTTTCAGCCACGGGTTTGGCGGACGCTGGAAGTGGACTCATATTGAGGTTACGAAAGAACTCAGCGGCAAACCCACCCTGAAGCTGCACGGCATCATGGAAAAGCTCCGGGTTGAGAGAAAAATTAATCATGTTCATCTGACGATTGCTCACAGCAAGCGGGACGCTACCGCTACCGTTATTTTTGAAAGCGACAAAGCATGAGCCCTGAATGGAAACACTCGGAACGTCATTTAACGGAAAACCAATGGTTCTGGTTTGTCGCGGTCATCGGTCTCTTAACCCGTCTGCCGCTTTTGGGTTTATCCGGCTCGGAAAATACCGACGCTATTCTTTCACTGACTTATTTCTCAAAAGATTTTGTGCAGACTCCCCGGTTTGTGATTTTGCCGGGTTATCCGGTTTTACTCCAATTGGGAGCTTGGCTGGGGTTGGGCGGTATTTTCTGGGGCCGGATTATTTCCTGTCTGGCTGGACTGCTGATTTTAATTCCGCTTTGGCGCTATGCCCGGCGCTGGATGGGTGTGGAAATGTCCGCCATGGTCTGCTTGATGGCGCTTTTTTCGCCCCTGCTCTGGCAGTGGTCGCTCAAGGTGATGCCGGACACGACTTTTCTTCTGCTTTTTTGGTGGTCGTTGGAAAGGTTAACCGCAGCCTATTTGGACCGCAATCCCAGAGCCTGGATGGAAGCCTGTTTAATGGCAGTGGCGGCGGCCTGTGTGAGGCCTGAAGGGCTGCTTTTGCTGCCGTGGATATTGGTTTTGGAAAGCCGCGTCACCCAGGGCCGGTCATGGGTTCGTAAAGCGGTCTTTTTAGTTTCCTGGGCGCTGCCCTTGTTTCTGGTGCGTGAAAAAATATTTTTACTTTTTTCGGCTTACCGGGAAGGCGCGGGGTTGACGACGACCAGCGTGCCTGAAGGATTTCCTTTTTTCAATTTCGTTTATCACTTTTACGCTTATCTCACCCAGCCCTTTTACGTTTTTACACCGTTCGTATATATTTTCGCCATTCTGGGATTAGCGAAAATGATGGGCCGGGAGGACGATTTGGGTCAATCTTTCCGCCGAATCCATGTTCAGATTTTCGCGATTCTTTTTATTTCGCGTTTAGTGCCAGTCACTTACCAGGACCGGCATTTGATGCCTTTTTTGCCGATCCTGGTGGTCGCGGCAGGGTATCAATTGGAAACCTTTTTAAATGGGCTCAAATACCCGCAGAATTCCATGCCCTATCACTTTATTAAAAACGGTTTATTGGCTGTGACGCTGCTTTATTCCGCGGTGTTTTCCTCGGCGGCCATCGGCGGGCAAATGGATTCTTTCGGCGACATTAAGCGATCGGCTGAATTTTTAAAAACGCTGCCGCCCACCGCGGTTATTTATTCGGATGAAATTCCAAAAACTCAGTACTGGGCGGGCAGAACGGTGACGCTATTGGACTATTCCCAGAAACCTTTTATGCCCCATCCGGGCGAATATGTGATTCTTCATAGTTTTTATACTCCGCGGATCAACGCGGTGGGGGACAACATGACGGCGCGTTTTGGCGCGGTTTTAATTCATGTGGATAACTCCGTGGTGGAGCCGGTCATGACAGATTTAATGCAGGACCCGCATTTACAAAACCGAATTTTGGCTACCAACTACCGGTTTGATCCTCAGTTTTTTACCTCGGCTGTTTATGAAATCAAAAGCAAAGCGAAAGAAACGAAATGAAGCTGGCCTTGGCGCAGGACATGAGAAGAATCGACGAGTCGGCTGTTAAGGATTACGCCTTAACTATCGCCAAACTGATGGAAAACGCTGGCACGGCGGTAGTGAAAGCGACCGAAGAACTCTATTCTCCACTTTCTAAAAAAACTTTCGGCGTTTTGTGCGGTAAGGGAAACAACGGGGGAGATGCTTTGGTGGCGGCCCGACTTTTGAAACAAAAAAAGGCTAGTGTGGTAGTGGTTTTGGTTGGTGAGCCAGAAGATTTAACGGAAGAAGCCAAAAAGCAGTATCAAAAAGCGAAGACTGCCAAAGTTCCCATTCTGATTTTGGATGCCCATGAAAAAATAAAAGCGATTCAAGCCGCTTTAGAAGAATGCGATGTGATAGTGGACGGTCTTTTGGGAACTGGCCTTTCCCGGCCGGTCGATGGGCTTTATCGTGATCTTATTCTTTTGACTAGAAAACTAGATAAGCCCGTAGTGGCGGTGGATATTCCATCCGGCCTGTCTTCGGATTCGGGTTCGCCGATGGGTGAGGCGCTCGTGGCTCAAAACACTGTTACTTTTGGATTACCGAAAATTGGTTTTTATTCATCCTCGGCTTCCTCTTTTGTCGGTAATTTAAAAATAGTCAACATTGGATTTCCTGAAGAACTTTTAAACGCGAGTTTTATTCACCAGGAATTATCTGATTTATCCATGGTTCAAAAATCATTACCGCGTTATGACGAGCACACTCACAAGGGAACCCGTGGACGGGTTTTGTTGGTGGCTGGCGCCCGCGGATTAACCGGAGCGGCGACCCTTTCGGCTTACGCCGCCCAACGAATAGGCGCCGGGTTAGTGACGGTCGCTTGTCCTGAAAGTTTGAACACGATTTTGGAAATCAAACTCACGGAGCCGATGACCGCCCCTGTCCCTGAAATCGAAGGCGGGTTTCTTTCTCCCCGCGCTACGGGTCGAATTTTAGATTTAGCGGTTAATGTGAACGCCGTGGTATTGGGCCCCGGCATCGGGCGTCAACGGGAGACAGGTCAGCTGGTCAAAGACCTGATCATGAAGCTGACCGTGCCTATGGTGGTAGACGCGGATGCCCTCTACCTGCTGGGGGGTCACTTGGACATCCTGAAGACCGCTAAAAGTCCCATCATTCTGACACCTCATCCGGGCGAGGCGGCGTGGCTGCTGAAAACGACCATTATGGCGGTGGAACAGAATCGTCTGAAAGTTGCGAAGCAATTGGCCCAAGACTATAATGTTTTCGTTGTCTTGAAAGGTCATCGCACCATTATTGCCAGTCCTCAAGGTGAAGTTCGGGTGAACCCGACCGGTAACCGCGGGTTAGCCACAGGCGGTACAGGCGATGTGCTTTCTGGAATCATCGGCGGGCTTTTAGCCCAAAGACTTCCGGCTTTTGAGGCGGCGACCACGGGGGTTTATTTACACGGCTTAGCGGGCGAGAAAGCCAGCCGTCGACTGGGCCCTGATGGATTGCTTGCAGGCGATTTATTGCCCCTTCTACCGCGTCTCTTGCGGCAAGTGAGGGAAACTCGGGAGTCACAATGCCCATCTCCATCGAACTCCAAAACCAGTGGGAAGCGTTCCTCAAGCTCCTCCAGGTCCGTGAACCGAAACTCTACGAACATCTCAAAGTAGGGCGCATTAAAGAAGTTACGAAATATAACTTGCTGATCTATGCCCACACGCCGGACGATTTAAGAGAACTGGAAGTTGGGATTAAGGTTTATCACGATAAGGTAGATGAGTTTTTGCCGCTCATTTTTGGAGCGGCCAGGGGTATTAAAACTGAGTTATCCTCTGAGGAGGATTGGGAAGCGGCCAAACCGGTTGAAAATCCGGCGGCTGCGGTTTACTCGGCACCCACATCGGCCCCTGCGGCGGTTGTGCCCGCGGGCCCGGTGGTTAATTTAGGCTCAGATCAAAATGAGCTTTTGAAAGTTTTGGAATCCTCGATCCGTCAAAAGCTTGAGATGGAAATTCGTCAGCAGGTGCAGGCTGAGGTCGCTAGTCCGGAAGCCCAAGAGCAGGTGTCTCAAAAAGTAAGGGAAGAGTTTCAAACCGAGGAAAATAACCGCCGGCTGGCGGTGCGGATGGCGCTGATCGCCGAGGGCGACAACACTTTAACTCAGATGGTCATCGCCTGGCAGCAAGCCAAACAAAGCGGCGAGGGCGGCGAGCAGTGGAAAGAAGTGAAGCAACGCTTGCTGGATTTGTTGGACGCTGCGGTTCAGCTAACGAACTCGTAGAATTTGTACCGATTTTGAAAATGGAGATGTGAGAGAAATGTTCAATCAAGAGATCAGCTCTTCCCTGGGTTTTATTGTTCTATCCTTTTTGACATGGTCAGTTACTTTCGCGGTTTTGGTATTTGGCGTGATTCTCCGCAGGAAAGTTTTGCTGTGGAATGATCAGTGGAAAGAAATGGTCGAGCAGTCTGGAACCGAAATGAAAGACTTTGCCGATGACTTAGAAAGAACTTTTGAGAAACTGCGCGGAACTTTCCGCTTGTTGGGTTTTTTCCTGTTTGTGATCCTGATTTTGATGGGTTTTGTAATCTATTTAGGTTTTGTTCAAAAACCAGTCTTGGGCGCGCCGCAAGTGACTAACAGTCTCTGGCTTTTAACTTTGATCGCGTTGTCAGCGGTCCTGCCGGCTTTTGTTAATTTTGGCGTGGGAATTTATATTACGGAAACGATGCTCCTCAAGGCGAATGACTTTGTATTTTACGAAGCCAGCCGCGAAATGCGTGAAAGAAGAGCCCGTGTTAAGGCTTTGCTCAAAGCTAAAGAACTTCAGGCTCAACGGCAGGCCGCTAAAGCGGCGCAGTCCGCTCAACCGGCTCAAGGTTAATTCAGGTTTTAACAGACTTAATTATTTTTCCCTAATGAGTTCATCTTAATTTTCGAGGGTTTATCATGCGGCTTCTTTTTCTTCTCTTTTTAACTCTTTTAACCGGATGCGCTACTTTTGGTATCCGGGACGAAAGTTTGGAATTACAAATTACACCTATGCCGATTTACCGTGGCAAACCCGCGATCGCGAAAATTAACGCGCCTCTCGAGGCGGACAAAGTGGTGGGCGTAGTGGAAACTTTCGGAAGTCCCGAGCTTATTTTCCGAAAAAATGAGAACGCGGGTATTTGGTATTTCAAAGGCACCATCCCTTTCTCGCCCTGGGTTAATCCCGGCACTTATACAGTCAGAGTCGCTTATTACAAAGGCGCGGCTAAACCGCATTACACCGAAATGAAAGTAGAACTGAAGTGAAGAACGCCGAGGCTGTGTCCGTTATTATTCCGGCCTTCAACGAAGAAGGCGGTGTGTCCGATGTGGTCAAGCAAATCCGCCAGGTTTTAACTAAAGCGAAAATCAAACACGAAATTTTAGTGGTCGATGACGGCAGTAAAGACCGCACGGCGGTTCGGGCCCGCCAGGCTGGAGCCCAGGTTATTTCAATGGGCGAAAATCGCGGCTATGGCGCGTCGATTAAAGCCGGTATGAGACAGGCACAATATCCGTTGATCGCGATTACGGACGCGGATGGAACTTATCCTTCGGCCGAACTTCCCGCGCTAATTGAGATGACCC
Organism: Candidatus Firestoneibacteriota bacterium; assembly: GCA_013286205.1. Lineage (GTDB taxonomy): Bacteria > Oederibacteriota > Muellerivitia > Muellerivitales > Muellerivitaceae > Bog-1183. The sequence goes on along the minus strand of JABDGD010000002.1, from coordinate 2,526 downwards.
GTACTTCTGATATGGCGGTTGGCGCCCGGACTAAACCGGGAGCGGCCATCCCATCGTTGCGCCGTTTTCCTAAATGGCTTTTGGGCAAGTGGGCAAACTATTTAGCGGACAGAAAAATACCTGATCTTAACTCGGGCCTAAGAGTTTTCCGCAAAACGATCGCGCTGCGTTATGAGGGTCTTTTCCCCAACGGTTTTTCCTTCACCACGACCATTACGCTCGCTCTGGAATGCCATGGTTATATTGTGAAATACCGGCCTATTGATTACGCGCCCAGGGTGGGACAGTCGAAAATTAAGCCTATTCAGGACACAATTAACTTCTTTTCCCTGGTTTTAAGGGTAGTTATGTATTTTAAACCACTTAAGATTTTTATCCCTCTGAGCGGTATCATATTTGTAGGAGTCCTGGCGATCGTCCTGAACGCCTATTGTCACGGGGCTTCATTACCGAGTTCAACTTCGTTTCTCCTAGTCGCTGGTGTGCAAGTCGCCGCCTTAGGGCTGCTTGCCGACTTGTTAGTTAAGAGAGGTCGTTAGCCATGAAAGTTTTGATGATCAACCCGCCTTCTGAACACATGATTACCACCAATATTCCGTCTGTCGTCGATGAAGAACGCGGGTTTAATCCACCGCTGGGTCTTCTTTATGTGGCGGGCTACGCCAAGGCCAAAACCAATCACCAAATCATGGTGATGGATTGCCAGGTCGAGGAAATTACCCAGGAAGAAGTGGAAGGCCGCATTAAGGAATTCGCCCCCGATGTGGTGGGCATTCAGGCTTTGACTTTTACTATTATCGATGCCCGCATGGTGGCTCAGGCGGCCAAGCGCGCCAACCCGGCCTGTAAAGTGGTCATGGGGGGGCCGCATGTTCATATTTTCGCCAGAGAAACCCTGGCGATGCCCGAAGTGGATTTCGCCATTAAGGGCGAGGGTGAATTAGCTTTTACCCAGCTGCTTTCCGCTTTGGAAGGCCAAATGACCTATGACAAAGTTTTCGGCTTAGCTTATCGAGATGCCAATGGACAAATTAAAGATAACCCTCCGGCGCCGCCGGTGGAGGATTTAGACGGACTTCCTTACCCGGCCCGCGAACTCACGCCGGTTCATAAATATTATTCCCTTATCGCTAAACGCAACCCCATTACCACCATGTTCACCAGCCGGGGCTGTCCTTACCGTTGCTTGTTCTGCGACCGTCCGACGATGGGGCGCCGCTTTAGAAGTCATTCAGCCACCGCGGTCGTTAATGAAATGGAAGCCTGCCTCAAGCTGGGTATTCATGAGTTCTTTATTTATGACGATACCTTTAACGTGAACCGCAAAAGAGTTTTTGAAATTTGCGAAGAGATTAAGAAACGCAAGCTCGACATCGCCTTTGATATCCGCGCCCGCGCGGACCGTATGGATGAGGAAATGCTGGCGGAGTTGGCTTCGGCTGGCTGCGATCGCATTCACTATGGGGTTGAGTCCGGGAACGAAGAAGTTTTAGCGACTCTGCTCAAAGATTTGGATTTGAATCACGTGCGTAAAATGTTCGCGGCTACCCGCAAACATGGCATGAAAACACTGGCCTATTTTATGATCGGCAATCCGGGCGAGACCCGGGAGATGGCGCTCAAGACCATCGAGTTCGCCAAAGAATTAGATCCTGACTTTGTTCACTTTTCCGTTTTGACGCCTTTCCCGGCGACGGCCATTTATTACAAAGCGCTCGAAGAAGGACGCTTTGACGAGGATTACTGGGCGGAGTTCGCCAAGAATCCCACTGAGGATTTCAAACCCCGTCTCTGGGAAGAACACATGAAACGGGACGAACTGATTGACTTACTCAAGTACGCTTATAAATCTTTTTATTTGCGTCCTAAAATCGTCATGAAAAACATGACTTTTACCCACACCCCGTTAGATTTTTACCGAAAAGCCAAGGCTGGTTTGAGGATGTTTCGGATATAATGCGGCTCTTTCGCCTGTCATTTTTCTAATCGTTAAGGAATCATGATTATGTTTAAACGCTATCTCCCCGTTTTTCTTGCAGTCCTTTTCTTTATTCCCGTTGTTTTAAAAGTCGATTGGCCGAAGACCTGGATTTACTTAAAGAACACTAACATTTTATTGTGCGCTGCCGGGCTTGCCGGGCTTTTGGTGATGATCTATATTAAGGGCATTCGTTGGAGCTATCTCATTAAGATGCAGGGCAAGACCTACTCGGTTTGGAACTGCTTTCTGATTTACATGGCTACTCTGGCCATGGGTAACTTTACGCCGGGCCGCGCGGGCGATTTCGCTAAAATTCTTTACCTCAATAAAGACCTGAAATTTTCCACCGGAACCAGCATGTCCAGCACTTTGGTAGACCGTGTATTTGATCTTTATCTCCTTTTGATTTTAGGTTGCGTGGGTATTTTGACTTATCCCATGCCGATCGACCCCAATCTCATTAAAGCGGTCTGGGCTTTTTTCGGTCTGCTGATCGTGGTGACCTTGCTGGCCTTTAATCAAAAAATCGGCGGCTCTCTTTTGAA
>JABDGD010000001.1 GCA_013286205.1 Candidatus Firestoneibacteriota bacterium | reverse complement strand
CCTTTAAAGTGTGTGCTGTTGCGGGCAATTTCGAGTTCTTCTTCCGCCGGCATCAAGCTGGCAAACATCGGGTTGCCGTCGATCATCGCGGTTTGATGATTACCATATCCACCCTGGCCGGATAAGAAGCTGGACATACGGCCTTCTACCGCCGAAGCCTGAACTTCACTGATCTGGTTATTGACAGAATAAAGAGACGCTAAGCTCGAGGGCGAGATCTCGTTAAAGATGGGTGAGAATTGGGTAGCCTTGGTATTGGCCAGCAAAACCGCCAGCGCGCTCGCCGAACGGCCTCCAATATTATTCAAAGCGTTGGCCACAGAAAGCTGGTTGCTGCTGCCGTTAGCGAATTGAGCGAAATTACCCGGTTCAGTCTCAAGGAACACCGCGTTCCCGCCGTAAACAGGAACTAAGCGGATACCGCCAAAGGCCGAATCATCGACTGCGGCAAATGCGCCCGATAACGTACCGACTGAGTTAATCAAACCAAAAGTTTCACCCACCGTAGGAGTAAACGCGTTGTACTGCGTCAACTGAAGTGTTCCACCCACCGTCGCGTTTCCACCCACCACCAAATGTTCATAGTTGGCCGAAAGGGTGCCGCCCAAGCCCAAGCTCAAAATCCCGCCAGTTTGAGTGTAGTTTCCTGTTACAGAAATGGTGTGAAGCACTACTCCATCCGTAGAAAGGGTTCCTCCAGCTAAGTTAATCCCGCTGGCGCCTAAAGCACCCGCGTTCGCGAGAACCAATTTACCGGCGTAAATATTAGTGGTACCCGTATAGTCGTTTACACCTGATAAAGTCAGCGTGCCCGTACCCACCTTGCTTAAAGAACCACCGGTATGATTAACAATTCCGCCATCCACAATGGTAACAGCGCTGGTAATTGTCACACTGGAGTTATCCGAACCAATCCCCAAGTTATTAGAACCCAGATAAACCATGCCGCTTCCGTTAATAGAACCTACGGTCACACCGCCATTGGCACCGCTAAGATCAAATCGGCTGCTACCCAACAAATGGAAAGTTCCTTGGCCCGAGCCATTGCCAAAGAAGTAAATGGAACCAGTGCTTTCATTGGTAATCGTCGCGGTGCCCGTGCTGGCACTGCCGTAAAATTCCATGCCGCCGTGATTATCAATATTGGCGTTGCCCAGAGTGGACTGGCTATTAGCCGTCACCCAACCCAGCGAACCATTCGTAATCGTCGCGCTGCCCGCCGAGGAATTATCACTGAAGAAAACATCTCCCGTGTTGTTGATGGTGGCTGTTCCTGCTTGGCTGCTGCCGGAGAATTCCAGCTCCGCGCCAGACTGGTTGTTAATCAAGGCACTGCCTGCTTTGGAATTATCATTAAAGTTCGTAAAACCACTGTTGGTAATCGTCGCCGAACCCGCCTGGCTGAAGCCGTAGAACTGAAGGTCCGCTTCCGCCGCGTTAGTTATGACGGCAGTCCCCGCCGTCGCATGGCTGTCAAACTCAATCAAACCATCAGTGTTAGCCATCACCGCATTTTGAGCTGAAGAGTTATCCGTAAAGTAAATCGTGCCGCCCAAATTATTCAAATTAACGGTAGCGCCCATGCTGGTGTTGGAGAATTGAGCCAACCCGCCGGTATAGTTGTTAATAGTCGAGTTTGCGGCTGTGGAAGTATTTGTGAAATTAGTCCAACCAGCGTTTGAAATAGTCAAAGACGCCGCGCTGGCCGAATCAATCAAATACAACCCGCCGTTAGAACCAACCGTAACTTGATTGGAAGCACCCAACGTTCCGTTCGTATCCAACACCAGCAAACCATCCGTAATGGTCGTCGCGCCCGTGTAGGTATTCACCCCGCCGAGGAGAAGGTTTTGATTGGTGACCTTTTCCAAGCCCGTGTTACCCGAAATGACGCCGGTAAAATTACCCGAGGCAATTTGGAAGGTAGAATTATTACCTGAGGAAATACTAACGCCGCCCTGGCCCAAGAGTTCGCCCAGATAAACAGAAGTCACACCCGTAACCGCTCCAGAACCATCCAAACCTCCCGCCACATTAAGAGAAGAATCGGTGTCTATGAGGTCCAAATCGCCGATAGTCACTGAAGCGGTGCCAGCCAAACCCGCGATGCCATCTTCCACACTGCCGCCAGTGCCGCTCTGAACCACAATGGAGGCGCCATGATTAAGCTCGATAGAATTTGCTGACAATACCGCGTTGCCGCCGACTCCACCAATGCCGTCAGTACTGCCCCCGCCCTGTCCGCCCAGCACATTCAAGAAACTGTTGTCGATCGAAACTGGTCCACTAATGGTCAAAGAAGCCGTACCGCCCGCGCCGCCAATGCCATTTTGGTATTCAAAACCACCCACACCACCCTCAACCTCAAAATTCGAATTGTCCTCATCTACCACATTCGTGGTCAAAATCATGCTGCCCAAGGTTACCGAGGCATTGCCACCGGCGCCTTCAGCGGTGCCGGCATTAACGTTATTACCCGAATTGCCGTTACCACCCTGAATAGTGATAAAGCTCGTATCGGCCATCACCATTCCCGTGGCAAAAGAAGCGTCCCCGCCATTGCCGCCAACTCCATAGTTTGTGAAGGAAGTCTTGCTACCGCCGTTACCACCAAACACGTTAAAGTTGGAAGAGGCGTTATTAGCCGTCATCACCAACGTGCCGATCGAAACTGAGGCGTTACCGCCGTTGCCACCATTAGACGCATAGCTGTTTCCGCCATTGCCGCCATCTGCGTCAAACTCGCTCGATTCCAGCGAAATCCCGTTGCTCGCGGCAAAGTTCGCGTCGCCGCCAACCCCACCTTTACCGGTAGTCGAGTTATTACCACCGTTACCGCCCACCAGCGTAAAGTCGCTAGCCTCACCCGGGGTGGAATCGGGCACTGAAACTTGATAGTAATTATTAGACGTGATCATCAAAGTGCCGACAGAAACCGCGGCACTGCCGCCCGCGCTTTCAGAAGTGCTGGTCAAGCTGCCATTACCCGCGGCGCCGCCTGCCACTTCCATCGTGCTTGAATCAATTGAAACGCCCTGAGCAAATAAGGAAGCCGAACCGCCCGCGCCGCCCGAATAGGGATTGCTATTGCCCATCGTGCCGCCATTACCGCCGTTGATCGAGAAGTCAGAAGGAATGACGTTAGAAGTAATGAATAAATTTGTTCCGATAGAAACAAAACTGTTTCCACCATTGCCCGCCGCGCCCGCTGAACTGTTCATTCCAGTGCCGCCGCCAACCAGGATTCCGCTGGAATCAATAGAGACCGAGCCATTAGAAACCAAAATACCCTGACCACCCGTGCCAGGCGTACCCGTGCTCAGGTCATTAGCACCCGCGCCGCCCAATATCCTCACGGAAGAAGATTGATCAAATAAGTTATTGCTGGTCACAGTCAAAGAACCCACAGTTACCGCGGCGTCGCCGCCATTGCCATCCAGGGTTTCAGTCGTTCCAGAAGCTCGTCCACCATCGCCGCCCAAAATGCTGACCGAGCTAGAGTCCACCATCATGACTCCGCCGACATTCAACAAAGCCGTTCCGCCGTTACCGGCGTTCCCAATGCTGTTGTCGTAACCGCCCGCGCCGCCATGCAACGTAAAGCGGGAGTAGCTGCCGCTCCAGGTCTCGCTGTCAAAATTGTTGTAATAACTATTCGAGGTAATCGCCAAATTATCCACATTGACGGTCGCGCTGCCGCCATCATTTTCAAAACCGCCCGTGACCACACCCGCTCCCGACTTACCGCCCGCCACTGTGAAACGGCTGGAATCAACCCAAAGCGTTCCAGTTTGGAAGGAAGCCGATCCGCCCAGGCCACCAATGCCCGACTCAAAAGACTGACCCGCGTCGCCGCCGATCACCGCGAAATCAGAAGAGGCATCCGTCGCCGTGACTGCCAGGCTGGTGCCGATAGAAACAAAGGCGCTACCGCCCGCACCGCCAAAAGCACCATTGCCGCCGCTACCGCCGGTCACTGAGACCGAGCTAGAATCCACCAAAGAAGCGTTCGCCACGGTTAAAGCCGCCGAACCGCCGTCGCTGCCGTTGCCATCGTCATAGTCAAACGCGCCCGCGCCGCCGGTAACCACTAAAGCCGAAGGTCCGCCGCTAAACTCTCCCTCTTCCTCCAGAAGATCTTCCACTACGTGGTTTTGGTAATAGCTGGTTGAGGTTAAAGAAAGGCCACCCAAAGAAACATAAGCGCTGCCAGCCGCGCCATTGTAGGCGTTTGTTAATCCATTGCCATAATTGCCGCCATCTCCGCCGCCGCCCACACTAATGAAACCGGAATCAGCCGAGAGCAACCCATTTACATATAAAGTGGCAGATCCACTGGTGCCAGTCGTGCCAGAACCATCACCCTCTCCATCACCAGCTGAACCCGAAGTGCCGCCCGCGATAAGGAAATTAGAAGAACCGCTTCCCGCCGTTAAGGTCAAATCGCCTCCAATCGAAACCCAGGCGTTCCCGCCATTGCCAGCGTTACCAAACGTTCCGCTGCCGCCATCACCACCGGTGACACTCAAAGTGCTGGAGTCCATGGAAACAGGACCGCTAACAGTTAAGGAAGCGGCACCGCCATTGCCACCATTACCACTCGCGTAATCAGCACCGCCGTTACCGCCCTTAATAATAAAATTAGTTAAATCTTCTTCCTCTACACTATTGCCGTTGGTTAAGGATAAATTGCCCAAAGAAGCCCAGGCATCGCCGCCCGTACCCTGGGTTTGAGTGTTATCGCTGCCATAACCACTGCCGCCATCACCGCCCGTAATTGTCACACTGCTGTAACTAATCGTTACCGCATTAGTCAACAAGGAGGCCATACCGCCGTTACCGCCAAAGCCTGCACTTTCACCTTCCGTGAAATTATTGCTGCCGCCGTTGCCGCCGATAATAGAAAAGCTGGAATTGTCGTTAACCGCGGTAACAGTCAAACAACCGATCGAAACCCAAGCAAAGCCGCCATCTCCGCCATTACCACCGACACTAAATTCTTCCTCTTCCGTAGAACCGCCGTTACCACCTTTGACCAACACTTCACTGGAATCAATCGATACCGGTCCAGTCACCGTAAAGAAAGCTCTGCCTCCCGAGCCGCCATCGCCGGCGCCGTTATCCGAACCGCCGTTACCACCTTGAAGTACGAACCGGGAAGTATTTCCAAAAAAGTCCTCGTTGTTATAGTAACTGTCCGAAGTAATGCGCAGGCAATTCAGCATTAAAGATGCATCGCCGCCACCGCCATCAACCGGATCGGGTATTTGACTGCCTTGACCACCTGAACCGCCGCCAATACTGACGACGCCCGAATCGACTGACATCATATTGGCAAATAACTGGGCTCCACCGCCATTACCGCTGCCCATAATAGTACTTGCGTTATCGCCGCCCTGACCACCGATGACATCCAGTTCAGAAGAGCTGTAAGTACCCGCCAGCGTCAGGTTGCCGCTAGTGGACAACAAACCATTACCACCGTTTCCGCCCGGATTACTAAAGCCCGAATCGCCATGGCCACCCTGAATGCTAATAGCGCTGGAATCTATCAAAATAGGTCCATTGGCAAACAAGGTCGCATTGCCGCCATTGCCCGATGTGCCTTCATCTACGTTGTCATTACCTTCGCCGCCATTAATCGTGATATTCGACGTGCCGCTTTCGCCGTCACCCACCGCCGTCAAAGAACCTACTGACACCCAGGCATCGCCGCCGTTACCGCCCACGGTTTCGCTGTCACCGCTGCCGTAACCGCCATTGCCGCCCTGTAAATGCAGACCGCTGGCCTCTAACGAAACAGGACCGCTGACCCACAACGAGGCCGTACCGCCATTGCCGCCGCTGCCTTGGCCGTTTTCGCTGCCGCCACCGCCGCCATTAATATTGAAATTAGAGAAGTTATTAAGAGTCAGGCAATTGAGAGTAACCGCCGCGTTGCCGCCAACGCCTTCAGTTGTGGAATCGTCGCCCGAAGAACCATAGCCCGAAGTACCGCCATAAAGATTAATCGTGCCGCCATTAGCTGTAATCATTCCCGCCGTCAACAAAGCTTGACCGCCGCTGCCAGCCGTATAGCCGTCTTCTCCAAATCCGCCCTTCAGAGAAAACTCACCGCCATTGACCGTCATGTTGTTGGTCGTGAAAATCGCGTCGCCGCCATTACCGCCATAACCGTTAAAACCGTAATTGCCGCCATCGCTAGCACCGCCGTTACCGCCGAAACCGCCATCTCCGCCCGAGATGCTGACACTGCTCGAGTCGATCGAAACCGACATGGCTGAAACCGTCACACTGCCGCCATTGCCCGCGTTACCGCCGTTACCGCCATTAGCCGAGTTAACTGATCCGGAAGTGGACCCATTGCCATCAGGAGATCCATTAACTAAACCGTCATAACCGTTTCCACCCTGAGCGCCTACGCTTGAACCGCCGTTGCCGCCAGTACCGCCATCTCCGCCTGCAATGACCACTTGGCTGTCATCTGTAATAATCACACCACCAAAAGTAATGCTCACCGCGCCGCCACTACCTCCCACACCACCCACGCCACCCACACTAGCAATACCTACGCCGCCCTGGCCAGACTTTCCGGTTGTTACTGTGGTTCCGGTGCTATCACCGCCAATACCGTCACCGCCCTGACCAAAGCCACTGTAACCACCATCACCGCCCTGACCACCGGCACCTGCGGTTAAATTAATCGTGGCCGAATCCGTGGTTAAGCTGTTCATGGATAGAGTTAAGTTGCCGCCATTGCCGCCATTACCGCCTAAGCCGCCCGCGCCACCAAAGCCACCGCCACCCGACCCTATTCCACCAACGCCAATTCCCTGAGGACCCGGTGTATTACCCAGATTTCCAGCCGTACCGTTGCCCGCCGTGGCCATACCGCCCGTACCCACGCCACCAGTGCCGCCCTCGCCACCTTGACCACCCGCGCCCGCGGAAACTGAGAAACTACTCGAATTAATCGTCGTATCGCCTGCGGTCATGGTCACACTACCGCCATCGCCGCCGACTCCACCCGCACCACCCTGGCCGCCAAATCCGTTGCCGCCGACCGCGTCGCCGCCTGCGCCTATACCACCCGTGACTCCGGCTGAATCCGCGCCCGTACCATTGCCAGCCGTAACAGGCCCTGCTGTCGCCGCTCCGCCAACTCCACCCGTACCACCGTTTCCAGCCCGGCCGGCTTGAAGCGTGAAACTGCTATTGGACAAAATACTAATAGAGCCATTCATCGCCACATTGATATTTCCACTCTGACCGCCGTAAAAACCTGTCACGCCATTATTGGCCGTCACATCGTTGCTCGCTTCGCCGGACCCAAAAGTCGTATCGTTGCCAGGACCCCCAGTGAACGCATTGTCAGTTCCGGTAACAGTCGCACCGGTCGAAGCGGCCGTCACCGAAGAATTTTCACCCGCGTCACCGCCCCCGCCGCTGGTTAAGCTCACCGAGGTACCCGTCAATGAAAAGGTTCCTGCAACAGTTAAAGAGACGGCACCACCCGCGCCGCCATTAGCCGCGTTATTGTCAAAGCCGCCATTGCCGCCCGCGATGTTTAAAGAAGAACTGGTTTCACCATTGTTGGACATGATCAAGTCGGACGAAATCGAAACTGAAGCGTTGCCGCCGAAGCCTTCCGTACCAGAGGAGCCATAGCCGCCATACGAATTACCGCCAACGACGCTAATAGCAGCACCTGAAGACAAAACCGGACCATTAATATTTAAGGTTGCCGAACCACCGTTACCACCCAATCCAAACCCACCGTTATCATCATTCGCCCCACCGACACCCCCAACCACATTGAAACTGGAATTCTGATAAGTAGATGTCATCGTTAATCCGGTGCTCAAAGAAGCGGAAGCATTACCTCCGTCACCAGCGTTTCCACCGTAGGACTCGCCACCTGCTCCGCCATTGACATTAACTTCGCTGGAATCGATCGACACGGGACCCGAAACCGTTAGTGTTCCATCGCCGCCTTTTCCCGCGTTGCCCTGATTTTGTTCAGTAAACCCATCGCCACCCGAAACCGTGAAATGAGAGTAATTTCCCGCAATATCGTTATTGTAGTTATAGGAACTCATGGAAAGACTACTTAAAGTAACACCCGCATTACCACCCACCCCGTCAGGAGTACCGATGCCGCCCACACCGCCGCCACCGGGTCCGCCCGCGACCGTGACATTGCTGGATTCCACTGTCACCGCACCCGCGTACAAAGAGGCATTACCCCCATTACCACCATTACCAATTTCAGAGATGAAACCACCCGCGCCACCAATCACATTCAAACCAGCCGTGCTGTTATTCGCCAACACGTTCAGACTCGACCCGGACGTCAGAGAAACTGAAGCGTTACCGCCATCGCCGCCCACACTCGAGGCCGTAGACCCGCCATTACCGCCGCCAATCGTGGCATAACTGGAATCAATCAACACTGTGCCCGAATTTAAAACAACATCACCGCCCCGACCGCCATTACCGGTTTCACCCGTGGCGTTACCACCCTTACCACCCAATGCTTGAAGTGTTGAAGACCCGGTAAGATTTAACGAGCCCAAAGAAATCGTCGTTGCACCGGCAATACCACCATTACCACTGGTGCTATAACCACCATCGCCCGCTGAAACACTGGCTGAGCTAGAGTCAAAAGAGGCTAACCCCGACGTTGAAAGAGTGGCAAAGCCACCGTTGCCGCCATTCACCACACCGTCACCGGCGCTGAGCTGCACACTCGAACCGTTCTCGGATAAAGTTTGGGAAAGAACTGAGACCGGATTCCCGGAACCACTGGCTCCGTTGAACAAAAGCGAATTGCCTGTCGTACTATTAACAGAAATGTTGGATGTGCCTGCCGACCCACCCGTGACCTGGATGTTAGTATCTACATTGAACGCAATGTTGCCGTTGGTATTAAAAACCTGATAAGTGTTTCCGCCGTTGATCGAAACTGGAATTTCACCGCTATTAATAAAGGTAATCGGTTCGGTCAAAACTGGAAGATTGGCGGATAAGTTAACGGTTTGTCCCGAAATAATTGAAAGATCGATGCTACCGCCGCAGGGTCCATTAGCGTTCACTTGGTTGATCGCATCGCCCAACGAGCCCGCACTGCTGTCACCGGCATTCGAGGTAACCGTAACATTCACAGGTGTGCAGGCAGAAAAAGAAGAAGCGGGAGAAATAAGAAGAATGAAAACGATGGACAAAATAGAAAACAAACCCGGTTTGACCCAATGAGTTAGGACGGTTGCAACCATCCGAGTTTTTTTCACGAAATTGGCCTCACGCATCAATTTGGGCAAACGAGTTACCCTTTGGGTTTGTCTGAGTGTTGGAAGGAAAACGCATTAATTTATACTGCACTTTTGGGGTTTATTCAACTTTGAGGACGCTAATTTCGGGGGTTTTTACATAGGTTTTTCGGGCTCATTTTCATGAACCTTTAATACTTCACCTCAACCCCTAAATAAGGCAAAAAGGGCAGGTCTAAGACCGGCGTGACCTGGGTGTAATTGACGTTGTATTGATAACCCAAAACATTCTTGGCGCCAAAGACATTCACAATGTCCAGGTACACCCGCCATTCCCAGGTGTCGTAAACCGTCTTAAACGAAGTTGAAAAATCGATCCGGGCGTAATCCGGAAGACGGGCCGAGTTATTCACCGCGTATTGAGGAACATAGATAGTCGTCGGCTGGCCGTTAGAGGCGACTACTGTCGCGGTGGCCGAATTTACCGGTGTGTAGGGATGCCCCGTGGAGTAAAGCAGTTTGACCCCGGCGTCCCAGCCCGGGTTCAACTTATAGTTGCCCACCGCCGTAAACACATTGGGTTCGTCGTAGTCATAAGGATAAATCGCGCTACCCGGGGCGGTTTGTCTTTCGGAATCGCTGAGTGAATAAGCGATCCAGCCAAAGAATCTTTCAGTCGGCGGCTGACGCAAGAAAAACTCTAGCCCTCTGGCGTAGCCTGTACCCGTATTCAAATAACCCAATCCCGAAACCGCGTTGGGATTCGCCTCGATCAAGTTCGAAAAGTCTTTTTCGTACCCTTCCACCCGAAAAAGTAAACCCGACTCATCCAATTTTTGCTCAAACCCCAAAACACTGGCAATAGATTGTTCGGGCGCTAAATGAGGATTTCCCAGATTAGCGTCCAAGAAGGGATAACCCGCAATGCGGTCCGGCGCCTCGTCGTAATAACCATAGGAAGCTTTAATCGTCGTATCGTCCGTAAGGTGATAAGCCGCGGAAGCCCGGGGGGTCAAAAAGACGGTCGAGTCCGAATTAACATAATCCAACCGGCCGCCCACTAAAAACTCCAGCTTCTTTTCCATCGTTTTAAACTTCTGATTCAAATAAACCGAAAAATCATCCGAGTTAGTCGTGTCCTGCGAACTAAATTTGTTCGCCGTAGTCAGGTTAAAATTGTTCTGCGCGCCCGGCTCCGTAGGAATGATGATGAAATAAGCGTTGAGTGAATTGATAAAGTGATCGTATTGAAGCCCGCCTTCCAGACTGGTGTCCTGATCAAAGTCATGCGTTAAAGAAAACTTTTCCCCAAAATCCTCAATGGTCGTGTCTTCGTATAACCCCGCGCCCAAGGCGTAATTGAAATAAGTATTGGTGTGATAAATCGTATTGATGATGGTGTTTTTGTCATCGGAAGTATCCCGCAAATTCAAGCCCTGGCTGTTATAGCCGTCGTTGAAATTAAAAGCGCCCGCCAGGCTGGGGTCGTTTTGCGCTACCGTTGCCGAGGACGAAAGGGTTCCGCTGACACTGTCAGCGCTGCCCAAAGCCACAAAGTCCCAGTGTACTTTCGGCGAGGGGTTATAGCTGTACTTCACCTGATAGTCGCCAAATTCCGGAACCTCGATATTGCCCTGAGTCCCGCTGAAATCTTTAATAAAGAGGTCTAAATAGCTGCGGCGTCCCGCGATCGCTAGAGAACTTTTCGAGTCAATCGGACCTTCCACTTCACCCTCGGATAAAAACAAATTCACGTCCGCGCGAAACCCCCAACGGTCTTCCCTAGCGTCTCTTTGGGTTAAATCTACCAACCCGCCCATGGAGTTAGCGAATTGCGGGCCAAAACCACCTGAATAAAAATCGATGTCCTTAATTAAATTGGAATCGAGCGTCGAAACAATTCCAAAATGGTAAGGAAAACCAATAGGAATATTGTCGACGTAATACTGGTTGTCATCCGGCCCGCTTCCACGCACCAGCAATTGACCGTCCAGCGACCCCGCTGTAATCACGCCCGGCAGAGCCTGAAGGGCTTTGAGCACATCTTCCTGAGTACCGGGCACTTCGGTGAGTTCTTGTTTAGATAAAGACTCGTGACTAACCTGGGTTCTAGCCACCTTGTCGGTCGAAACCAAAACCTCCGGCAACGTAAACCCGTCCCTTTCGAGAAAAAAGGTTTTTTCAGCGTTTTGATCCGCTAAATAAGAATCGATAACGAGTTTCTTAAAACCTTCACCCGCCACGATCAGATGATAATGGCCCGCCGGCATCGAGATTTTGTAATTTCCCTTTAAATCAGCGTCCGTCGACAATTTCACCACCAAAGGTGTGCTGCTGACAGTTGGGCTAAACACCGGAGTTAATTGCGCTAACTGGGTATTAGCCGAAGCCTCGACGACAGGGGTATTCACTACCGCCTCTATATAGAGGCTCCCGCCCAGGACTGGGTCTTTCGTACCTTTTTCCAGAATCTGACCCGACAAAACCACAAACGGGGTAACAGTGGGCGACACAATGGGCGTTACGGTTTGCGCCCCGGCCAATCCGGCTGAGAAAATTAGGCAATAAACTGAAACAACAATCTTTATGGTGTTATTCATTTATTTTAAACCGATAAGGAATACGAATACGAACCGGTACCGCTTCGGTTCCAGCGTAAGCCGGGGTAAAGGTGGATTGCCGCATGGCAGCGGCAGCCGCCTCATCGCAACCCGCCCCCAGCCCCTGGATGACTTCCACATTCATCACCGAACCCATCGCGTCAATTTCCACCTGCAAAATTACCACGCCCTCAATACCCGAATGCCGGGCCGCCTCGGGATAAACCGCCTTGATTTGTGTTTTAAACCGCGGCAACTGACTCACTTCGGCTACAGATCGAACCTGAGCGGTTCCCTGCCCTTCAACCGAACCAACCTGGGCCGCCATGGGCGCGGGTGTAGGCTCTACTTTAGGCTTCGGAATAAAGAGGTTTTTAATTTTTCTGAGTATCGGCTTTTGCCACAAGTCCTCTTTAGGCGGAACATAAAGAGCGATATTTTTGGCCGGCAGCAAATCAAGCGTGACAATCGAAAGATCCAGTGAATGACTGCGATTCACCAACAGAATAGCCAATAAAAAAGCCGCGTGAATAACCAGCGAGATTAACCAGGGCAGCGGCCGCAAAGAAAGAAGAACCCATCGTTTCAATGTTTCTCCACTCCCAGGGCCACCTGGGTGACACCCGCCTGGCGCACCATGTCTAAAAGTTCAATCACCTTGCCGTGAGTAACCGAGTCGTCCGCCGAAAGCACCACCCGCAAATCCGGGTTCATAACAGCGGATTCTTTAAGTTGGCTGGTTAAGTCTGATTTATTAATTTTCTTACCCTGATAAAAAAGCTCATCTTTAGTATTGAGCACAATCGAGAAACTTCTGGGCAAGGTAGGGTCTGAGGTATAAGCCTTGGGCAAACGCACCGGCACGGAGGGCGTGGAAATGAAACTGGCCGTCAGCATAAAGATAATCAGGAGAACCAGCATGATATCGACCAACGGCACCACATTGATCTGCGTGATCGGTTCATCTGGATCCTGTTGGGAATGGGCCATCTCTCACTTCCCTTTTCTTTGGGCGTAGGCCAAAAGCAGACCCGATAACCTGTCCGCGTTGGACAAAGAACGTTTAATCCAGTTTTGAAAATAGTTGTAAGTCGCCACGCAAGGAATGGCGATCAGAAGTCCGACCGCGGTCGCCACCAGAGCTTCCGACACACCCCGCATCACAACGGTGGGCCCCGAAGTGCCAGCCAAAGCCAAATCGTTAAAAGCTTTAATAATCCCCAACACCGTACCGAATAATCCGATGAAGGGAGCGTTGCTTCCCAACGTGCCTAAAACCAGCAGATTTTTTTCCAACGCCATTTTTTCTTTAATGCGCTGACTATCGATAATTTGTTCCAGTGCTTGCGGCCCCGCCGAAAGATTGGCGATGCCGACTTTTAAGATCATCGCAGCGGGCGATGTGAGTTTATCGACCAGCTTTTGCACTTCTTTGATTTGCCCCTTCAAGAGCAGTTCGGGGACTTTAGATTCCAAAAACTCTGATTCTTTGGCTTTTTTTCTGAATAAAAAATACCGGTCCCATATCACCGCGATGCTCCAAACCGACAGCCCGAGCAGAATGTAAAGAACCCATTCTCCTCCCAAAAGGGCAAAGGCTTTAATGGCTTGAAGCATGAACTTCCTCCCGCTTCGGTTTCGATAAACGCCGAAGGTTATTTGTCGAATCCATGAACTTTAGACGATAGACACACGGAAATCATCATGGTTTTAGCTCAATTTGTAACCAATTGTAGCTACGAATGACTGACCCACTCTAAAACAAAAAAAACCCAGCCTCTTTCGGGGCCGGGTTTTTCAAAATCACTCTATTTGAATCGTTTATTTCTTAAGCATCGTCCACAATTGATGAATCAAAAGACCGAATAAAGCGGGGTTTCCCTGAGCCCGGCTGGTTTGTAGGCCGCCCATGATCGCCGCCAAAACAAATTGAGCCTGTTCTTGCGCGGTTCCTTTGGAGGAGAACTCGCCGGATTGACGGCCTGCTTCGATGACCGACTCCATAAACTCGCTGTGACAGTTCAGCATATTGGTATAAGCCTCTTGTACCTTTTGAGGCAAATTCTGCCATTCAGAGGCCAAAGCGCCGCATGGACAAATTTTAGTCGCGTCTTCTGAGAGCTCAGAATAGTAATCAAAGTAGGCTTCCATCATCTCAGTGGGCGTTAGTTTCTGAGACCGTAATTTTTCGTGCCAGTCATGAACCCGATCCAAACCCACTTCCATCAACCCCGCACCCAGATCCTCTTTAGCGGGAAAATAGTAGTGAATGCTGGCTTTGCGGATATTGAGGCGTTCGGCCAAATCCTGGTAGCTAAAACCGTTGTAGCCTCTGGTTTGAACCAACTCCATGGCGATTTTGGTGAGTTCCGTCTTAATGTCTTTGCTATTGGCTAAAGTTGGGCGTCCCAAGGAAACCTTCTCATTACTTTGAAGTAACTGCTTCTTAATCATCTAACTAATGTCACATAACTTCAATTGTGAAATGAGTCAGCGATCAGATTTCCTCATATCGTTTAACGGTTGAGAGCGCCCATGAAAAACTTTTAACAAGTCAGATGGGACCACAGGTACAAATCACAGATCATTTTCAAACGACAATGTCTTGAAATGAAAACGCTTACAGAAAGCGAACACAAAAGAGCGTTTTCAAACCATACCGGCGTTGTCGTTTAACCCATTACAATCGCGCTATTTATCTATAGTAAGTTTATCCAGTAAAACAAAAACCCGGGCTCTTTCGAACCCGGGTTTTATTGACATCACCGCGAAGTTTAGATGAATGGGATTTAGAAATTCACGTCCAACCGCATCCCCGACTGGGCAATCTGCCCCGGCAGGTAAAAGGTGCCGCTGGCAGAACCCCAAGGCGCCGCGCCATAGACCCGCCCGGTGATACGGTCGGTGAACTGGCACACAATGTCCAAGCGGCTCAAACCGCTATTGCCGATCAAATCCATCAGGTTCGTCACGATAAAATTGATGTCGTTGAGCCCGCCGGGTCCGCCCAGATTAATGGCCAAGATGCCGTACTCCGCCGCCGCGCCCGCTTGAAAATACTCGCCATTGAGTGAAATGGTATTGGTTTCCCTGTCAGCATAACGGCCCGTCCAGGTAAAGCCGGCGCTGGTGGCGTCCTGCCAGGCGTTTGGCGTTTGAGTCGCCGCGCCCTCCACATAGATGTCAAAGTCATCCACTTGCTGGGAAATATCGTAACCAATACGGCCTGATTGATTCTTCGGCAGCCAGGCTGAAAGTGAAATTTCGCCCGCGCCAATGATGTTCGCGATTTGGCTGTAAGGCAGCTCGCCCCGGAAATAACCGCCCGGGATGCTTCCTGTGGTGGGGTTACCTGCCACGCCCGCGGCGTAAAAATTAGAAGAGCCGGATGGAATCTGCATCTTGATCATATCCACCCCGGTTCGTTCGTCGGTCGGCAGAAAGAAATTAAAGGGCTGAGGATTCAAAAAGTCGGTCGGATTAAAAAACTTCGCGGCGCCGTACTTCACCTTTTGCCGTCCAATGTTGAAAAAGACCTGATGGCCGATGTTGGCAGAAACCCGCAATTCCTGAAGATTAACGGTCAGGTTATCGCTGGAACCGTTGCCGAAACCATAAGGATTCGTATAGCTGGCGGATGTGGGATTGCCGCTAGAAACACCCGTCGGGTCATAAAAAGCGCGAATTTTACCGAAGACCCGGTTGTCGTTTTCTAGTTTGGAATCCAAATATAGGAAAAGCACATTCGGATTACTAACGACGTTTTGCGTTAAAGGCACTCCGCTTTGAATGTAAGCGTCCACTTCACTGGAAAGTGTTCCGCCAATTTGCAGCGTCTCTTCTTTCGAGGTTCCAGTAGACGCCAATTGAGAAGCGATCGCGTTGGCATCCCCTGTCGAATCAGCTTTGTCTGTTTTAACCGCGGGAGTATCCGGCGAACCGCCAAACATATCACTTTCAGAAGGCCGATCCGCTGCCTGGGCCAACCCGGCTGTCAGCCAAACCAATCCCGCCAGTAAAAGAATTCGTTTCATAATCCCGCCTTTAAAGAATTACCGGCTCTTCGTTTCCAGCCAGGCTTTAGTGAACATATTTTCAGGCAGAGCCGACAGATCTACTGATTGAATAACCACCAGAGTGGAATTCGCCTTGTCGATCTCGTCATAAATATGAATTTCCTTAGGGAACCACAAATTATCTTTCTTGATATCGCTATAAACCTTGTTCCATTTCGGGTCATAGCTGGTACGCATCAAGCGGCCCGACAAAGCAAAGTCCTGGCGTTTGAGGTAATTGCCGGTGGCTTCGTCCACCCAGAACTCCACGATCGGATAGGCCACGTCAATTCCCGACTTAACCGTCAATTTGAGATGCCAAACGTCAAAAGCCCCCAATTTTTCCTCGCCCGCAAAGGCTGGCTCATACTGAACCGCCAGGTTGGATTGGTCAAAGTCTTCCCGGTTCGAATCGGTCCCCCCGATGCGCTCACGGTCAGTACGGCGTTCCCACTTACCCACTGTCGGATCGTAGTACCAAAGGTTCCGGTCCACCCGCAGATAACCCTTGCCCGCCTCGGTCTTGGGTTTGGTGAAAAGGATCATGAGTTTTTGATCCGCATCCCGGCGGTAGACGATGGCCTCCTGGGCCACGTCCGGTTTGTCCTTCTGGTGCTGTTCCAGATAGACCAGCGCCTTATAGTCACCGCCGCTGCGAATCCGCAAGTCAATGCCCTTCAAAACATCAACCATCTCGGCCTTAGTTAAAGTTCCAGCAAAAACCGCCGCCGGAAACATCAAAGCCAACAATAAAGACACCTTTAACAATCGTTCACCACCAAGGCACCAAGACACCAAGGAAGCCTTAAGAGAATTAGATTTTGGTTTTGAAAAATTAAAATATTCTTTCGTCTTACTTGGTGCCTTGGTGTCTTGGTGGTAAAAATGGTTTCGATTCATGTTTTTCCTCATCCCAAATGTGATATCGCCGTCACAGGCCGCATGCGGGCGGCCTTAAACGACGGAATTAAAGAAATCAGCGTACAGCACAAGGTAATCGTGGCGGCTTCCATCAAAATGCGGACCGGGTCCACCGCGAAGCGTAAGTTGCTCGACATGGTAAAAAACTGGGCTCCCGGAGGCAGCGGAATATGCAGCGCGTTGAGCAGCATCGAAATCGCGATACCCAGCAAAACACCGGCGCCCGTCCCCATGGCGCCCAGACAGAAGGCCTCAATGACGAACATACTCATCACCCCGCCCCGCTGCATACCAATAGCGCGCAGGGTGCCAATCTCCCGAGTGCGTTCCCGAATGGCGATCCAAAGGGTATTCATGATACCCACCGCGATAATGATCAAGAGCACCGTAGTTAACAGAAAGGTCAGGCCGTCAATGGCCTTGAGATTCCAGGAAACATAGCTGATCTCATCTTCCCAGGTTGTCAGATCCAGTTTTTGGCCGGTCCATTCTTCCCTGTTCACTTCCGCCAACTTCATCCAGAAAGCCTTGCTGGCGGAATCCATGACCGTATAACCATTGGCCGTCATGGCCTTACGCAGCAGGTCCAAATCCTGAGGAATGCGTTTCATGTTCTTGAGATAGATGAGGATAGCGCCCGTAGTCGTTTCATTCGTCTGATCCAGCCGGTTAAGCGTCTCCTGAGACAAGAAAACATTAAAGCTCGTCATGAGCCCCATGTCCTCCGCGATGCCGCAAACCCTCACATCCACCGTGTTGTTCACACCCCGGTCGGTGAGTACGGAAAAGACCATGCTGTCGCCGGTTTTCACTTTGAGTTTTTTGGCCTCACTCTCAAAGATCAAAACATTGCCGGGCTTGGCCAGATCGTCCAGCTTGCCCTCTTTCATTTTGAGCACCTTGGGCAAGCCAGGCTCATTAGCCATCTCCACCCCGGCGATCCCCACCTGCATACTGGCCTGATCGCTCACCAAACGGGCCCAGCCCCGGCCCCGGGCCGTGACAAAATCAATATCCGGCAAAGTCTTGCGGACAATATCCTCAATCTTCTTATAGTCCGTCACCAGAGGAGCGCTTTGACCGGCCGTCACCTTATAAAAACCGCCCACGTTAATATGGCCAGTCGCCACCGTGGTGCCCGCTTCCAGCAGGGTTTGTCTCACCCCGGTGCTCAGGCATCCTAAAAATACCAGCAGGGCCGTCACGCCCGCGATAGCGCCACCCAAAAGCAGGCTACGGCGGCTATGAGTAAAAATATTCCGCACCGCGATCAAGAAAAGTTGTTTCATCCTTAGCCCCTCATAACGTCAATTTTAAATTCTCAATTTTAAGTTTTAAATTATCGAATCTCCTTACGGAGATGTTATTTAAAGCCATTAAAATTAAATCCAAATCATCCCGTCAGGGATACCACCATTCAAAATTCATAATTTAAAATTCAAAATTTCCTTTTTAGTCTTCCGAAGCCATGGCTTGGATGGGCTGCACTCGCGTGGCCATCACCGCCGGATAAAGAGCTGAAAGACAGGTGACCAGCAGCACCACCACAAAAGCGCCGATCAAACTGCCCACACTAAGCCCGGGATAAAGCCGGGGACCCGAGAAAAAGAAGTAGAGAAAATCATTGCCCGCGGGCACGCCCGAATGGCCCAGCCACAGAACAAAACCGCTGCCCAGGCAAACCCCTACCGTGCCAAAAACCAGTCCCAGCACGACAGTCTCGATGAGCACCATGGACAAAACAAAGGTGCGCTGCGCTCCAATAGCCCTCATGGTGCCAATTTCCCGCACCCGCTGGAGAGTCGCCATGACTACCGCGTTGTTGATGATCACCAGCGCCACCACAAAGATAATGGCGGTCGCCAGATAAAGGATGAACTTGGCCACAAAAACAAACTGGCCTAAATTGCCCGCGGCCTTCTGCCAGTCAATCACCTTCAAGCCCAGATTGTCTTTGTCGCAGATCGCCTGAAGATTCTTCATGGTTTCTTTCAACTTCGAGGGGTCTTTCAGCAGAATCGCCGCGCCCATCGCCACACCCTGTTCCATTTCGTCCGCGCTGTAAACCCGGTTCACCAGGTCGGCCCGCTTCAACTTGGTACCGCCGCCCATTTCCGTCTTGTCGTTGATTTTAGTTTGGGTGGTTTGTTCAACGTCTGACCCGCCAAAAAGATCCGCCTCGGCCTTATCGCGGGAAACAAACTGGGCGCCCGCGGCTTTTTCCAGCGATTTGGTCTCAGCGATCTTTTCCGGCGTCACATAGCCGTAAAGATCGCGGAAGCTCATCAGGTCCATCAAGCTCATGGAACCGGCCGTGCTGGACTTTTCCAAACCCTTGAATTGGAAGGTACCGTAAATCTTCACATTCACCGCCTGCACAAAACCTGACTTGGTATAGGCCTTAATGGTCAGCATCTCGCCCGGCTTCAGGCGGTACAGTTCCAGGTAAGGCGCGATCTGGTCATAAAAAACCTTATAGCGGCCCAGAAAGTTGTCGTCATTGGTATCAAAGAAAGCCGACAAAAGCTTTGGCAGATCGGTTTCTTTGGAACCCAGGGTCGTCTGCAAAACCGCCATGACCTTTTGCGTCGAGAGCGGGTCTAACTGAAGCACAATCTCCCGGGTCTGGTTGCGGTTTTGTTTGATCAAGTCCTGAAGGTCCGGATCCTTGGCAATTTTCTTATTTTTCTCCACCACCGCTTCCCGGATTTGGTCGAGGCGGTTGGCCGCCTTGAGCTTAAACTGGTTCTCGTAAACATATTTGGAAAGCAGCATGCCCCGGTGGCCCTTGGGCACGGCCTGACCATCCACAATCTGCAGACGGTCGAAGGACTTGGTGAAAGAATCCAGATCGGTTCCCACATAAGATAAAAATATCTGATCTGAGTCCGGAACCAAATAGGCAATCTTGTTTTCCAGAAACTCCAAATGACCGAAGGGATCTTTATTAAAACTGTCCCAAAAGGCAGGTGAGGAAGCCTTGGAGATATCTTTGTAAGCTTCAGGATCCATCGCGCCCTTGCTGGCGATTTTGTCCAATTTTCCCATGTCCGTCTGGATAACCGAAACCATCTGACGGATATGCGACTTCAAGCTCTCGATTTTTTCCTTTGGTTCGTGATTCGTTTCGGCTTTGCGCAATTTTTCAAGTATCTGATCAATGGTATTGCCATAGACCACGATAGCGGTGTTAATGCCCTCGGGTACTACCGCCGCCACATTCGGGTCACTCATCAAAGGCCCTTTAACTTTTGAAAAATCAGGGATCGGGTCCAAATCCGGTATCTGCCAGCCCTCAAACAAAGCTGGCGAATCCGTGGAAGACGCCTGGTAAACCTGGGCATTTCCAGCAATTGAGCCGATGATGCTCCGGCTCATGGACTTGTCCATGCTATCCACCATCGAGCCACCGACGACAAAGAACAGCGTTCCGAACAGAATGATTAAACCAATCACCACATTCAAAAAGCTGGAGAAGATATTACGAAAAGAGGTTTGTAACAGCAGGATAAGCGAACTCATTAGTGGCTCCCCGCGCCGACCGCTTGTCCATCCGTAATCTTGCCGTCCGCCAAACGAATCACCGTATTGGCATGAGACATGACTTTGGCGTCGTGGGTCGAGAAGATAAAGGTCGTCTTCTCCTCACGGTTCATTTCTTTCATCAAGTCAATAATGTTTTCACCCGTCACCGAATCCAGGTTAGCAGTCGGTTCATCAGCCAAAACAATTTTGGGCCGGGTCACCAGGGCCCGGGCAATGGCCACACGCTGGCGCTGCCCGCCGGAAAGCTCGCTGGGGCGGTGCTTGGAATGTTTATCTAAACCCACCTTAACCAACAAAGCGTCCACACGGGCCGCTCTTTCGGCTTTGGTATATTTGCGTTGAAGCAATAAAGGAAACTCCACATTTTGAAACACGCTCAAAACCGGAACCAGGTTAAAACTTTGAAAAATGAACCCCAGGGTATTTAAACGCAAGTCAGTCAATTGGCGGTCATTGAGTTTTTTAGTGTCTTTACCGTCCACCAGCACAATACCGGAGGTCGCCGTATCCACGCAGCCAATCAAATTGAGCAAAGTCGTTTTGCCCGAACCCGAAGGGCCGACGATGGAAAGAAAGTCGCCCTGGGTCACCGAGAGGCTGACACCCTGAAGGGCTTTCACGACCACCTTATCGAGCGGGTATTCTTTGTAAACGTTTTGGATTGAGACGATATCAGCCATCGGAGACCTCTTTAAGATGAAGTTATTTGTACCCATACGACGAACCAACCGCCCAAAACCGGACAAGATTGCTTTGAATGAGCCAAATTATGACTTAAAGCATAGTCAAAGGAAAGAACTCAACAGGTCATTTTTTGTAACAGTTTGTAACGAAAACACAGGAAAGAAAACTAATAACCCAATAAAAAACCCGGGTTCTTTCGAGCCCGGGTTTTATTTGAGTCTGTTTTGAAAACTGGCGAATGCTTTAACGGTCAGCCGAACCGGTTAATGAATGAACACTACCCTGCCTACAAGCCGTTTAAAGGGCTCTGTCAGATAAATCACATAAACACCTGACGAACACTTATTGCCAAATTTGTTAGTTCCATCCCACCCGTATGTTTTTTGGAAAGGCGTGTTGAGACTCTGGCTATCCAGCGTTTTGACATGTTCTCCCGCGGAGTTATAAATCGTTAATTCGTAATGACCCGGCACCTGTTCTATCGACACGTGAATTTGTACCGGCGAATCCGGCGAAAACACATTCTTGGAGATAAAAAATTCCTCCGACGAGGGTGTCGCCGTAATGGTGGGTGTCCGTGTAATAGTCGGTGTCAGCGTAGGCGTAGAGGTGATCGTGGGAGTCCGCGTCAAGGTAACCGTCAGGGTGACGGTCGGGGTGAAAGTATTCGTGACCATTTGGGTAGGCGTATAGGTATTAGTTGCCGTAGTGGTTGGAGACGCCGTTGGCGTCATGGAATCCGTTGGTGTGCTGGTAAAAGTAAGGGCCCGGGTAGGCGTTATTAAAACGGTATTCGTCGAAGTCAGTGTCGGCGTATGGGTCGCGCCCCCGCCAGCTGAAATGGTGTTCGTGAACGAGGGAGTAAAAGAAGCCGTAAAAGTTGACGTAGGCGAAGGCGTCATGGAATAGGTGGCTGTTGGGGTGGAAGTAAAGGTAGCCGTTGAAATGAGCGTATTGGTAGAAGTCGCGGTATCAATGGCGGTAGCCGTACCGGTACTGGAAAAGGTAGAGGTGGGGCTGGCCGTATAAGTGTAAGTCGCCGTAAAGCTGTTGGTGGAAGTCGGGCTGGCGGTAAAGCTGTTCGTGGCTGTGGAAGAGTAGGTTGAAGTAGGCGTCGAGGTGCTGGTAAAAGTGTTAGTAAAAGTCTTCGTGACGGTATTCGTGGCGGTTGGAGAGGCTGTGTAGCTATTGGTTGCCGTTGAGGTATAGGTTCGGGTCGCCGTACTGGTGGCGGTATTGGTGACTGTCTTGGTATCCGTAACCGTCGCGGTAAAGGTATTGGTCGGGGTGGCTGTTTTAGTGAATGTGTTCGTCGCGGTTAAAGTAGGCGTGGGCGTATTAACGCAGCCGCTAAAGGTAATAATTAATCCCCTGGCGTTAGTGCTGACGAGCACACTGCTTTGGTTATTGTCGTCGTCATAGGGAAAGCCATAGGCTAGAGAGTTCTGATTAACAGTGTGCCAAAAAGCCGCGTAGTAATTGCACGGCGCGGTCAAATAGTAAGCCGCCGGATTATTCAGATTAGCGGCATTGTCGATAACGTGACGGTTAAAGCCCGCGTCCATCACCACTTCCAGAGCCAATTCGGTCGCGTTACCCGTAGCGAAAGCGCCCGAGGCACCAAGCACATCTTGCGTCGTGGGCTCACTGACGTAGAACGGTCCACCTGGGCCGGTGAAAACCATTTGGCTGCCCGGGCCCGAATCCGTACCACTGTAAGTATTGCCGCCCGTGCTGATGACTAAAGGCCTGGTAGCGTATTCCGCCCAGACACTGGCGATATAGCTGTCAAAGTAATGGCCGTTGGCCGCGCCTGTAGCGAAAGTTCCGTCATTGGGAGACACAATGCGGATTGGCCCGATCAAGCTGGTAAACAGAGGGCCGTCCGCGACCGTAGCCATAAAAGCGCGGTACTTGGCGACAATGTCTGCGTAACAATCATTAATACCGTCCGTGCCGTTGAGTGCCGGGCCCTGGTTATAGAGAGACATGGTATAGGGTATGCCAAACATATTGACCTGCGTGTTGTTGCAGTAAATCCAGTCGTTGCCCTCAGCGAATTCCATCCAGTCAAAAACCGTATTAGCGTTAGGATCGCTGGGATTAGCGATATTGGGTTGAACCACACCCGGGCCGGCCACGATGGGCATGTTCATGGGTTGATACTCGGACATCCACATGCGCCCCCCGGCGTTGATGTTGGGCAATTGGAGACCCGCGGGACTGAGGGCGGCGATTTGCGCCAGGGTCATGGAATAAGCGCTGGCGTTTTGACCCGGTACGATAGCGTTCATCGTGCCGCCCGGAGTTAAGTACTGACCATTGACCAGTACACAAATATAAATTTGATTGTTCGGTACTGTAGTGTTGTTAACGAATTGGCAGGTCATGATTTCCCCGCCATTGAGAGAAATCAGCTGGGCTTGGGCAGACATTGAAGTCAGGAGAAAAGACACAAAACAAATCACGGCCCACAGAAGCGGACGAATCGACCGTGAAGTCGATTGCTGATATCGTTTTAAACTTTTGTTCAAAAAGTTTGTGTATAAAATCATTTTTAGTCGTCTACCTTTGGAAACCGTTTACTCAAAGGGATGTGCATATCCCTTGGCAACTTGGTGTAGACAATGATCTCAAATAGATGGCAAAACCAGAATTGACAGGATTATCAAAGAAATGGAAGGAATTGTTTTAGACAAAAATTGATCAGCAATAGGCCCTTTTAAGTTCAAAAACCCAGGTTCGTTTGAGCCTGGGTTTGAGTACCAGAAGAGTTCTCTCAGCGCGAACTTACGGTTTTAGCTTTGTCCTGCCATAGGCGATAAAGAGAGCCACGAGCGCGGGTATCACGCCCCAAAGCATCCCCGGAAACCCGGCATATTGAGCACAGAGCACACAACCCAACAACGAGTTAACAGCCAGATAAACCGCCGCCACAGGGCTTACTTTGGGCATCACTAAACCCACCGAGAAAAGAATCTGAAGCACAGCGATGACCACCCAGACCATCGCGGGCAAATTAGCCACCAGGGCACTTTTAATTTCTTCATGATGAGACAATGTGTAGACGCCGCCAATGAGATTCCACAAGGCCAGCATCACTTGAAGTATCCATAACAGAATATTCATCGACTTCCTCCCGATTGATCGGCGCGTTGCCGATTTAATTAAACTCGCCTCAGGGTTTCCCCTAAGACTTTGCCTTCTTCGCCAATTTCGGCTTACCAGAACTATTGAGAGCCGCGGCTTGGCGAATGAGCGTCTTAAAGGCGGACTCATTAACTTTTTCCCCTTCGTGGATATCGATCGCTCGGCGTGTATTCCCCTCGAGGCTCGAGTTAAAAAGCCGGGATGGATCTTTCAAAGACGCGCCTTTCGCGAAGGTAAACTTCACAACCGTCTTGTACGACTCACCAGTACAAATAATACCGTCGTGCTCCCAAACAGGGGTGCCCATCCACTTCCAGGTTTCGACAACTTTCGGATCGGCCTGTTTAATAAGTTTGCGCATTTGGCCAAGGGTTTTCCCCCGCCAATCACCCAGTTCAACAATTCTTTTTGAGATAAGTTCTGCTGCCGGTTGACTTTGGTTCGTGGTTGATTTCTTCATGCGCTCACCCCGAAAGAAGACCCAGACTCGCACAAATCTGGGTACGATTATTGGTAGCCCCACGGGGAATCGAACCCCGATTTAATGGCTGAGAACCATCCGTCCTAACCGTTAGACGATGAGGCCACTTAAAAACGAAGAGGAGCTGGATTCTAGAAAAAGCCCCTCGGTTTTACAACTACCAATTAACCCGTAAAAGCGAGCTTTAGTTAAGCGGCTCGAAAATACTGCTCATTTTATGAACCGTGCCAAAAGCTTCTAATTCTTTTTCTAAAGATTCAGGGCCCGCTACCACCAATACCCAATCTTTCTGAGCGAGTATCGTTTGCATCGAGTCCGTTGCCTGTTGCTGGGTTACTGCCTTAATGTTGTCCCGGTAGGTTTGTAAATAATCGTCGGGATAATGGTTAAAAACTAAAGAGGAATTGCGCGCGGCCGCCGTAAAAGGCGACTCAAAGCTATAAGCGAACTCTTCCACAATAGACTTTTGAGCCTGCTTTAATTCAGATTCAGTCGGGCCCGTCTTCGCGTACTCATTGAGCACCTGGAACATCACACTCAAATACTCCTTCACTGAGTCAGGCCGGGTACCGCCGATCACTTCAAAAATACCCCGCACGTTATAAGGAATCATCACGCTATCCACAAAATAAGCCAATCCCCTGTCCGAGCGGATTTGATGCATCAGGCGGGACGTAAAACCTGAACCACCCAAAATATAATTGGCTACCGACAAGGAGAAATCGTTAGGGTCATGCCGTTTGAACCCCAAAAGCCCATAGCGGATAAAAACCTGGCTTACGTTTTTAGGATAAAAATAAATGGTCGGGCCCATCGGTTTCGCGTCAGCATACTCGGGCAGTTTCTTCTGCGCGGGCCAATCCCCCAGCAGGCTTTCTAGTTGAGCCAGGAGTTTCTCTTCATCGACTTTGCCGGTCACTTCTAGCACCGAACCGGTTGGTCCCAGGTGCTCTTTATAAAAGCTAACCACATCATTGCGTTGAATAGACGTAACCGACTTGGGATTAGCCCAACGGCCGTAGGGACTTTGACCGAATAAAGCGCGGTTCAAAATAACGCGGCTTAAAGAATCCGGCGTATCTTCCAATCGATTAATCTCGTCCAGCGAGTCAGCTTTATTGGTTTCAAACCGTTTGGTGTCAAACTGCGGACGCCGAAGCATATCCGCGAACAAAGGCAGAATATCCGCCACATCTTTCGAAAGGCATTTGAACTCCGCGGAAAAGGATTCCACATCCGCCGAAGCGCCCATTGAAGCCGCTTTGTTTTCTAACGCCTCATCAAAAGCTTCCGGGCTTAAAGCTCCCGCGCCGCCGTTACGAAGCGTGCTATTCATCAGCGCCACCAGGCCTTCCTGGTTATCGGGGTCCAAAATGTAGCCCCCCGGAACAATCAGCTTCACCGAAACCAACGGCATTTCATCCGACTTCAAAAAGATAACCTTCATCCCGTTGGATAGGGTTTTCGTATCAAATTGCGGAACTTGAATGTCTAACGGAGCGGTTTCAGCTACCACCGGCGGTTTTGCCAGTAAACCGGACGAACCCAGACCAAACAACAAAACAGCCATAACAACTTTCAGGGTAAGAGTTTTCATTTGGACTTCCTTTCCAAATAGGCAATCGTGCGATTGTCCGATATCAAGTATTGATTGGCCGCCTTTTGAATGTCTTCCGGCGTCAGAGCCCTCACCATATCCAGATAGCGGGTCACGTAGCGCCAATCACCGTGAACCGCCTGGTTATAAGCCAGGTCTTGAGCCAATTCCGAAGTGGATGTTTTGCCCCATAGATAAGAAGACTCTATTTCACGTCTAGCTCTATCCAGTTCTTCGGCGGTCACGCCGTTTTTGCGGATATCCGCGATTTCCATATCAATCGCCGCGACGACCGTGTCCACGCTCTGTTTAGCGGCTGGAGTAAACGAAAGTACAAAAAGATTGGGGCTTCGGTCTCCCGGGAATCCCGTTTCGGTCGAAACCGAGGTCACTAATTTCTTTTCATACAAGAGATGCCGAATGAGGCGCGAAGTATTTCCCGAAGTCAAAATGTTGGTTAACACATCCAAGGCCAGTCCTTCTGGATGTGGAAAGTTTGGCATATGCCAGCCCATCATCACGATGGGGTCCGCGTCAAAGTAAACATGAACGGTTTTCTGACCTTCCTGTGGAGGCTCTTTACTCCAGTTCTTCTTCAGCGGCGCCACCGGAGGATTCGGAACTTCGCCCAGGTTTTTTTCGAGGATCGGCAGTATCTCTGCAGCTTTAATTCCGCCTACCACGGCTAAAACACCTTGATCAGGCCTGTAGGTTTGATGATAAAAATTCTCAGCGTCAGGCCGCATGAGTTTCATGATGTCGGACATCCAGCCAATGGTCGGGTCTTTATAGGGGCTGGCTGAAAAAGCGGTAAACTCCAAGGCCTCAGACAACTTACCCTCCGGGTTCGACTCTGTTCTCCAACGGCGTTCCTGGGCAACCACATTACGCTCTGAATAAAACTCGCGAAAAACCGGATGGCTTAACCGGTCTTTTTCGATGGTCGCGTATAAGTTAATCTTGTTGGCGGGCAAAGTGACGGTGTAATTAGTAGCGTCCTGGCTGGTCCAGGCGTTCAAGCTTTGACCGCCATTGAGCGTGTAAATGGCCGAAAGCTCGTCCTTCACCACTACTTGGTGATGCGCTTCAGTCAGTTTTTTCATCTGGTCGCTTAAATCTTTTAAACGTTCCGCCGAAGGCTCCAGCTTGTCGTTTTCGTCATTGATGGCTTGAGCGACCTTGTCCATCTGCTCCAAAATCGGTTTTTCTTTGGCGTAAGACTTGGTTCCGATAGTTTCGGTTCCCTTAAACATCATATGTTCGAGCATATGCGGGAGCCCCGTCTTACCCTTGGGCGCGTCTTGTGCTCCCACCGGCTGCATCATGGAAAAAGAAACGACCGGCACACCGGGCCGCTCTACAATTAAAACGGTCAGACCATTCTTCAAAACCTTTTCCACAACCGGCAGGTTAAAGTCCGCGTTAGCTTTGTCGGACTCCTCTGCCCGAAGATGAACAACCCCGGCCAGAGTGATAGCCAACGCCAAAAGACAGGTTCTTTTAAAAGTGAAAATCATAGTTTCTCCAAGATGGATTGATGTCCAGGAAGTGGATTTTATACTAATTTTAGACGGAACAAGAGGAGGAAAGAGGCCGTCAACTTACGTCGCTTTGGTTAAATGAGTAACTTCGTAAACCTTAACCGGCTCGCTGAAGCCCTTGAGCGAAATCGACTCTAAAGCCTTTACTTCCACCAAGCCCTTGAGCTTGCGGTAAGTAAATTCGGAGATAAGCACCTGACCGGGGGCCGCTTTGGAGCAAAGACGGGAGGCCAAATTCACCTCTTCGCCAATCACTGTGTAGTCCGTTCGTTTGTCCGAACCCAGATTACCCGATACCACCACACCCGTATTAACACCGATACCCATGGTGAGAGGCGTTAGTTTTTTAGCCACGCGTTGTTTATTAAATTCACCCAAAACATACTGCATTTCGAGTGCCGCTTTAATCGCGCGTAATTCTTTATCCTCAAAAGGAACTGGCGCGCCCCAAACCGCCATGATGGCGTCTCCAATAAACTTATCCAGGGTGCCTTCATACTTAATAACCACATCCACCATAAGGGTGAAGTATTCATTCAAATCAGCGACAATTTTTTCCGGCGGCTCATTTTCGCTCATGGCGGTAAAGCCGCGGATATCCGTAAACATCACCACGCACTCGCGACGCTCGCCCTTCAAAGCCAACCCATCTTTATCCGCCAAAACCTTCTTAGCGACTTCAGGCGAAATATATTTGCCCAGAATATTGGTAACTCTTTCTTTTTCCTGCAAACCTTGAATCATTTGATTGAACGAACCCGCCAGCACACCCAGTTCATCATGCGTTTTAACGGGGACCTGAAAGTTAAGATTACCCTTACCCAATTCTTGAACACCGCGAAGCAGGCTGTTGAGAGGCTCTGTAATGCGGCGGGCAATAAAAAGCATCATCACAAAAGCGAAAGCCACACCCAAAGCGCCGATCACAATGATGGATTGCTGCAAAGACTTTTGAGGCGCTAAGGCTTGGTCCAATGAACGGAGAATAACGTAGTCTCCCATGCCCTGGCCCCGAGTATCTTCAAAGGGCGAGAAAAGAGACAAATAGGTTTCTCCCGCTAACTGCAGCGGAAAGGACTTGGTCATCCCATTGGCTTTCATGGATTCTTCAGCGGGGCCCTTTACCGGCGCCAGGCTTTGTTCCACCGCAGGAATTTTGTCATCCGACCAGGTGGAAGCGAAAACCTTTTGGCCGATATAGACAGCGATTTCGCTGTTGGTCATTTTCTTTAACTGCTGGGCCAAATTATCGTCTAACGGCGAACCCAAAATGAGCGTGCCCAGAATTTCATCTTTTAAACGAATAGGGACTGTCACGGTTTGAAAAGCCAACTTTAAATCTTTTCCGTTTTTATCTTTAAGCGGAAGCGGATAAATAAACCCGCCAGAAGAAGCCTTGCCTTGCAAGGCCATGTTCACGTTTGGCCAGCCGTCAGCCAAAACAACTTCCGGTTTACCCATCTTTGCCGGATCCGGATCACGGCCTTCCCTCAAGGCCAAATTGACTTCAGGAATATGAAAAGAATCGAAAAGGACTTTGCCGTGTTTGTCTGTCACCAAAAACAAACGTTCTTGAGCCGTGTCATTTAAGAGCATGCAAACATCGGTCGTGGTCGCCACATTGGGCTTGGCCACATCAATGGCCGCTTTTAAATGCGAATCATCGGCGATCAATACCGCTTTAGCCGAAAGACTAGAACGTCTTTCATCCACTAACCGGTTAAAAATGCTGAGTGTATTCGCCAAATCCGTATTGAGCGCGTCGCCAGCCAGACTTTGAAGTCTTTCATTGAGGGTGTAAAGGACAGCCGATACCAGCACAATCACCAAAACCGTCACCGAAATAAGCAGTTTGTCTCTTAAGCGAATACGGGGACGAAAGTTATTGTTCACTCTCTCACCTTATCCATGGTAATTTTGATCTGAGTGGTGCTTCCCTTTTTAATTTTGACCGTTTGTTCTACAGGTTCCCAGTAATCATGCCAGGCAACCAAGGTATAGGTGCCCGACGGAATACCCGCGATAGAAAACTTCTCACCCGGCTTCACCGTGGTAAAGTAAGGATTTTGCAAAACCAGAATGTTGGTTTTCATGGATGAGTGAATCTCGCAATAAACCTTCACCGGAACTTCTACATGATTCAATTTGGCTGAGGCGATTTGTCCCGCCGCCTTGCGCCCCAAATCAAACTTGTTTAATTGAGAGTTGGTAAAGATGTTGTGATAAACCGGGTCATGATTGGTGAAATCAACGGTCGTTCCTTTGAGAACCGCTAAAACCCGGTGATTGAACCGCAGATATTTTTGATCCAAATCAACATGCTTTTTAGGCGCTTTGTAATGCCCCGGAACTTTTTTGAGATAGATAACCACTTCTTCGGGAGCGGCATGACTGACGCCTGTTACCGGCGAAGCGTTGCTGATTGTATTGCCGTATTCATCGGTAGAGCTGGTTTGATGGGAAGGCGTGGGTGTGGCGCCGGAGCGCGATGGGGCCGTTACGATTAAAGTGCCTTCCAGATCACCCTTTTTCGAAGACGCCGCCTGTGCCGGCAGAGTTAAACTCAATAGGACTGCTAGGGCAGCTGTAATACCCATCAGAATGGTTGTTTTGGTCCGCACAAGTCAGTCCTTACGGTTTAAATGCTCCAGAGGGTCACATTATACCCGGTTATGAATACTGAAACGGACGATTTTTGGTTACTCAATTTAGTAAAAGGTAACTTTACAACGCGGACGTCGTAAATATCAGAGTAGGTATTTAAAAGAACAACCCGCGCGGGTAAACTTTACGTCTCACCAATTCACTAGGAGATTTACATGAAAAAAACACAACTTTTAGCCGCAGCCTTATTCCTCAGCCTCTGCCAGACTTCCTTCGCCGATTCCATGCATAAACAAGAACTCAAATCATCCGACCCCTTGGTGGGCAAAACAATGAAAGCCGAAGTCATTGATGTGGCCTGTTACGTTAAAAAGGGCGAACACGGTGAGGATCATCAGGGATGCGCGGCTAAATGCATCAGCGAAGGCGGCGAATTGGCGCTTTTAATTGACGGCAAGCTATGCGTACCAGTCGACAAAGACTTTCATTCGGCCCGCGGCAAATTCATTACCCACGGCGGCGAGGTTGTCACTATTACTGGAAAGATTGTGGGAAAAGACGGAGTCAATTACGTGATTTTAACCAAACCGGTTAAAGCCAGCCTGTGATAATTTTTTAGAAGAACAACGAAAGATGGATTCCCGGCACAATCCCGCTTAAATCCACGCTGGTAGCCGTGGCACCCGTGGGTGCCGCCGTCGAGGCCGGGATGGGCTGAATGGCAGGCCATTGATTAGGAACCGTATAGAGCGTGGCGGTCGTATTAATGTTATTCGAATTATCCACCAAAGTTCCCGTAAAAGAATTGGCCGTAATCGCCTGGAAGCTCACAAAAGGCCCGAAAGAAATGTTGCTGCTCAGGTGAAAGTCGATACCCATCTGACCCTGTCCACCCATAGCCCAACTGGTGAAATTGCCGGTCGTCGGAACCGAATTAACCGTATTGGTGTAATTGATGGAGATCGGCGTTACTAAGGGACCCGCCGCCAGGAAAAACTTCACCGGTCCATCCCCGATGAGCCAGCGGAAATTCAATCCTAAAACATATCCCGTGATCGCGTAAGTATTGGTCACATTCAAGCTTCCCTGCGTGTATTGCTCGCTAAAGGTACCCACCGGGATGGACGCGATCAAAAGACCCATTTCAATATCCGGTTCCAGATTCACGACCGGTTCAAAGCCAATGTTGGCCGACAAATTCGGAATCGCGGCATCGTAGGTAGCGTTACCCTGACTGATGGCGAAACTCACACCGTTATTGGCTTCGGTATTGAAATCGACCAAGTTAGGAAAAATGATTCCCGGTTCTAAACGCAAACCGTAATCGGTGGCATCCGCTGGCTTAGTATGAAGATTAACGTCTTTACCGCCAGCTGAAGCAGACAACTGTTGATCGGCCCAATCGCGGTCGTCTTGCGAAAGCTTGGCCCGCAGCGCCTTCACATAGGAAGCGATTTGCGGAGTGGGTCTTTTTTGATTGGCGATCCCTAAAGCTACCACCGCGTCTTTTAAATCGCCGACAAGTTTGTAGGTAAGCCCCAAATAGTAATAGAGATTAAAATCAGAATGATTTAACCGCAAAGCCTTTTCAAAATCTTGAGCGGCGGAAGAATATTGTTTAAGCCGGAAGTCGTTTTTGCCTTGGGCCATGAACCGATTATATTCGTCAGAAAACGTGTTGGCCGCGGGCGCCGGAGAAGCGCTCAGATCCGCCTTGGCCTGAACTTTATCCACGAATTGGTTAATTTGAGGGGAAGGCTGAAGTTTTTGAACCTGCTTGTAATCTTCCAGCGCGCTGGAGTAATTGCCTTTGGCATAGTAGCAATTGCCGCGCCCTTGATAAGCGGCTACGTTTTGCATATCCAGCTTAATGGCAGCGCCAAAATAGAGAATGGCTTTGTCGTAATCTTTGGCGTTATAAAGAGTTAAACCGGCTTTGTAATAGTCATTCGAAGTGACGGCGCCTGCTGCCGACACACACAAAAAGAAAACAGCGGCCGCAATAAATCGGCAAACGTTTTTAAACCAAATTTCAGGTTGATGAGATGGTTGATTCACATCGGCCAATCGTGTCTCCAAAGGCTTCTTATTTTCCAGCTAAACGGGAAACCCGTTCTTTGACCTCGGCCGCAAATCGGTCGATATAAGACTTGGTGAAATCAAAAGGATCAGCGGACTCATCGTTTACCAACGCCGTTAAGTCCATACCCCAGGCTAAAGCCTTGCTCTTATCCACGGCGTGACTTTCAAAATAAGTCGCATTCGCCAAACGGCGTCCACGGGTCGCCAGGTCATAGCGCTTGCCGCCGCAAATTTGGGAATCGAACACACCCATCAGGGCATCTGCCAGGTTTTCGTGGTCATCCACAGCCATGACGACTTTGTCAGAGTCACACAGCCAGTCCAGGCTGCGCCAAACTTCACAGGCGATCACCTTTTTGGGGCGTTCCGCTTTGGGCATACGGCGGATGGCCGCCACTACCCTCAAAGCCACCGCCACATGGGTGTCATGCTTATCAGCGAAGTTATGGGTATAGACCACTTCGGGTTTCGTTTGAGCCAAAACCAAATCTAAATCCGCTGCCACATTGGCGTCTTTGGGATCTTTAACGGCTTTGCTGGGATGGTTGAGTAAAAAGTGAGCGGCATATTCGCCCACATAAGCGGCTTTTTTCTGCTCGAGCTTGCGAACTTCCATCATCTGCTCGTCAGTGTAGTCTTTATAGTGAGAATCTCTGGCGCTTCCGCTTCCATTAGTAACCGTCACGCCGGTAAAACCCCGGTCCTTACGGCCAAAACATTCCAAAATTCCGTGATAGGCCATGAATTCCAGGTCATCCTGGTGGGCGCAAAGACCCAGATGAGTGGTTCTTTTCAAAGCTTCCGCGATAGGTTGATTATTGGGGATGTAAATCTCAGCGCCGGCGGCTTTCAATTGAAGGCTCATGATTTCCTCGAAAATTAAGAGTCACGAAATGAACGGGAAACAAAGATACCGCTTCTTGAAGCCCCATGCAACCAATTCGAGGCGGTTTAATCCTTGGAAATAGCGGGAAGACTGGCTGCCGCGATAGCTTGGCCGACCCGGCGGCTGGCTTCATCCGGCAGGTTGATCTTGATCTTATCGCTCAAGTGAGGAGCCTCAGCTTTAATGACCTTTTGAGCGGTTTCAAGAATGATCGTGCCGCCCTCGCCTGAGGTAACCCGGCCCAGAATGAGCACGTTTTGAAGATTGTAGAATTCAGCGTATTGGGCTAAAGCGTAGCCCAAATAAACACCAATAGTTTCAAAAATAGGAAGAGGACGTTTGTCCCCCGCCCTGAGAAGATCCTGAACTTTTTTGAGTTTGTCGCCCGGAGACAATTTCGCGTCGAGCTCGATGCCTGCCTTCGGCGCTAAACGAATCACGGCGTCTTGAGAGAAATATTGAACGCCCGTCCCCTTGTCACCAGACCATTCTGTATCCACCGGAGCGTTATCAGCGTAATCCACCGGAGCGAAAGCCAACTCATTCAGCCAGCCCGTAATGTGTCCTTTGTCATCAACATAACCCACTGCCTGGCTGGTCCCCATCGCGATACCCAGCACCGGCTGAACATTGAGGCTCATCGCGCCCGCCAAAGCGGTCACGTCTCCGTCATTGGCCACTTCAACAGGAACATTGCCCCACTTTTTGGCGATGTCGAGATAAAGCGTCTTAATGTGTTTTTCAAAGAGATCCGCTGGAACTTTTCTAAAAAGCGAAGCCACGCGGGTTTTGTTGTCGATAAAAATACCGGCA
Source organism: Candidatus Firestoneibacteriota bacterium (assembly GCA_013286205.1). GTDB lineage: Bacteria > Oederibacteriota > Muellerivitia > Muellerivitales > Muellerivitaceae > Bog-1183. The sequence goes on along the minus strand of JABDGD010000001.1, from coordinate 102,338 downwards.
GAGCTCACGCCGATCGCGTCCAAACGGGGTAAATGTTCCATGGCACGGCGGATTGAGTCATCGATACCGTTAAAGTGATACATCGGATCGCTTTGCAACTTGGGTTCCCAAACCACTTCGCAAGAGAATACTTCTTTGCCATCAATGACTGCGGCTACTTTTCGGTCGCTGCCGCCCGCGTCAAAGCCGATACGGCATCCGCCCAGGTGGCGTCCTACCGGCGAGGAAACTTCAGTAGTCTTCGGAAAATCTTTTTCAGAAACGCCGATAATTTCAAAGGTCTTTTTTTCGTAAACGCCCTTCATAAAATCAGCGTCAAAAGCCCTGGCACCGTTCGCCCCATAGGTCTTTTGCAAGTAAGCCACAATCGAGTCCGGCCCCAGAACATAAATTTTGCCAGAGCCTCTTTGCCAGAGCAAAAATTTAAGGATGCGTTCAGCGTAACGTTGAGCCTGGCCGATTTCGGCATGGCCTTCGGGAAAGGTTTGGGTTGAGAAAACAGAAAACTGGCCGCCCGAACGTTCCAGCGCGAACTTTAAAGAAACCGCCTGGCCGCTTTTTTGAACCGCCGCCGCAAAATGCTTGTGAGCCAAATAAGCCGGACGAAAGACCTCATCCAAAGGCGGTTTAACCGCCGGCGCTATTTGAAGCAAGTGAAGGGTTTGGGTGTTTTCCATTACTGTTGCATAGCCTCTTTTTCTTTTTGGACTAATTTGGCTTTATAAGACGGAATGACGCGTACATTCGAGAATTGAATTTCCATATCCGGATCAGAGCTGGGCGCGTGGTCAACATCAAACTCGATGACCTTGCTCCATTTAAAAGGACCGGTGACCGCTTGACCGTTGCGATCATCAAAATGATGGCCACTGCTGGGGAAATCCGATAAAGGAATGGTCACCAACTGCCATTTAGTAGTAACAGAGCAATAGTTTCCTAAAGGAACAGAGTTTTCGTAATGGATTTTTTCATCGTTACCCAACCCCGTATCCATAACAAATCCGACGCCGCTTAAAGTTTCTCCACCCTTATTGCCTCGGATATAAAACTGAAGCGCGCCCTTCGCGAGATAGGGTTGAAGGTTCACTTTATCCACACCCATGCCCGCGCCGCTCCAGGCATTGCCTTGAAGCTTGATATCAATCCAGCGATTGTTTTGCTTGAATACCACCGCGATCTTGGCCGTTTCTGGATAAGCATATTGGTATCCGGTTTCTTTATCATTCGTAAGGAACTTCACCAATTTCAATTTGGTCGGAGCGGCTACCGTTTCTTCCGGCAGTAATAAGGAAGTTAACTTTTCCGTAGCGTTAACCTTTTTCATGGTTGTCCAGAAACTCTCATCTTCCGAACCGAACATCCAGATACCAATACCGTATAGATGATATTTCTTCACGATATCGCACTGATATTCCAAAGAACGGGCATCCGGCATCCAGGCTTCATGAGCCTGTCCCTTCTCGTCGGTGTAATCGTAATAAAGTTCCTGGCTTTCAACAGTGTCGCGAATGGGCGTCACATGATATTTCGCCGCTCTATCCATGAATATTTTGTAGGTGATGGTTTCCCCTACTTTGCCTACCCAGTCATAACCATAGGTCGGGTAACCCACTTCCATTTTATCCGCGTCCAAAGTCGTGACAGCATATTTCACCACGCGTTCAGACCATTCAGGAGAGGTCACGCAGCCTGCCGTACCCGTTCCCCAGTGATAGTCATAAGTCATCGGCACAAACTGGTCGGTCACACGGCCGATCGCTTTATAGTCGCGGGACTGAGGATCGTCCCAGGTACCTTCCGGATCATATTTGGCGGGCAAAGCCACACCGCACATTAAACCATGGGCCTTACAGGCCTTATCGAGTTCCGCCATAAAATTGGAGAATGGATTTTTGTCTTTGGCTAAAAAGTTTTCGTAGTCAATCTGAATACCCTGCACACCGTCTTGAACCGCGTAGTTAATCAACATGTCGATATGTTTGGCGCGCATATCCGCGTTATATAAGAAAGGCTCCACCATCAGCTTGTCGTGATCGTTAATGGCCAGGTTGTAGTTACCCACCATCATCCAAAGCTCTACACCGTTTTTCTTAGCGGCAATTTTGGTTCTTTCTTTTAAGGCGGGCGTCGCTGAGTCAACAGGATGAGGCATACAGTCATTAATATGAAGGTTATACCACTCACAATAAGCCCGGTCGGTTTGGTCGGCGTGGTTTTCAAAGCTCACCAGAGAAGCGTTGTTCGCGTCCCAATAAACCACCCATCCGCCAATACCAACCGGTCCCTTTTTCTTGTATTTACTCTCGGCGCGAACCAGAGAAGGCATTAATAAAGACAGCGCCAGCAGCCAAATCAGTTTCTTTCTCATGGTTCGCTCCTTGTATTACCGACAGCCGAAATTCGGCTTAGTTCGTCGCGGGCGGCTTCGGCGCCACCAACGGCTTGTTCTTTAAAGTATCAGCCATTTGAGCGACCGCTTCAGCGGCCGTCAACTTGCCAGACCACAATTGGTCCACAATCGGGCCAATCAGACCTTCGCGGATTTCTTTCCAGTTAGTCGCGAAAGGAACATAAATGCTGGAATCCACAGCCTTCGTCAGCATTTTTTTGTTTAAAGGTTTTTGGTTGTCAGCGAAAGCGGCCGATTCAGCGACACTCTTCAAAGCCGGCTGCGCTAAACCAGTGGAAGCCATCTTGGCCTGACCTTCAGGACCAGCGATGTACTTGATGAATTCCCAAGCTTCTTTTTTGTTCTTCGAGGAAGCCAAGATACCGTAACCCGAACCACCCGCCTCAAAGCCGCGAACGCCCGTAGGACCCTTCGGGAACATGACCACGTCCCAGTCAAAGGTTTTAATGTCGCGGAATTGCGGAGTGTTCCAGATACCCGACAAGATCATGGCGGCAGTGCCGTTCATGAACAAGTCAGAGGTTCCCATGCCGCCCATGGCGGTCATGTTGGAAGGACCCGGCATGACTTTATATTTGGTAATTAAATCTGTTCTATATTGAAGAGCTTCAGTGAAAGCCGGGGTATTAAAAGCCCAGGCCGTCGGGTTTTGAACGTTATCGACCCACTTCGCGCCGCCGGAATAAATCCAAGCTTCCGCCATCGGCCAAAGTTCGGTGTAACCCCATTGCGTCGTGTGACCCGTTTCATCAGTTTTCGTCAAAGCCTTAGCGTCAGCCAACAAATCAGCCCAAGACCAATCGTCGGTCGGATAAGGCAGTTTGGCGTCATCAAAAGCTTTCTTGTTGTAATAAACCACGCACTCAGGCGCCACGTCACGGGGCAGCACATACAGCTTTCCGTTAACGGTGAAGCGGTTCAAAACAGAAGGATAAATGTCAGCTAAGGAATAATTGTCAGCCTTGACGAACTCGTCTAAGGGCTGAAGCACGTTGCTCGCGTAAAGATTTACGATGTCGTTGGTGCCGACGAAAATAACGTCCGGCGCGATGCCGCCCGCCACTTGGGTCATCAGCTTGGTGGTGTACTCACCCCAGGGAACGCGTTGCAATTCAATTTTGGTGCCGGTGTGGGTCTTGTTAAAGTTATCCACCAGGTCAGACAAAATCGCGTTTTCTTTTGGGTCGCCCCAAGAAGAAACCTTAATGGTCTTCGAACCGAAATTGGAACAACCCCAACCGGTCAGGGCCAGTACAGCCACAACAGCCATGTATTTCCAAATATTCGCGCCAAAAATTTTCATGCGTTACCCCTTTTTGGATTTAAAAACGTTTCCATACCCGCTCTCCACTAAACGTAAAACAAGCCCCCACCCAACCGCGGCGAGACCCATGGAGATAAAACATTTCTATTATCATACCCAAAACCAGCAACTTCGCCCATAGTCAGATACGCCTGAACGCAACCAAAAGTTCCGTCCATTTCCCAGAAAGCAGAAAATTAACGCTTTTATTTGGTTTGAGTTACTTTTTTGAGGTATGGCGGTTGATCCGGGTTCAAACCCTTCACCGTGGCAACTGCCAAAGCTAAGGTTTGAATCATGGGTGCGATACCCATGGGATTCATGATTTCATCGCCGCCGGGAATACGGATAGCCACACTCGCCTTCTTTAATACTTGCGGCACCGAGCTAAAAGCGATCACGAAGGCCTGGCGTTCGACTAACTCGTCCAAAAGGGCCAAAGTCCCCTTTAAGGTCGGGCCTGGAGGAGCGAATAAAATGACAGGAAAGTCTTTTCCGGCCAGGGTTTTAGGCCCATGGTGAAAATCAGCGGTCGAATAGGCATGCGCCATAACCTGAGCGCATTCTTTGAGTTTCAAAGCCGATTCTTGAGCCAAACCATAGTGAAAACCACGGCCCACCACCACACAGCTCGAAAGATACATAAAGCGGTGCGAATGATCCCAGATGGCCTGAGAAAGTTTGCAGCCTTGTTCAATTAAGCGGGGCAAAGAATTCAGGTCCGCCTTCACTTTGTTACCGCGGCTGACCGCTTCAATCAAACCATACAGCGCCACCAATTCAGAAGTGTAAGTCTTGGTCGCGGCAACGCTCTTTTCAGGGCCGCACTTGAGGTCGATCAAGTACTTAGCTTCTTTAGCCAAACGAGATTTCGAGTTGTTAGTAATACCAATCGTCAAAGCGCTCTGCGAGCGGGCGGTTTGAATCACGTCACAAACGTCCGGACCTTGCCCCGATTGAGAAACGCCGATCACTAATCCGCCGCGGTAATCAATTTTGGAATTGTACAAAGTGGTTACGCCGGGAGCAGCCAAAGAAACAGGAACCTTCCATTCTTTTTCGATCAAATAGCGGGCATAGGTACAGGCGTTGTCGGAGGTGCCGCGCGCGACCAAAACCACGAAGCGGGGTTTGTAGGCTTGAATCGCCGCTGCCGCTTTCGCCAGGTTGCCCCATTGGCTGGCGACAAACTTCTTGGCCACCTTCGGGCTTTCCATGATTTCTTTTTCCATTAGGGTTTTGGTATGGGGCACGTTTTTCCTCTTTGATGTTTTTTTGAAGATCGCGGCTAAGTTGCCAGCCAAACAGGGGGAAATTTTATATCGAAAGGCCGTTCTTTTCCTACATCTTTTTAGGGAAAACCCGGAAAAAGAAAACCTGACAACTAAAAATTATTCGGCTTTTTTCTGACGGTAAATTTGAGGTGTGGTTCCCACGTGGCGTTTGAATTGATGAATGAAATAGCTGGTGGATTGAAACCCGCAATCTTGGGCAACAGCGCCGATCGAAAGACGGGTTGTTTCCAGCAAACGCTTAGCGTGGTCGCAGCGAAGGTTCAGCAAGTAATTCGAAAATCCCATCCCAAAAGCTTCTTTAAAGCAGCGGCTAAAACGAGACACCGAGAAACCTGTGCGCGAAGCCACTTCCGACAGGGATAAATCCCGTTGGAAGTTTTGAGTGATGTAATCCTTCGCCCGGTCTAAGCGGAAATTGCGTTCCCCGCGCAAAGGCGACAGGAATAACCCGGTAAAAAACTCTAAATGGGTGCGAAAAAGGCTTAAAAGCTCGCTAGTTGTGAGGGCCCGGCTGTACTGCTCAGACAACTCTTTGGAAAGAGTTGTGAATTGCGATTCCACTACCAACGCTCTCTTTTGAACCGTGTCCATCAGCTGGAACAGCAGTTGCAAGAAGTACACTTTTAAAACGTCGGGTTTTTCCGTAGAGATGCGCAAAGCCTCGCGTACATACTCTTCGCGCATGAGGCGGATTTCTTTTTCTTCAGCACGGCTGCAAGCCTCCACCAACTTCGAGGACCATTCCAACACGGAGAATTCATTTTGCGGCGGCTCCACCGCGTATTGATCCTGATAGAAAACCAAATTCTTTTGGTGATGTAATCCCAAATGTAAAGCCAGGATCGATTCTCTAAATGCTTCGGGCAACTCTTCAGCCGAATGATCTAATCGGCTTACGCCTACATAAACCGAACTCTTAAACTTCTTGCGCAGAAATTCTTCTATAGAAATCGCCATATCACGGATTTGAAGACGGGCTTGCGAAGCGCTCTTTTGCGGGTCTGGAGAGGTTAAAAAGAAAGCTCCCTGATCATCCATTTGACCCGAAACGGTTTCCGGCAGTTCATGAACCAGATGAAAACAATCCCACTGCATGCGGGCCGCTTCCAACATGGCCTTTACCTCATTGGTAGCATCTTCCCCTTCACGGCCTACGGTGACGGCTAGGACAGTGTTCGGGTGGCGTTTGAGTTTAAATTCATCTCTGTCCCAGGGGGCCAGTTCCGCTCCCTGCCAGGCGCCCCAGGATAAACGGTGGCGCTTCACCTTCACATAGTTCCACATGCGGTTCGTCAAACCCTTGGACAAAACTTTGCTTTTAATTCTTTCAATTTCTTCCAGGGTTTCGGGCTTAAGCATTTCATCAGCGATCATCTGCGCCAAAATTTCCATGAGTTTTTTAAAATCTGGCAGGGCTTCTTCGTCCACTAAAGGGGTCTTCAAAAATGTGCGCACGTAATTGTTAAACACAGGGTCTGATAAGGCCGGAGCTTTACCTGCCATCTCAACAAACTGCTGAGTGACCACTTCAATGGTCGGAACGACTCGCAAAAATGATCCAGAAAAAAGATAAGCGACGCACTCGCCGCCTCTCATCACCGGCACAAAATAATCCCACAAACCCAAATGCTGAGCTAAAACACCCTTTTGAGTCTGCGCGGCCAGTTCTAAACAGCCGTTGTTGTATTTGGCTCTGGCTTCTTTTTTCCCGAAGTACATCTCAAATTGAAAGGGAGAAGCGTCGCTGGTCGGCAAAGACAGGGTGTACCAAAGGTTCAGGTTGTCCCGGGCCACCACATAGCAAGGAAGTGATATGTAGTCCGTAAAGAGGTTAATGACCGAATTATGAGAAAGGACACGCAAAAGCCACGAGGGGATAGCGGAGGGCTTTTCAGACGGCATTAAGGGATTGTTGTCGTTCGCTTCGTTCTTCATTGCGGCCTTTAATCAACGAATGGATGAGAGCCAAAAAATTCTAACACGGAACAGCAAGAAAACAACATCGGATGGCAATTTTCTGTGATGGTTTCTTAAAAGTAAGGGCAAAACAAGGGTTTTCTCACCCGTACCCTATTTTAAACGCCTTCAACTTCCCTACTATAATGATAATTCAGCACACCCCTGACAAATAAAGGACATCACATGAAAGCCATTCTTGCCTATCAATTCGGCTCACCAGAAGTCTTAAAGCTGGAGGATGTCGAAAAGCCCAGCGCCGGACCGGGCCAAGTCTTGGTTCAAATCAAAGCCGCTGGCATTAACCCTGTGGACAACTACATCCTTACCGGCACCTACGCCCGAAAGCCCCAACTGCCCTATACCCCCGGTATGGACGGAGCCGGTATCGTGAGCGCCGTCGGCCCTGATGTTAAAAACTTCAAAATCGGCGACCGCGTTTATGCGGAAGATGCCGCCACCGGCACCTTTGCGGAGTTCAGTTTAGTCCATCAAGACCGCGCACACTTACTTCCCGCCTCCCTCTCTTTCGCCCAAGGAGCCGCGCTCGGCGTACCTTACGGAACCGCGCACTTCGCCTTAGTCAACCGCGCCAAAGCTCAAAAAGGAGAGACCGTTTTTATTCAAGGCGGTTCCGGCGGCGTGGGCGTCGCTGCCATTCAATTGTCCAAAGTCCTGGGTTTAAAAATTATCGCTACCGCCGGAACAGATAAAGGCCTTCAATTGGTTCGGCAACTCGGAGCGGACCACGCGTTAAACCATAAAGACCCCAACTACATGAACGAACTGATGAATCTCACTCAAAATAAGGGCGTTGATATCATTTTAGAAACGGCGGCTCATCTCAATTTAGGAAAAGACCTGACTGTTTTGGCGGTCAATGGCCGGGTCGTCATTATTGGTTCCAAGGGACCGGTGGAAATAAATCCAAGAGACATCCTGAGCCGAGGCGCTATCGTCACGGGCATGAGCTATTTTAAAACATCTCTCGAAGACAACGCCGCCATTCACCGGTCTCTCGCCGGTTATTTGGCGGAAGGAAAAATAAACCCCATCATCGGCAAAGAAGTTCCCCTCAAAGACGCGGTCCAGGCTCTTCAAGATATCGCGGCTCCGGGCGCTCACGGCAAAGTTGTTTTAATCCCCTAAATAAAAAAGGCGGTGAAAGCCGAAGCTCTCACCGCCCTGTCCCCTGTTGGGTTACCTCAAGATCAAAACCTTCACAATCTTTGAGGAACTTTGAACACCCGTAATGTTAACGCGGACATAGTAAAGACCGTTAGACACATTCTTTCCAATCATGTCCCGCAAGTCCCACTGAAGCGCCGTCAAGGTGCCAAATTGACCCGTGCTGACGTTCGCCGTGTAATGCCTCGTCAAAACTTTACGGAAGGCCGTGGTAAACACTTCCATTTCAATCGAAGCGGAAGTGGGCGTGGTCACGTCAATCTCCACAGGTCCGGTGGAAGCCGGATTGGGAAATGGCGGTGAAACCCGGTTTTGGTTAATCGCCGTCGGCGTGGCCGAAAAGGTAGTCGTCGGCGTAAACGTCAGCGTCTGTGTTGACGTCGCGGTCGGCGTAAAGGTTTTGGTCACTGTATTCGTCACTGTTTGCGTAAACGTCGACGTATAAGTGCTGGTCGCCGTCCAGGACGCGGTCGGCGTATTGGACAGAGTCGGCGTCGGCGTAAAGGTCAGCGTCGAGGTAAAGGTAAAGGTGTGGGTCGGTGTAAAGGTATTGGTGAAAGTGTTGGTCACCGTCGCCGTATCCGTCACCGTATTGGTATGGGTTAACGTGGCCGTACTAGTCACCGTATAGGTGTCTGTTACGGTCGCCGTATTCGTAAAGGTAGCCGTAGGACCATTGGGCGTATTCGTAATCGTGCTGGAATAAGTGAGGGTCGCTGTGGCCGTCACAGTATTCGTTGCCGTATTCGTATTCGTCCGGGTCATCGTTGCCGTGGGCGTGTTGGTAAAGGTAAAGGTAGGCCCATTAGGTGTATTGGTGATGGTCGAGCTAAAAGTATTCGTGGGCGTCAGTGTAAAGGTACTGGTTGCCGTATTAACCACCGTCACCGTGTTGCTAGGCGTCGCCGTAGCGGAAGCCGTGAAAGTCAGTGTCGGCGTATTGGTAAAGGTTCCCGTAGGCGCCTGAGTACCCGTACTGGTATTGGTAACCGTAGGAGAAATCGTCGGCGTATTACTAATTGTCGCCGTTGACGTATTCGTATAAGTGCTGGTTTCCGTCTTCGTATCCGTATTGGTAGCCGTACTGGTAAAGGTACTGCTTACCGTCGGCGAATGAGTGAAGGTCTGCGTTGCCGTTGACGTAAAGGTCGACGTCGCCGCCAAAGTATTGGTCGAAGTGTTGCTGGCAGTAGACGTAAAAGTCGCCGTATTCGTCCTTGTTTGAGTCGCCGTATTGCTGGGCGTAAACGTAAAGGTCGAAGTCATGGCCGTCGTATTCGTCGGCGTATTGGTAAAGGTAGACGTCGAGGTCTTCGTCGGGCTGGGCGTACTGGTAAACGTCGCCGTCGCCGTCGATGTCGGGGTAAAGGTGGGCGTGGGCGGACAGCTAAAGTAAATATCGTCCACGGTCATGTCGTAATTGAAATTCACAGACGCTGAAGGCTGCGCCGCGAAAGTGAGCAGGTACAAAGCGTTGGTCGTCATGGGATTGGTTCCCGCCGTTCCCCAGCCCACCCAGCTGAAAGAGCTAAAGAAAACCGTGGCATGGTAGGTCGTTCCCGATTTAAACGTTCCATTGCCCACATAGCTGGCTGGTACCACGACAGTCGTCGAATATTCCGCTCCCGAGGAGCCGGTAATTTGCATTTCCACCAAAATAGTCGCGGGCTGGCTGGTTCCCGTCCATTGGTCTACCCGGACTGAGAAAACGATACCGCTCTGCCCTGCCGAAGAAGCGTTATAAGTGCCTGGCGCCAAAGCCAAACCCGTATTAAAAGTGGCCGTATTGCTGATAGTCGTAGCGCCGCTCATCCTCATTCCATAAACCGATCCGTTCAATCCGTCATTAATAGTATTGGTCATGGTGGCCGTCGTACCTGTGGGCACGTAATCGCTCCATTGTCCCAATAAGTTATTTTGAGTTAATCCGTTTTCCATATTAGAAATGACCGTACCGCAGGAGGGAGTTCCTGTCGGAGTCACCGTAGGCGTACAAGTGCTGGCGCCGCAGCCGTTCGAAACCGTAACGCAGCTATTAGTGCCGTTCAGGACGTTCCAAATACTGGTCGTCATCGAATTGGCGTTGGTCGGCAGACCCTGTCCCAGATCCCACATTCCTATACCGCGGTAACCTTTTCCGAGAGCCCAGTTGATTTTGTCGCAAAAGGATTGAGCCGTATCCACGCCGTAAGAAACGCCGCCATAAGTTGTGGGGCATTCACAGCGGGTCGTATCGTAAGACCCAAAAGTTCCGGTCCCCACCACAGCGTCAGGCTGAGTGGCCGACCCGTTCGAGTTGCGGGCATATAAAGGCATCCCCAAAATCATTTTGTTATAAGGAATCTGGCTTCCGCTGTAGGAGTTAAAAAAGCCAGCCACTTCCGATATACCCGCCAGTACGGATTGACTCACGCAGTTCGTAAAAGAATAGGTGGGTTCGGTCAAAGCTCCCTGATAAATATCGCCGCCCACATTAATGTTGATGTCATAGCCGCTCTGCGTACACCAATCCAAATTAGCGACAGCCGAGGACAAGCTGCTGTAATCGCAAACGTAATAGCCGGCCTCCAGGTACATGCTCAAACCCACATTGGATTCAGTAGGGTACTTGCCCGACTTGGCCAGTCCAGGCGTTTTCGCGTTTAAGTCCGTCCGCAAATTATTGATGAGCCCCGCGAAAAAGGCGCTCTGGGCGGGCGCGCCGGTGTTAGGAACTTCCCAGTCGATATCGATACCGTCAAAGGTCACTCCCGCGGTCGCGGTTAAAAGGTTCGCGATATTTTGCGCCAGTGTGGAGCAGTTCGCGTCATTCGTGGTGTCCGTCGGCCAGTTGTTGCCGGAAGCTCCACCTACTGAGAGGTAGCAGCGAACCCCGTTGGCATGAGCGTAACTGCAAAGACCCGCCGCGATAGCGTTGGGATCCGACAGATGCACCGCTGTTCCACCCACAGTCGCGAAAGCGAAATAAACGTGGGATAAAGTGGACCAGGGAATGGCGGTTTGATAATTCCCCACGAAATTATAGCTCGTGTTGGAATTCCATCCCGGAGCGTAAGCCGCGATGACGTAGTTGGGCGAAGCCAACACTTTTGAGAACCCGCTCAAAAGTAGAATCATTCCCGCCAGCATCAGTACTTTCTTAGTCATCCCATCCTCCGAATTTTATCTTTATGGCCGAAAACGTTTTCAGCCCCTGCACAACGGCACCGCTAACCCCACCGCCAATTAATGCATTACCAAAACTTTCAACCTTTGCCGATTAATGACTCCGCTGTTGGCGTCGTCTATCTCAACCGAGGCAACATAAATACCGCTGGCCACACCCGAAGCGTCCCAGGCGGTTTCCACCGCGCCGCCCGAAGTCAGGGTTTTCACCAGCTCACCGGTGACGGTGTAAATCTGAACTTTGATGGAATAAGCGTTCGGTACAGATCGCGCGTCAAAGGTCGTGCTCATGCCATTGATCTTATTGAGCACGTTGGGACGGGCGATGGCCGCCGCGCTAACGCCCGAGTCAGACAGCACCACAATTTCACGGCTAATATCGGCGGTTTCGCCGCTGCCGTTATTCCAATGAACCTCAATGCTGTAAACACCCGGCGTCACCAGCGATCCGCCGTTGGTCGTTCCATCCCAAATTAAAGTCACGGGAGTTCCAGATGTCTCAATCACGATCGTGGCCTGGTTGGACCTCTCAGAGCCCGTTGGAGCCGAAGCGGTCAAGCTAGGCCTGAGCACATCCGAGCTTAATTTGACGTTGCTCATCGTCGCGCCCATCGGATTGTCGACCACCGAATACAAGACGCGGACCACTTCACCCGCGGAGTTGTAAACATTCGCGGAGATATTCGACAAACTGCGGCTCACGATGGCCTTTTGCGAAACACTGGTCACGATGCCTGAACCGCTGACGTTGTCTACCTGGATCACGTAGCTTCCATTGGAAACAGGCGATCCCGAATTATTGGTTCCATCCCAGGTGCCGATCAGAAAACCGTTGTAGAAAAGCTCGATCGTGCTGCCCGGGCCTTTAAGAGAAGTAATGGTATTGCTGGACTCCAGCGAAATGTTATTCACCGGCGCCGAGAAGGCCTTAATCAAAATACTCTTCACCACTTCCCCGGCGCTGTTATAGACATTCACTTTGACCGTAAAGGTTCCTATCACCGTCACCGGAGCGCTGACATTGATCGGCAAAAGTGATCCAGCTTCGGTCAACTGGGCCTTATTCAAAAGCACCGTGTCCGCGGCCACAAAACCATTCACCGCGGTTTGATAAGTCAGCGTATAAACACCGGGCGCCAAAGGCGACGGCATCGTCCAGCTCAAAACATCCGTGGAAGCGTTAAAACTTCCCGCCACAGGGTTCGAGGTTGAGAATCCTGAGAAAGTCACACCCGCCGGCAGAGTGTCTGTCACCACTAACCCGCTGGCGCTATTGCCCGACACCGTGACCGCGATGGAATAAGTTAAAGAGTCACCCGCGTGAGCCTGGCTTTCAGAGACCTTTTTGGATAATCCAATGCTGGTGGTCGGGGTGGAAGTGAAGCTGGGTGTACTGGTCGCCGTATTGGTAAAGGTTAACGTCGGCGAATCCGTAAAGGTTCGGGTTGGGGTGGCGGTGAAGGTAAAGGTGTTGGTTTGGGTGCGGGTAGCCGTGCTGGTAGGCGTCAGCGTATAGGTGCTGGTATTAGTCGCGGTCCAGGTATTGGTGGCCGTATCCGTAAAGGTATTGGTGTGAGTGGGGGTATTCACAAAAGTATTGGTGTCCGTAGGCGTCGGCGTAAAGGTGAAGGTATCGGTGGTGGTATTGCTAAAAGTAGGTGTGGCTGTACTGGTAAAGGTATCTGTAAAAGTCGCGGTATTCATTAAAGTGTCGGTTGCGGTTGGCGTAAACGTGTTGGTGAAAGTATCGGTAAAGGTCGGTGTATTCACGAAGGTATTGGTAAAAGTAGCCGTAAAGGTCGCGGTCGGCGTCTTAGTCGGCGTGCTGGAAAAAGTAAACGTCGGGGTATTCGTAAAGGTATTTGTGTTAGTTCCCGTATTCACCAGCGTATTAGTAGCCGTATTGGTAAAAGTCGAAGTAAAGGTGTTGGTGTAAGTCGGGGTAAAGGTAGCGGTAAAGGTTTTGGTGAACGTGTTGGAATAGGTCGCGGTCGGCGTATTGGTAAAGGTGTTGGTCAGGGTAGCCGTATTCATCAGAGTATTAGTAAAGGTGTTCGTAAAAGTGGCCGTAAAAGTCTTGGTAAAAGTATTGGTCGGCGTATTGGTAAAGGTGTTGGTATAGGTGGCGGTGTTCATCAGGGTATTGGTGAAGGTATTCGTAAAGGTGGCGGTAAAAGTCTTGGTGAAAGTATTGGTATAAGTGCTGGTAAAGGTATTGGTAAAAGTCGCCGTGAAGGTTCTGGTATCCGTATTGGTCGGGGTCGGCGTACTGGTAAAGGTATTCGTGAAGGTGCTCGTAAAGGTTTTAGTCGGCGTGTTCGTAAAGGTAGGCGAAGGAGTAAAGGTATTGGTCGGGGTCTTCGTCGGGGTGTTAGTTGCCGTATTGGTCGGCGTCGGTGTAGCGCCGCAGCAGGTACCGTGATCCAGGAAGGTCGCCATGTTGCTCAGGAAGTAGGCGAAGTTGCCGTTACCGCTATTCAGGGCAAAAATATTCATCACGTTAGAGTCAGCCCAATAAATCATCGAGCCTGCATAGCCCGCCTTCAACGCCGCGCCCTGCCAGGCTAACCCCATCGGCTCGCTGAAATCCTGCTCCTGGGCGAAAACCTGAGCCGAACCCACGCCGATCACCGGCCCTGGATAAACCGCACCCAGCGAGTAGCCCATACCCACTAGGTTTGACACGTTGGTGTTAATACCATAAGGATTGCCGACCGCGCCCACGTTATCGTTGGAATTCGCGCCGCCCACCACCTGAAAAGCGTTTTGGGTTACACCCGTGCTGGCCACCGTGTTCACCATTTTGTACATGGTTTCCATGCGGGTAATGAAACCTTCTTCGTATCCCGCTCCGGCGTGCGCACTTGGGTCATAAAAGTTATCGCCCAAAATAAAAAGTCCGCCGCCCTGAGAAACATAGGCCGCGTAAACCGTATCATCCGCGCTGGTGATGGTATCTTCCGCGGCGGTTTCGTTACCAGGGATGGGAGCCTGGCAGGGACTGCCCTGGGGTGTGCCGCTGTAATCGTTGTAGTTACATTGGGAAAAGCGCAGATCAAAAACCATACAGTAGTTTTGCGGCGTGATAGCCATCGGCGCTAAAGACGAAACACTGGAACCGCTGGTCCAGGTTTTGCCGCTGTTGTAGCTGCCCGGAACCGCGACCGCGTCGACCGTAAAGTTAAAACCGTAGCCCGCGTAAGTGGATTGAAAAAAGGCGCCGTTCGTAAAAGAACCGGCGCTGGTCAAAAAGTCATCAACCCCCTGGCTTCCCGTCGCGATGCCAGAGGAATAGGCTTGCGTATTGTCATAGAGAACCAAAACATGACAAGCGGCCGAGCTCGCCGGCTGGCCTACCGCGGTGGCTTTGGGAACTTGCGCCATGGATAGACCGGGCAAGATCAAAACCAAAAGGCCCAGTAAAAAGAAATGAATTTTATTTTGATGTTTCAGCATCAAACGTTTTGAACTCCTTTCCCCTGAATAAGATCAAGGCACATCCACGAAACGTTTTTAGTAAGACCAAAAGAAAAAGAGAAATAATCCAGAATGGAATTCAACCAACCTTTGGAAGGAAGCTTGGAGAGCGGGAATATGGTGGGTATGGTGGTAGAAAAGAAGGCGGTGGCTAAAAAAACAAACAACCGATTGAACATTTAAGGCTGGGCCTCCTTCAAGAGCGCATTAAAATCGTTTTAAGTTGTTCCGACGCAAGCCCATTCACAAAAACTTGTAAACGCTTACATCCTCAGCAATAAAGCGCTTCCAAGCGCGTTGCTGTTCCATCAAAACTACCAGTACTGGTAGGGGGTGTCAAACCGAAGTGAACGCTAGGTTAATCAGTTAACCCAGATCATTCCTCACACTTTCTTGTCATACTTTAGTCACTATTTTGTTTTGGATTGACCCACACCTTTATTGACCAATAATGACCCAAATCAATTTTGTACATGAAAACGTCAATATCATATGACCCCCAAAAAACCGACACCACCCGCCACCATCTACGATGTCGCGCGTAAATCAAAAGTTTCCATCGCGACTGTTTCCAGGGTTCTCAATAAAAAAAATTCCGTCGTCACGGAAAAAACCAGACTTCAAGTTCTGGAAGCCATTAAAGAGCTAAACTTTAAACCCAACATCAGCGCCCGGCGTTTGGTCAGCAACCGCACAAACTTAATCGAGATCTTTTTTCACATTAACAACTTCCCTGTTAATTTTAAAAGCGATTGGTACAACGGTATTTTGGTGGGCGCGACTCAGGTGATTCAAAGCCACAACTTAGGGCTTCTCATTAATTTTTTAGTCGGTATTCCAGATCCGCAGGAAATCGTGGACAGGGTATTTCAGAACAATGTGGACGGCGTGCTGATGATTTCTCCCAGCCTGGAGGAAAAACATCTTTTAGAGCTAAGCCGTCAATCCACTCCGGTGGTCATGGTGGGCCACCGCGCTCAAAGCCCCGACATTTCCTTCGTGGACACCAATAACATTGAAGCCAGCGAAATGATGGTGGAGCATTTAATTAATCTGGGGCATAAAAAAATCGCCTGCCTGGCCGGTCCCATTCACAATGTTCAAAACGCCAAAGACCGGCTGGAAGGTTTTAAAAACGCCATGGCCAAACACGGCCTTTCGGTTCCAAAAAACTTTATTGTTCCCAGCGATGGATTTATTAAGCACAACGGTTATGACGAAATGAAAAAGCTGCTGAAACTTTCTGAAAAACCCACCGCCATTTACGCCTGCGATGACATGCTGGCCATGGGTGCCTGGGACGCCGTGACCGAAGCTGGGTTAAAGGTAGGAAAAGATATCAGTATCGCCGGTTACGACGACATTCCCGCGGTTTCGGTGGCGCCCTACTCACTGACGACTATCCGTCAGGACATGGAAGGCCTCAGCGCCGCGGCCACCCGACTTTTAATCAGTCAGATTAAAAGTCCGGAAGGTTTCGTTCCCTCTCAGCAATATGAATCCACAAAGCTGATCGTCCGGTCATCGACCGGCCCGGCGCCCAAATAATTAAGGTTTTGGTTTAACGAAGGATCAGCAGTTTGGTCATACCGCGCGCGATATTTCCATCCACCACAATGTAATAAAGCCCATCGGCCAGTTGATTGCCGCGTTTGTCATGTAGATCAATAGTCAATCCCGTTACTCCCGCCGCCACATGATTAAACACCTGCTCATTCACCTCGCGGAACGCGATGGTAAAGAGCTTCACGTGCAAATTGCCAATGGTCGGGTTATTCACCCAAAGCGTAACTGTTTGGCCATTGCCCGTCACAGGGTTCGGCGCTACCACCGGCTTAGTAACGCTAATCTGCGTTGTCGGAGTTCCAGTCGCGGTCGCCGTACCGGTCCAAGTCGTCGTCAGGGTGGGCGTGAAAGATGGCGGTGTATTGGTCGGTGTAAAGGTAGCGGTGGGCGTATAAGTTCCAGGCGGATAGGTGGGGGTAAAGGTCGGCGACAAGGTAATTGTCGGCGTCAAAGTATAGGTCGGCGTATTCGTTTTGGTCGGAGTAGCGGTCGCAGTCGGCGGCTGTTGAATGACCTGAATAGCGTCCACCTTGGCCATGTCTTTACTGGCCGGGCCGAATTGAATCGTGATGGCGCCGTTGGAGGTAATGTTGTTGAACACCTTGTCGTCCGCGATAAATTGGCCGCCCGCGTCGGCGAAAATATCAAAGTTCGTCAATACCGTCGCGCCATTGATCGACACGTTAAACACGCGGCTTCCCGCGGCGCTCCAGTAATTTTCAGAGAACTTTAACGTTACTTGATAAGAACCCACAGGAGCTTTCAGCACATAACTGAAGGGGCTGCCGTAGCGTTCGGTTTGATACAAGGTTTTATCCGATGTATTCGTGATGTTGTTTCCAATTGGGGCCGCCGCGGTTCCACCTATATATTGGCTGTCCGCCATCCAGAGATTGCCCGATCCATCCGTATAGTTAGGGCCCGCCGCGTTAATGCGGTAGCTGGTGGCGATCCAGGGCGTCGGTGTAATCGTGGCCGTGTTCGTGGGGAAAGGCGTAGTGGAAGGATAGGGCGTCGGAGTAGCGCTGCCGCAAAGCGACGCTTCTTGAACCATTTGATTTAACAGCGGCTGGTTGCCCGGGCCGATATAGTCGTCGTTCAAAGCCCACATAAACACACCGCCCAGATTGGCGTTGTTTAAAGCGTAATTGGCTTTGGCGCTAACCGACCGGGGGTCGTCAAAAGATAAGGTTGTCGTTCCATTGAGCAAGTAAGGCGACTGGGCCAAATTATCCCAGTAGTAGCTCCAGCCGCTCATCATCGAATAAATCTGGGCGTAGGTATAAGTATTGGTCGCGCAATTGCCGCCGCAGGATTGATAAATATCCGAGGTATTAAAGCTATAACCGTAGAAGGCCAATCCAAAGTTAATCTGCGAAGGTGGAACACCCTGCCCCGTAAAGTAGCTCACCGCGTAAGCCGTATTAGCGTTGGTATGGCCAAAAGCCGCTTCACCCGCCGCCTGGAACAGCGGTGCCACATGGCCCGAGTGATTCGTCCAGCTGCCGTGATAGTCGTAAGCCATGATGTTGAAGAAATCCATATAGTTCTTCATCGTCGCCAAATCGAGGAAGCCGTCGTAATAACTGTCCGGCGAAAGCGCGGCGCTGATCAAATAGGGCGAAGGCATTTGGGTTCTTAAAGCCTGCAAAAGGAGATCAAAGTTCGCCTTATCCGCGGTGCTCTGCGGAAATTCCCAATCGATATCAACCCCGTCAAAATTATGAGCGACGCAGAAGTTATAAACCTGCGTGGCGAAATTATTTCGAGAAGTCGAGGTCGCCGCGATCGCGGAGAAATTAGCCGAGCCCGTCGCGCCGCCGACCGAGATAAGAACTTTTACCCCATTGGCATGGGCATTGGTAATCAGGCTGGCGCCATCAGTCGTGTTAAAACCAGAAGTATCCAAAGCGCCCGTGGTACCCGTGGGAATGATGAAGGCGTAGTTGATGTGCGTCAATTTGGTATAAGGCACCTGCGCCGCGCTGTAGCTGCCGCTGGTCCATCCGGTGTAATAAGCCACCACGCGTTTGCACAAGCCGTTAGCGATCACCGTTGAGCTGGTCGGAGTATAAGTCGGCGTAGCGGTTAGGGCTGTTGTGGCGGTAGCCGTAAAACTCGGCGTTGGTGTCAGGGTCTGAGTTGAGGTAAAGGTAGACGTATTGGCTGCCGTAAATGTAGAGCTTGGCGTCGAGGTCGCGGTCAGGGTATCGGTCGCGGAAGGCGTCAAGGTAAAGGTCGAAGTGGCCACCGTTCCCGTAAAAGTCATAGTGGGCGTCCCCGTAGCCGTGTTGGTGAACGCTAAAGTAAAGGTCGCGGTTAAAGCCGCTGTATTGGTTGGGGTCAAAGTAGACGTGTAGGTATTGGACGCGGTTAAAGTGGGCGTTCCCGTGTAGGTCGAGGTAAAGGCCGGCGTGTTAGTAAAGGTCAGCGTTTTAGTGACGGTCGCCGTGGAAGAAAACGTATTAGAGGCCGTAAAAGTAGGCGTTCCTGTATAGGTGGAGGTGACAGCCACCGTATTGGTCGGCGTTAAGGTTTTGGTCGAGCTAAAAGTAGAAGTCGCCGTATTGGTGAAAGTCGGCGTTGCCGTGTGGGGCACCTGCAAAATCTGTATGGCGTCAATTTTCGGATTGTCCGCGGCTCCCTGGGTGAACTGAATCACTATCTGCCCGTTTCCATCGGGTGCAATATTGTTATAAACCTTATCGTCCGCTTTAAAAGCCGCGCCAGCGTCAGCGAAAATATCAAAGTTAGTCGCTTCAGTCACGCCATTGATGGCGTAATTAAATTTTCGCAGTCCCGCGCCGGTGTAATAGTCTTCAGAAAACTTCAGTGTTACGTTGTAGGGATAACCCGCCGGTACATTAAAGGTGTATGTGAGCGTTTCCCCGCCCGTTGTATTGCCATAGCGTTCATATTGATAAAGCGTTTGATCCCCCGCCGCCGGTAAAGCTCCCGAGATAGCCGTGCCCGTAGAGCCTGGCCAGCCGCCCGTAAAGTTTGTGTCCGCGACCCAAAGATTCCCCTGGGTGTCGGTGTAATTATCCCCGCCGCAGCGCACCCGCCAGTTCGATTGAACGACCGGCGTTGGTGTGGCAAAACCGGTTTGATAAACCCGAACATAATCCACATACATCGTCTGGGGAAAAGAAGTGGTACCATCCGGTTCACCCGGCCAGCTGCCGCCAACCGCGCAGTTCAAAAGAAAATAATTGAAATGATTGAAAGCCCAGTTATTGCTGAGCGTGGCGGGAGTATCCGTCTCATACAAGTTGCCATCGACAAAAAACTGAATCTCATTGGACTGCCACAGAGCGCTATAGGTGTGATAGGCATTATGGTAAAGCTGTCCGCCTGTTAAGGTGAAAATTTGAGTCGTGTCATTACCATCGTGCAGCGAACCGTGGTTATTGGCCTGGTCACCCGACTGGCCGATGTTTTCCATGATGTCAATTTCGTCGCAGGCGGGCCAGCCGACGGTTCCAATATTCGTGCCTAACATCCAAAAAGCGGGCCAGATACCCTGGCCGTAAGGCATACGGGCGCGGGCTTCCATGTAGCCATATTGAAAAGTTTGTTTACCGTTGGTGTTCAATCGGGCGGATGTGTAGCTCCCCGCCACATCGTTGTTACCACCCGGATCTAAAACAATGAGGCCTAAAGCTTTCCCATCCGTGGCATTCGCGTCGGTAATAATTTGTGAGTTGTTCGTGCTGGTCGTGTAATTCTCTTTTTCATTATTACCCCAGCCGCCCGCGCCGGTTTCATAACTCCAATTGGCGCTATTGGGCGCGCTGCCGACCGAGCCGTTAAATTCGTCGCTCCAGGCCAAACCATAACCGCTGGGAACTTCTTCCCATGTATAGTCAGCGAGAACAGTTGAGGTAAAGGTTGTACATATCAGGGCTGTTAAGGAGAGGGAAAGCCAAAAACGATTTGAGTGGACCGAAAACATCGATAATTTTTTAGACAAAAATGATGGCATGCGGGTCCCGTTCAGTTATCAGTATAAACCCTTCAAGGTTTACGCAGGAACTGTACCCGAATTGGCCAAAAAGACTAACGATGGGATTATCAAAAGAATGGAAAAAATTGGCCAAAATCGGCCATTTGATTGAATTCAACCGATTTAAATCAGCGTAAAACCAGCACCTTATTCGTCCAGTGTTGGCCGTTGGCTTGAATGGTGAAGTAATAAAGTCCATCCGCCAATTGGCTGCCCGCTTTGTCCATTAGCGCGATCGTCATGGTATTTCCTATCACCTGAGCCTGTGTAATGGTTTTAATTTCACGGAAAGCCACCGTGTAAACCTGGACTGTCACATTAGTCGCGTTCGACACCGGCAATTGCAGGGTCACCGTCGAGGAAGTCGCCGGATTGGGGAAAACCACCGGCGAAGCCGCCGCTAATGCCGGAGCCGGCGAGGATCCGCAAGCGCCCAAATCTTTCCAGAGAGCTGGAACCACCGGGGGCATCCAATTAGGTTCAGACGTGTGCGCCTGAATACATTGATAAATCTCGCCGTTGTAATCCACCTTTTGTCCCGTGGAATAAGCCACAAAGTTTCCATTCCAATTTGGTAAACCGGCGCAACCGCTGACGGCTGTGGGTGTGGCCGTAGGCGGTACGGGAGTTCGGGTCGGGGTGGACGTAAAGGTCGCTGTCGCCACGGGCATCTGTGTCCTGGTAAAGGTCAGTGTCGCGGTGAAGGTCCAAGTCGGCGTATTCGTCCAGGTGCTGGTCGGTGTTTTGGTAGTCGTCGATGTGGCGCTATAGGTAGAGGTGGGTGTGGCGGTGCTGGTTCCCGTATTGGTCGGCGTCAGGCTGTTTGTCAAAGTCGCGGTAGCGGTGCGGGTTAACGTATTAGTCGCCGTGGTCGTGGCCGTATTTTGAACCGTGTTGGTCGGAGTCAGCGTCTGGGTGGACGAGGGAGTGAATGTCGGAGTAAAGCTATTAGTTGAAGTTGAGGTAGGGGTGGCAGTGTTAGTAAAGGTGTTTGAAACTGTGGCAGTCGCCGTATTCACCGCGGTCCAGCTACCCGCCGGCGTATTAGTGATGGTAAAGCTGAAGGTCAATGTAGGAGTCGAAGTAAAGGTCGCGGTAGAAATCGCGCTGTTGGTATTGGTCGCCGTGGCTGTGTTCGAGTTGGTATAAGTCGCGGTCGGGCTAGAGGTATAGGTTTTGGTAGGCGAAGATGTGGATGTCGAAGTCGAGGTGAATACGGTTGTCGCGGTATTAGAAGGTGTTGCGCTGGCCGTATTGGTGCTAGTGGCCGTGCTGGAATAAGTATTGGTGATGGTGGCAGTAGGCGTACTTGTTTTAGTAGCGGTGGTCGTGTTGCTGTAGGTCGGTGTAAAAGTAGAGGTAAAGGTCGGAGTCGCGTTCACACAGCTGACTTCATATATGTATTGGAGGTTGTTTGATCCTCCCGTAGCCGCCGTGAAGCCGTAGTAAACATTGCTGTTTCCCCCAAAGACCGAAGCCACCAGATCGCGGTTATAAACCATCACCACCGTACCATCCACAATCAGCATCAATTGTTTTGCGGCCGCGCTCCAGGCCACCTGATAGGTGTGTTCCGCCGAATTAGAGATGTTGGATGGGAAAACATAGGGACAGGTTCCCGCTACATAAGTGCAAGTATTAGTAGTGCTGCCATTTTCCAACGCCTGCAAGGTGCCGTTGCTACCATAAGTTTCCAGGTCGAATGCCATGGAGGGCGTAACCATTCCCGTTCCTGAATAACCCTTACTACCGCCGCCGCTTCCCTGAGCCGCTGTTCCCCGGGGGTCATTCTGCAAAACAAAGTCGATGCCGTCCGCTCCGCCAGCCGCTCCAAAATAGGCTTTGAAAGTCATATTAAAGTTCTTCGTCAAATCAATCTTGGTGGCATTCCAGGCTGACCCCGTCACGCTGTTGGTCGCGGTGGTCAAAGTCACCGCAGTGCCCAATGACGCGCTGCCATTCACTATCCAGGACGCGCAAACCGGAGGCGTCGTGGTAGCTGTGAAAGTTTGAGTAAAAGTGGGCGTTTTAGTGGGCGTAGCGGGCTGAGGAATAATTTGGATGGCAGAAACATCCGCGTTGGTATCCGCGCTGCTGGTACCGGTAAATTGAATGGTAATCACCCCGCCCGATGGGGCGATGTTGTTGAAAACCTTATCCAGCGCGGTATTGGCCCCGACTGTTCCATAAACGTCCAGGTTAGATAAAACCGTGGTGCCATTAATCGCCACATTAAAAACACGGTCGCCAGCGGCGAAATCGCCCGAGTAGGTTTCGGCGAATTTTAAAGTGACTTGATAAGAGCCGGCAGGAACATTAAAGCTGTAATTGAAACTGCTGCCATAGCGCTGGTCCTGATAAAGCGCCTGGTCGCTGGAACAAGGCGTTGAACCCGTGATCGTATTAGCGGTGGTAGCGCCAGTGCCGCCATTGAAGTTTTCGTCCGCCGCCCAATTGTTGCTATTGCAATCCGTATGGGCGGGGCCGCCCGCCACCACTCTCCAGGAAGAAGAAACCACCGGCGTAAAGGTGGGCGTTGCTGTCGGAGGGTTCGCCATCGCCAGATTGATATAGTTGAAATTACAAACGCCCGCGTTGCCCGTACCCATGGTGTCTTCAACCAAAAGCAATTTATGAGAGCCGGTCGTGAGGTTGATGCCGGTCGCGGTCACATCCACGTAATTTTGCCAGCCGCCCGTATCGGGACAAGTCATCTCACCCGTAATGGTCGTTCCATCCAAAGCAAAATGGAAAGTACCGCCCTGACCGCTGCTGGCCACACGGGCGGTCAAATTATAGTTACCCGCGGTGGTCACATTGATGCTGTATTGCAGCCACTGGCCCGGGCTGGTGTAATCCACATCGTAGGTGCCGCCCGCGTCACTGCAAGCCTCAACGCTCATCGACTCACCGGTGCGGTACTGACCGCTGGTGTTGGTAGCCGCTAAAGCGTTGTAAGCGAAACCCGTACCCGGTTGGGCTGGATCATTACCATCGTTATAGGTGTCGTAATTTTCGGCCTGGATGGTGCCGGGAATGTTCACCGCCGTACCGCCATAAGGAGAAGTGCCGTTATTGGTCAATTTATAAACGCGGACATAATCCACCAACATCTGTTGAGGAAAGGACGACCCCGTCGGGCTTCCCGAGATACCGCCGATAGCCAGGTTGAGAAGAATGAAGAAGGGATGGTTGAATGCCCAAGTACCGCCGCCCGGCATTTGGGCCGGGGTTTCGGTGAGGTAGATACTGCCGTCAATATAGAACTGAACTTGGTTCGGGCTCCATTGGCAGCCGTAAGTATGGAAGCCGCTGTTAACCGTACCGCTGGGAAGGCTGGTATTCACGCCGATGCCCGCGCCGCCGTTATAGTCGCCGCCGCCGCTCACAGGCCCGTGCATATGACCGCCAATAATAGTATTCGACCAGGGCAGACCATCTTCCATCATGTCGATCTCGCCGCAAGCCGGCCACCCCACCGAACCGATGTTCTGACCCAACATCCAAAAAGCCGGCCAGATACCCGTACCGCCCGCGGGCAGCTGCATGGAACATTCAACCTTGCCGTAGGCTTGGTTGAACAACCCCTGGGTTTTCATGCGGGCCGAAGTATAGCTCCCCATCGCGCCGTTATTGCCGCCCGGGTCCAAAGCTTGGATGACCAGATGGCCGCTGCCATCCATATAGGAGTTGTTCCTGGAGTTCGTGTAATTTTCCACTTCACCATTAGGCTGGTTGATACCCGTGTCGTAAGTCCACTTGGTTGGATCAGGAGCGCTGCCGTTCGGGCCGTTGAATTCATCACTCCAGGTAAGAGTCCACTGAGCTTGGGCCATAGAGGCGCTGAAGAAAGAAAGGAGGAGGAGTGCGAAGAACAAAAAACGTTTCGAGGACGTTGTGTAGGAAATCGATTTTTGGATGAATGATAGTTTCATTCTTTGTCCTATTTGGTTTTACATATGAACCCTGCAAGGTTCATCGAGAAAACTGTAACCGATTTTAGGAAAATCACTAACGATGGGATTATGAAAGGCATGGAAGATATTGATGCCCATTTCCAAACCCCAAAAACAGCAAAAAACCCAAAATAAACGGTCGAAAACAATGATTCAAACATTTGAATTTTAGTGAACTACCAGCACCTTTAATCTTTGCTGATGAATCGTATTTCCCTGTCCATCTAACACACTCACTACGGCAATATAAATACCGCTGGCGGATCCCGAAGCGTTCCAGGGGGCCGTTAAGGTTCCGGGCAAGTTAGAAACCACCGAGACCAATTGACCTGTCAGTGTATGAATCTCAACTTTTAACGAAGACGCGTTAGCCACAGCCGCTCCATCAAAGATCGTCGTCATGGTTCCTTTGTCGCTGATGAGCTCATTAGGCCTGGCCACCACCGCTCCGCTGCCCGCATCGGGCGCGACTAAAATATCGCGGGTAATATCAAGCAAACTTCCCTGCCCGTTATTCCAATGAACCTCGATGACATAAACGCCGGGCGTCACCACATTGCCCGCGTCGCTGGTCCCATCCCACGACAGCGTCACCGGTGAACCTGAGGTCATCACTAAAATTTGAACGACGCCGACCTTACCAGAGAATTTGGAAACACCCGGACTCAAAACATTCGAGCTCAAATTGACATTCGTCATTTCCGCACCAGTGGAGTTGCTCACTGTTTGATAAAGTCTTTTCACGATCTCCCCGGATGAGTTAAAAATGTTCGCGGCGGCCTGGGATAAATTGCGGTTCACGATCACCTGGTGGGACACGCTGGTGACCACACCGGAAGGGTCGATATTATCCACCTTCACCTCGTAGGCGCCGTTCGAGACAGGATCACCGCTATTGTTGGACCCATCCCAGCTTCCGATTAGCACACCCTCGAAATAAAGCTGAACCGTACTACCCGTTCCAGTCAAAGTCGTAATCACATCGCCTGCCGGCATCGAAAGGCTGTTGACCGGCTGGGCAAAGTGAACTACCTCAATCGTTTTCACCACTTCCCCCGCGCTGTTATACACATTCACTCTCACTGTAAAAGCGCCCACAGGCGTCGCAGTAAACGTCCAGGTAAAGGTCGGCGTGATGGTGGGTGTAAAGGTTGAAGTGAATGTATTGGTAGTTGTCGGAGTATCTGTGTTGGTAAAGGTTCGGGTGGGTGTGTTAGACATCGTAGGCGTATCGGTCATGGTATGTGTGTTGGTAAAAGTGGCCGTAGGCGTGGCGGTAAAAGTCATCGTCTCTGTCGGCGTCGAGGTAAAAGTGCTGGTCACCGTATTCGTAAAAGTCATCGTGGCCGTATTGGTATAGGTCGGGGTATCCGTATCCGTAAATGTATTCGTGAAAGCAGGCGAGTTCATAAAGGTATTGGTAAATGTCGCGGTGACAGTCGGCGTCGCCGTATTGGTATAGGTAGGGCTAAAAGTGGACGTGGCCGTGTTGGTGTCAGTATTTGTCTGCGTCGCGGTATTGATGAGGGTATTAGTAAAAGTAGCCGTAGCGGTGGCAGTTGCCGTATTGGTGTAAGTATTGGAAAAAGTCGATGTGGCTGTATTGGTGTAGGTATTGGTATGAGTCACCGTATTAACCAGCGTATTGGTGAAAGTAGCCGTGGCGGTTGAAGTCACCGTATTGGTCTGGCTATTCGTGGAAGTCATGGTGGCCGTATTGGTGAAAGTAGAACTGTTGGTGCTGGTAAAGGTCTGGGTAAAAGTAGAAGTCGCGGTCTTGGTAGCCGTATTGGTCGCGGTATTCGTAAAAGTGCTGGTGTCTGTATTCGTGTTGGTATTGGTAAAGGTCGGTGTAGGCGTGGCCGTTTTGGTGTTGGTGTGGGTTGGCGTAGGCGTCGAAGTCCAGGTATTTGTCGGTGTGACGCAGGGAATGGTGTAGTAAATAACCAGCTGAAAGTCGTAACCCAAAAAGACCGGAACCGAATCGCCGTTTTCAATCGCCAACACATTACTGCCTGTCGTCATGGAACCCGCCGGAATCGCAAAGGTTCGCACCGTCTGATTACTCACAAAGGTGGACTCGGGAGAATCGGATTGAATGAGTGTTCCATTCATATAAGAAGTGCTGTTGTCGTCCACCGCCATGCTGAGCGTCCCAGAAATACCGATAGCACCTGCTGGAATAGTAAAAGAGTGAAGCACTAACTCTTTGTCCGCTCCATTGCCAGTTCCCGCCGCTTCCCAGCTGGCCCAGGGTACGCCGCCGATTCCCGCTCCCGTGGGGCTGGTCCAAATCGCGGCATTCGACCAGGCGGACGCGTTGAATCCTAAATTTTGCCAGCCTGCCGGGTCAGCCGTGCCCTGGCTGGCGATATACATAATCTTGTCGCCCGTGCCGTCAATTTCGGTTTGCGAGGTGTATCCGCAAGGAGTGGGTGTCCAGGTTGGGCAGGCCGGGCTTTGTCCTACCGTCGTCGAAAGAAAAGAATCAAAATCAGTTCCATCGTTATAAACAATGGTCGCCGCCGTACCACTGGTCTGAGTAATCGAAATCCAAAAAACTTTATTGGTGAAATTGAGGACCGGGACATTAAAGTTAAAACCAGTGGTGTGATTTCCCGCGCCGCTGGCGTTCACGTCCGCCGTAGCCGTGCCTAAAACCACCGAACCCGTACCATCTTGATTGCTGTAACCCAATTGGACCGTTACATTGGAGGCCGACCCGGGTGAATTAGTCCAAAGCGTAAAAGTATAAGCTCCGGAGTTATAAAGCCCGCTGATTAGCCCGGAGTACCAATAGAGCGGTGTGGAACTGAGCACTGATGTGGGAGTAAATCCGTTCGCCGTACCCGTATTGGTGGTGATCATCGAATCACCGGCCGGGCTGGGGCTGCCAGCCGCCGCAGTGCCGGTTAAGTGATAGGCGCTGCTTAAAGCGACGCACTGGGCCGAGAGATCAGTTTTGGAAAAACAAAAACACAAGGCTATCAATAACAGAAGATATCGTTTTAAATTGATGGCCTGAATTCTTTTCAAAACAGCCCTCTTTTAACTCTTCAACAAAATTGAGATCGTTCTCACAAAAGAGACAAAAACACGAAAGCAAATCTAACCACAAAACGATTTAAGGTTTTAAGTGTAGGGGATCTGTACCGCGGTTAACCACAATCCCAGGGAGTTCAAAGCCAACCATAAAACTTTTCTGCTAAAACTGTACCTCAAATAGGGACTCGTGCTATGGATCAGATTACGAAAAGGATGGATGAAATTAACAACCTGGAGAACTAAGCCTTTGTTTCAGTCTTCAGGCTTATACAAGGTGCGGATAATCGGATTCTTTTGTGTAAGCCACTCGCTAAAGGGTGATTCTTTAAATTCTTTGGGTGAGATACCGTAAATCTGTTTAAAGCTCCGCGACAGATGATAGGCGTCATAAAATCCGGTGGCCAGCGCGATTTCTTTGAGGCTCAGCGAGGTACGCCGCAATTGATTGGCTGCCCGGTCTAATTTAGCCAGCTTGGTATATTCCAGAGGCCCCAGGTTTAAATACTTTTTAAATAACCGGCAAAGATTTTCCGGCGTGGTATGGGCTGTCAGCGCCAATTGTTTTAAGCGGATAGTGGGCGGAGGATTTTGAGCCGTATTGGTCCGAATAGCTTCCAGAACATGTTCCAGGGATTCAGGCAGATGATTAGCGGGCTTGGACTTTACCGCCACCTCTCCCGTGACATAGCTCGAGAGCATCAAATCCAACACCGGCATCATCAGTTGGCTCTTCAAGGGTTCTTTTTTTTCTTCCAACGCCAGCAGATAACCGAACAGAGGACGGAAAATATCATTGGGCGGCATTACCCGGAAATTAGGAATCCAGTTCTTGGAGACCATGGCCCTGCGTTTAGGGTCCAGGTCAAAATGGACGTAAGCATGCATGGTGTGTTTGCTCGGCGACCATTCGTAATAATCTGAAACGCCCGAGCGGCGCAGCAAAACCGAACCTTCCTGGGCTTTAATCACTTGCTTGTCGAAGGTGACGGTGGCATCCCCTTCCATGATCCAGATGAACTCATAATGAAAAAGCTGGCGGGGGCCAAAATTAGTGCCGGGAGGATCAACCGTAATACCCGCGACGAGGCAGCGGAATTCCGAAATGGGTTTCCACTTTTTTTCTTCGGAAAAGGAAAGAGCTTCTTTCATGTTTCTCGTTTTACCCTTCGTCCGCTTTATCTAGTGACCAGGTTGATTATAAATCGATTTTAGTCCTCTTGCACTCATGCTTTGCCTCAAAATGATTTCCTTTCCTCCACGACCGCCGAATGCCCAGAAAATCAC
Source organism: Candidatus Firestoneibacteriota bacterium (assembly GCA_013286205.1). Lineage (GTDB taxonomy): Bacteria > Oederibacteriota > Muellerivitia > Muellerivitales > Muellerivitaceae > Bog-1183. The sequence goes on along the minus strand of JABDGD010000001.1, from coordinate 73,687 downwards.
ACCGAAATCAGCCCCGGCTCTGTAAAATCGGACTGTGAAAAACAATAAAAGCCCTTTCATAGCTCCCGCGGCGCGCCGCCTTCTCTTTCTTTTGGATTACGACGGTACCTTGACGGACTTTAAAAAGGACCCCAACCAGTCGCGCCTTGCCCCCAGTACACGGGCGTTGCTTTACCAATTGCGCAAAAAACACGCCGTGGTGATTGTGACAGGCCGTTATGTGGCCGCTTTAACCCGGCTGTCGGGTTTAAAAAACTTTCCCATCATTGGCACCCATGGCTTTGAGGCCCAAAACCTTCCGGGCCGTCTGCGCTTCGCTTCCCTATCACAGGAAAAGCAATATCACCGGGAAGCCGCTGCCATCTGGAAGGCTGTCAAAGACCTCCATCAAACCTATCCCGGTATTCACATCGAGGAAAAACCATTTTCCTCCACCCTTCATTACCGCGGCACAAAGCTATCCCCCGCTGTAATCAAGCAACTGGAGAAAGAATATATTCAGCTATGCCGAAAAAATATCACTGGCCGGCTCTGGTCATTTCAAAAGGGAAAAAGCATGGTGGAGGTAATGCCCAGGGGGTTTTCAAAAGGCATCGCGGTTCGAAAACTATTAAAACAATTACCTGATCATCTGGCCGTCAGCGCGGGCGATGATATCGCCGACATTTCGGTCTTTAAAGCCATCGGAAAAAAAGGCCTCAAAGTCGCTGTAGGCGGCCGCATTCCCAAAAAATATTACGACTTAAAATTTAAATCACCCAGGCAATTAACCGCCTGGCTGAAAAAACTGGCCTGATATATCAGACACAAACAGCCGGCAAACTCATTTCATCAGCTTATCAACCCTTTTTAAGTTATCAGCCGCATCGGTGTGATCTCCGCCCAAACGTACCGCTGTTTGAAACGAGCTTTGAGACTTCTTCAAATCATGTTTCGCGAAAAAATAGACGCCCATCTCGTTATAGATATGCGCAGCGGGATAGCCCTGTTTCAAAATCATTGAGAGCGCCTCATAGGCTTCCGGAAATTTTTTGTCCCGGCAGCGGTTAAAATAGACCGCTTCCCAAAAAGCGGACTCTAAATAGCGGTCGCCCCGAATCGCGGGATAATCTTTTACCAAAGGCTCCATCAACCTTTCCCCCGTCTCATCTACCGGCAATTGGTACGCCGTTTCAGCCACTTGATGAAAAGCAGGCTCCGCTTTTGACCAGCGCGCGACCAATTCCCTGTTCTCAACATTTAAATCAAAAACACCCAAGACTAATTGACCGACCCAGGGAGTTGTTTTCGGATTCACCACAAACCACTGGGCATGAGGTAATTCCTTTTTTAAAAAGGGTACATAGTTGATATTCACCAAAAAACAGGCCCAGGCCGGTTTAGCTTCTTTCAGCCGAGGGTTCATCCCCGCGTTGTAAGGGAAGGTGGCCAGGTATAGCGTTTGATCCAAGGGACAATAAAGAAAATCCAAAAAGAGCAGCCCCGGTCCATCCTTCAGTGCCTTTGAGCGAATAACCTCATAGCTATTCAAGGACTCTTCCGATCTGGTTGCCCCAAAATGGGGACTTCCCGGGTTCACCGTATTCGCGAATGGAACAGTCAGGTGATAAAAACTAAAGCCCGTGGAGAAAAGAAGTAAAACTAAAACCATAGTTTTCCATCGAGCTTTAAACCCCGCGGTTAAAGCCTGAATTCCAAATGCCATTACCACTAAAAGGAGTGGAATTAAATTTTCCACCCGCATCATTTCCACGCCATTTGAGAAAAAACCCGGGAGTAAAAAGAGTAAGAACGCGCCAACCACAAGCCAGGCCTTGCCCGTTCCCCATAAAACCCAAATCGCAAAAACTCCTAAAAGAAACAGCGCCGTTGAAATCGGGTTTAAAAAGCCTCCCCATCCCGGCCCATATAGCATTTGATTTTCGCCGTTACCCCAGAAGATCTGGGTGAGATAGGGCAAGCCGACAAAAAATATATACCGAACCGTCAAAAGAGCGGAGCCCGGCCACAGACTTCGAATATGGCCGCCATAACCCTGAAGATGAAACTCGATCGCAAGCGGAGTTAAAAACAGAACAAAGCTAAATCCAAAAACCAACAAAAACGACCATCCATACCGCCCGGGACGCAGACCAAACACCGCCGCCGCCAGCGAAACCAATAAAGCGTTTACCGCCCAGGCCGGCGGATAAATATAAAAGCCGGCCACCGTCGCCAAGCCTAAAAGAAATGCTCCCATTTTTTCCCGTGACGGCGAGGATTGACGAAAGGCCCACCCCAGCACGCCCAGGGTCAAGCACTGCCAAAAAAAGATAAGAACATAGGACAGTGAAAAGCGTCCCAAAAAGGCAGGCCAAAACTCAACACAGGCTAACCCGAAAATTAGAAATGAAGTCTTCTTAGAAAAATACTGCCTCGCCGCCGCGTAAACCACAGGCAGGGTGGCGATGGAGATAAATAACGGAAAACGCCAAAAAGCGTTCAGGGAAGGTCCTGCCCATTCAAAATAGAGATATTGAAGCCAGCCATAAAAGGGCGGCCACTCACCGCAGGCCGAGAAGAAAAACGGCTTTCCTGTCCTAAAAAACTCCAAGGACGCGAAAGACGCGATCCCCTCATCCCGGGTTGGCCAGGCGCATAAGTCAGTGGAGTGGTATAACCGCAAAAACAACCCAAGACTAAAAACCGCTATCCACAACCACATCGATACATCCCGGTCGTCTTCAGACCCCTCTTTCGAAATCATCCTTTTCGAATAACCATAAAAAATAGCGGGAATCAGTATGCCCAATAAAAAAATCCAAAGCTCGGCTTCAATGGTCAGCGTGAAGTAAGACAAAAGCGCGTTGGATACCGCGAAAATAAAGAAAAACACAAACATTCTGAAGTTTGAATTTCCTATTCCCACTATGGCTTCGCCTTTAAAAGAAGTTCGGCTTCAGAACTTTTTAAAAACTTGTCAAAAAACAGGTGGGTAAACCGCAAGGCGCTCGCTTCATCTAAATGACGCCCGTCAAAGGTTACCATTCCCGTGGAATCCACCGTTATTAACGGCAAAGCCAGTGTTTTGGCCGTCACATCCACCTTCTCGTAGGGTTCTTCTGCTTTAGCGACCAGTATTCTCCGTTCAGGGTCCCGAACCCATTGATCCAGATGATCCATGTCATCCGTACCATAAGGCACGCTAGTCAGAATAATTTGAGTTCCCTGCGCGGCCATCTCTTTCTTAAACTCCAGCGCTATCTTCAGCTCAGTCGGCGTAAGGGTTTCCTCAGTCACTCTTTGATGCGCTACCGGCACTAAGCTTTCAGCGTAGTCCTGCATGAAGTTTTCTAAAGCCAAACAGCCCGTTCGGGTAGACCGGTACTCCACCACGGGTGTACTGCCATATATTTTCCCCAGGGCAAACCGCGGAAAAACCTGGTGAAGGTGGAAACGGATAAACCAGGAAAGGTGATGTTCCATCGTTTTCACTAAAGCCTGCCAATACCCCATTTCAATCGTTTCTTTGCCATAAGGCGACAGCGCGGTACTGAAAAAATGGTTTTCATTGATCACCAGAATCTTGGGCGACAGATGGTACTGGTGAATAAAGGCTTTCGCTAACGCCAGGTTGTCGCCATAAGATCCCGCTAAATTGAATACTCTGATTCCCGTTTTTTGGGTAAAAGCCTTAACCGCTTCATTCCGAAAAGCGAAGAAAGGTTTGGAGTTGCCTAAGATCAACACATCGGCCTTTTGGGCCGCTTGAATCGAGTCGCCAATGCCGTAATACAGCTGATAAAGATCAAAGGCTTGGTCGTTATAGGCTTCCATCACCAAATAATTGTCGTTTGGATCTACCGCGGGCAGCGTTCCCTTCCAGGCTTCTGAAGGATGCCGCTGTTGAAAGGCCAACCCCATCACCGCGCAAATGGCAAAAGTAATCCCAAACACAATGAGCGCGTTTCGAATCCGGTTGAATTTAGAATTGGAAATAGAGGAACGCATTTGTTTTCCCATAAAGAGTGAATAGTCCATACAGCATCAGCGCGCCAACAAAACCCTTTTCAACTATTCGGGGCGCGGGTATCCAGCCCCGCTCCGTTAACAAAGCCCGGAGATGCAAAATGAGGACGGGAATGACAAACCAAAGCCCCGGCAGAATCGCCAAAGCGTTTTCCGGGTCAAAACCGCCGTTAAATAGATTATTAAAAATTCGAGAAGCTTGACCCAGGTTATCAGACCGGAAAAAGATCCACCCCACCAGAACAGTTGCCTGCACCACCACAAACCAAAAGACCTTGATGAGCACTGACTTTTTTTCAAAAAACCCATTCGTCCTCAAAATTCTCTCAAAAACCAAAGCCAGTCCATGAATGAGACCCCAAAAGATAAAGGTCAAAGCGGCGCCATGCCATAGCCCCGCCAACAGCATGGTAATCATCAGTGCCGAAAAAACCTTGAGCTGCGAGCCCTGGTTGCCGCCCAGCGGTATATAGAGATAATCCCTGATCCAGGTCGACAAAGTGATATGCCAGCGAGTCCAAAACTCCCGAAATGAGCTGGCGATGTAGGGATTATTAAAATTTAGAGGCAGTTTAAAGCCCAATAAATAAGCCGTACCCATGGCAATCTGGGAATAACCCAAAAAATCAGAAAAAATCTGGCAGGAAAAGAGAACGGTCAGGCTCAAAGGCACCGCCGCGGCCATATTATCCGCCGCGCCGTATTTCCAGAATTTGTTAACGTAATCCCCTATGTTGTCCGCCACTACCATTTTGAAGAACAACCCGGACACAATTAAGTAAAACCCCTCTAAATAGACCTTTAAGCGAATCTTCCTCTTACGGTCAAACTGATAAAGCAGCTCTTTGGCCCGCACAATGGGGCCCGAAATCAAATGGGTAAAAAAGCAAACAAACAGCAAGAACCGCCAATAGCTTCTCTCCGGCTTGATCTTGCTTCTATATATATCGATCGTGTAGCTCATACTTTGAAAGGTAAAGAAGGATATACCGATGGGTAAGGCGATATCCCAATGCGGCGCGGTGAAATGCACCCGAAACAGGCTCAATAACAGCTGTGATAGACCGGATAAAAAGTTCAGGTATTTAAAGAAAATCAGTAGGCCTAGGTTCGCCGTCAAAGACAAAACGAGGTAGCTTTTGCGGTAAACGGGCGATGTACTTTGGGCAATCTTATGACCCGCGTAATAATCCACAATGGTCGTGAAAAGCAGAAGCAGTAGATACCAGGGCACGAAAGAGCCGTAAAAAACCAGGCTAGCCGCCAACAACATGACCAGATAAGGTTTTTCGTTCTTATGGGGGCCTAACCAAACCCGACCCGCTAAAACTAGGAGAAAGAAAAACAGAAACGAGAACGAGATAAAGCTCATGGATCAATACGCCTTCCCAACCCGCTTAAATATCACCGTTAGATATTAGAGCAGAGCCATTAGTGATCAAAAAGCCTTAAATAAGATGAAAGTATGGACAATTAGGCCTTTGAAGCCGTCCAAGTCGCAATTTCAAAACTGGAGGTGTTTTAGATTTTCTTCCGCGGTCGTTCGATTCACCGGACAACTCAGGGCTTTTTTAAAGTAACCTTCCGCCTCATCCTTCTTTCCAAAAAAAGCGAACAGTTCCCCTAATTGATTATAAAACTGAGCTGAGGGGTAACCATTTTGTACCCCATTTTTTAACGCCGCGACAGCCTCCGGGATTTGATGACGGTATATCTCATAAAAAGCGACCTTTTGCCAAAAAACCGATTCTAAGAATCGATCCCCTTGAAAAATAGCGTAGTGAGCGTATAAGTCTTTTAAAGTCTCATTGGCCTGATCCGAAACCGGATCCATATAAATGTCATTATTGCGTTTAAAAACATCGTTGGCTTTGGCCCAGCGCTCCAAGATTGGCTGGTTAGAGGCGTTAACCGGAACAAACCCCAGCATCAAGCCGCCATCATCATTAGCCAAATCCGGCGAAAGCCATGTCCACTCTGAATCAGGCATTTCTTTTTTTAGAAAAGGCTCGTAATTGGCGTTCACCAGCAAAACTGCTTTTTGGTTGTCTTGTTTCAAAAACGCGGTTCGGCCCATCTCGTCAAAGGGTGACGTCACCACATTCAATGTCTGATCCAGATTGTTTTCGTTCAGATTAAGAAACAAAAATAAAGGAACACCCTTTTGATGAGCCGCTTCTAACAATGGATAGGCTCTAGAAAAATCAACCGGCATCAAATGGCGTTGATTACGAACCCAGTAAGCCGGGTCCTGCAGCTGTCCGGGGCCCGCATAGTGATAAGCGTCAAACCCTAACGAAAGGACGCCCAGCAAAAGAAAAAGAAGAAGTTTTTTATTTTTCGAAAGACTAGTCTTTAAAAGAAGCCCGTTAACCCCCAAAGCCGCCAAAACACAAATCAGGGGCAAGACCGCGATCACGTGGTATATCTCAATTGGCTCTGTTAAAAGACCGGGCAGTAAAAACATCAAAAACGCTAAAAAGATCCATCGCGCTATGGACATGGAACGCTGTTTCCATAACTCCAACCCGCCTATCCAACACAACGCCGCCAAACATGGGTTTAGCCAGCCCAACTTCGAGGGATCTTCTTTGATGGTGCCCAACCCATTCCACAAAAACTCAATCCAGTAATCTAAATTCAATCCCCCTTGATGACCTGACAACAAACGTTGAAAAACCGAACCGCCTCCCGGCAAGGCGCGGGCATGAATCAAAGGCAAAATCACGACGAGAGGAACGACTATGAAACCTGCTAACTTTTTGACCGCGTCAGGCAGCCGGTCACGCTTGCGCCAAAAAATCGGAAAAGCCGCCATCACCGCAATCACCGGCCAGGCCGTGTAAGTGTAAAACCCCATTCCGATACATAAGGCAAGAAACCAAAAGAATTTAGCCTGCTTCACTGTCGGTAAAATCAAATAACGTCCCAATAAATAAAAAGTCAAACACTCTAAAAAGAGCAGAAACCCCGCGGCCTGACACTGGCGATTGATAAAAAGAGTGATGAAGTTAAAAGCTAAAAACCAGAGTGCTATAAATGAGACGGTCTTCGAAAAGTACTGCCGGGCCGCGAAATATCCCGCCGCCAGCACGCCAACATAAACCAGTACCGGGAAGGTCTTTAAGGCCAGCAAAGTCGGCTGAAACAGTTTGAACCAACCCGCAAGCGCCCAGAAGAACAAAGGTTCGGCGTGAGAATTGCCATAAAGCATCCGCCAATCGCCCTGAACCGCCAGTCGATTAGCCCAATAAGCCACATAGCCATCGTCAGGTACGGGCCAAGGAAGCGTGGTTAATTTGTAAATCCGGGTCACCACGAATAAACCCGCCAGGACCATCCAAAGCCACGGCTTTATCTCAAGCCATTCCGTTTGAAAAAGGGAGTCCTTCTCTTTTGTCGAAGCGGGTGTTTTAAGTAAAAAGAGGGCCGTTATGAGGGGGAGCAAAATTCCAAAAAGCAGGATTGTCAGATCAACCGCCAAAGGCACCGGGGCAAAAACCAATAGAAGGTCAGCTGACAAAAACAAAATAAAAAAGACCCAGGGCGAATAGGCGACTTTTAAGGAAGTGATTTGTTTCATTGCAAAACCAGTTTATCACAACACCCAATGATTATTTAAAAGCCTAATGAGAACGAACACTTAGCACATTGAATTGGTCCGAGTGAAAGTAAACCTCAAACCTCACACTCTGGTTATATTTTTCCCTCATGTAAGTTTGGTAAAGAGTCCATTGACGGGGTGAACAAATCAAAAAAACTTTAGGATTATCCATTAAATCCCTAAAAAGGTTCTTCAAGCTAAAACGATTCAACATAGCGGTTGTAATCGGCGTCCGTTGAAACCAATCGATTGGCAGAACATTAAAGTTCTGAAAAATTTCGCCATTGTCAAAAGCGGCTATATTTTCGTATGGATAAGACGATGCCCAGGTCACAAACAATTGATCTTCTCTCGGCGCTAAATCCTTCATCTGTTTTTTCAGTTGGGTTTCCAAATAGCGGGAATACTGATTCCCTTCATATCCCAAGTGCGCCACAAATAAAGAAAAAGCCAAAAATAAGACGCCAAAGGCAATTCCCCATTTAACAGCGGCCTTTTTCAGATCCATCACTCTGTTTTGGCCAAAAGAAAAGAAAACAAAAATAGCGTTTTGATAAAAAAGACAAGGAATATAAATTCGCGGCGGCATCCATAAATACAATCGGCAAAAAAGAAGAATGAAACCCGTGAAAACTAAATTCAACACAACAAATGAAAAGACCTCTATTTCCATAAACCAAAAAACAACCAATAAAAACGACAACAAAATATGTGTTCCGGGATTCGAAAACATTCTCACAAAAGTCTCATTCGGGTTTTTATCAAAAGTAAATCTAGGAAAAAACTTTTGCAATAAATCTATCTTTTCAAAACTATAGGTATCCGAATCCATGAAATAGAGGTTTTTAAACAGGTCTAAATCATTCGGAGACCACCCAATGCTTTTAAAGACAGGCTCGGTGTTTTCGTTGTAGACGGGGTTTCGCAGGACATTTAAATGTCCATAGTGATCCAAAAACTCGCTAGCTTTTTTCCATTCAGGATTCTGGCAATAATAGACCCATCCCAAAAAAATCACGGCCAGCGCGAATGCCGAAATAACCATGAGCGACTTGGCAATTTTCTGGCGGGCAGGAGCAAACTTAACTTTCCAAAAAAGGAAAGCGAACATCGGTATCGACACCAATACCATCAACATAAAAGCGTCGGTTCGTATCAGCACTGAAATCATGACCAAAACGAAAGCTAGCCCCAATGCGGGCTTTAAAAATTCAGAATTCTCTCTTCTCCACACCGCCGCAATCAACAAAAGACCGCCCATCCCCGCCACCGACGCCACTACCGTCCACTGAATTGCCGCCGCGAACTGAATTTCCAGAATAAAAGACCCTAGGATAAATAAAGCCGATTTGAATAAGGCATTCGTACCCAGTTGAAGCGCGGCTAAAATGCCCCAGGTGCCAAACATTAACGAGAAAATCAAAAAGGAGCTATACCATTCAACAGAGGGTAGCCGTTGATAGAGATGCTTCAAGACAATGGAAAGAATGGGATTTTGCAGAAGGTTGAACTCACAGCCTGTGTTGCTTAAACCCTGCCCCTTGAGTAATAAGAGAACATAAACATCATCCACTAACTGAAAATAGGACTTAAAAAATGAAAATATTGTCGAGAACAGAACAACGGTGATTAGAAAAGAACAAAAAAAAGGCCGCCCAGAAATGATTTTTTCAATATTCAGGGTTCTTTTCCCAGCTGGTTTTTCCCCATCAGCAACTGGCGATAAACTAAATTTAGATACCAATTCCATTGGTCGCCTTTTCAGCGGGTGACTTTCCATCCGCCATTTACCAGATGCTTCTAAAAATCAACCCCATAACCACGATCTCAAATTAGTTCCTTACACGCGACGCCATTACGAAGAGAACACTCTTAAAACCACAACCTGTTCACAGCCGAAATATATCTTAATTACATTTTCCCTCATAACACACACGGCACAAGCAACATTATCCCAAATCACAAACTAAAAAATTTAGGATTAACCACCATACCCCTAAACAGATTTTCACAGCACAACGTCCAATCATGTCGGCGATGTCAGGCGTCCGGTGAAACCAATACAACGCGACAACTGTTGAACGTCAGCCAAGATAGGAAAATTCAGGTTGAAAGATTGTAACAGCGTAACGATTTTGAGCTTAGCCTCAAGATGTAGAATATCCCCAAGAGGCCAGTCACGGAAGAGAGATTACAGCAGTTCCAGCCTACAGAATCCGCAACGGGATTCATCCAGAAGGTCTAAAGATATACAAACAGAAATGTACCGCCGAAGAAAAGACGAAAATGAACAAAATCACAAAAACACTTTTGTGATTTCCCAAAAATTCTCATCGCAGCACCAATACCTTATTCACCCACCGCTGGCCATTGGCATGGATCACAAAGTAATAAAGACCGTTTGCGAAACATTTGCCCGATTTATCCATCATCGAGATCGCCATGGTATCCCCCGCGACTTGAGCCGCGGCGACAGTTTGAATCTCGCGGAAACCCGTGGTGAAAACCTGCACTTTCACATTGGTCGCGTTCGAGACCGGTAATTGCAGCGTCGCGGTAGTGGAAGTAACCGGATTCGGGAAAACTACCGGGCTAGCTAAAAGCGCCGAAGTGGGTGTGGAACCGCAAGGGCCCAGGTCTTTCCACAAAGCCGGAACCGCCGGAGGCATCCAATTGGGTTCGGAGGTATGGCCTTGAAGACATTGATAAACTTCCCCGTTGTAATTCACTTTTTGACCAGAGGCATAAGCCACAAAGTTACCGTTCCAATTAGGGATGCCCGCGCAGCCTGACGACAATGTCGGCGTATTAGTCGGCGGAACCTGTGTTCGGGTAAAAGTCGGAGTGAAAGTAGCCGTAAAGGAAGTGGTAAAGGTCGAGGTAGCGGTGGATGTTTTGGTAGGTGTCTTAGTTAAAGTAGGCGTGGCGGTACAAGTAGCCGTAGCGGAATTGGTCCAGGTGGCGGTGTTAGTACTGGTCGTGGTGGCGGTCAGGCTGAATGTGGCAGTCGGCGTGAAAACATTGGTAAAGGTTTTGGTCGCCGTCGAACTCATAGTCGAAGTCGCGGTCGGCGTGCTGGTAGCGGTATTGGTGAACGTATTGGTTAAGACCGGCGTGGTGGTGAAAGTATGAGTCGTTGTGCTGGTAAAAGTTAAAGTGTTCGTCGCTGTCGGCGTCAGGGTTTTGGTTGAGCTGGCGGTCAAGCTGGCGGTGAAAGTGGCCGTACCAGTGGAAGTGCTGGATAAAGTGGCGGTTGCGGTCGGCACCGGGGTTAAGGGCGTATTGGTAAAGGTTGAGCTCACCGTTGATGTATAAGTATTAGTACTCGTTTGAGTCGCGGTCTTGGTAAATGTATTGGTCAGCGTAGCCGTAAAAGTTGATGTCGAAGTGTTAGCGGGTGTATTGGTAATGCTGTTCGTAAAAGTCGGTGTCATGGTATTAGCCGGCGTATTCGTGATGGTTCGAGTCGCTGTACTAGTCGCGGTCGAGCTAACCGTATTCGTGAAAGTGGAACTAATCGTCGCCGTAAAGGTGAGCGTCGCGGTTGAAGTTACTGTTGGCGTGTAAGTGCGCGTAAAAGTTTTGGTAGCCGTATTGGTTGGCGTGGTGGCTACTGAACACGAAGCAGCGGCCAAATTACCAAGCACATTCACCACCCAGGCCGCGTGGCTGGAAGTAACTTCATTGGTCACATAATCTTCATTGTCATCGTGATAGCACCAACCGCCGCCGGTGGCATTGTTATCAAAAGCACCATAGGGGTCAGTGCCGTTGCTCAACGAGATTCCCTGGCTTTTGTACTCTTTATAAGTATCAGGCCCTTCAATGGGGCAGCCCGTAATAATGGTGGGATAGATGGCCATGGCGACATTGTGCTGTGGGTGTAAGGGATAAACCGTACCCATGCCCTGAAGAAAGCAAACGCCCCAGGGGTTTCTGCCCAAAAGGAAGTCGCGGTTAAAAGTACCCATTTTGTCGAAGGTCGTATCGGCAGGGTTCAGTTTTTTCCATAACTGGCACATCGACACCAAACTGGTGGCGTTTTCCATGGTGCCCCAAACATAGGCATATCCCAGACCATAGGGATTGGCGTTGGAAATACTCAGATCAGCGTTCAAATCCGCCTTCATCGCGTTCATCACCGCGGTGGTCGGCGAAACCTGATAAAGGCAATAATTGGCCAAAAAGTTATTCTGATTCCAGTCTAACTCTCCCCCGCCCGAACCCACATTCGAAGAAAAATTTTGAGCGTCCGTCAAATAGCTGGCCGTACCCGTGGCTTTGTACAATTGAACCGCCGCCATTTGCATTTCGGGATAATCGGCGTAATTAGAGAAGGTGTTTTCGGTATAAAAGTCATCCACATCGGTCATTTCGCTGTTTTGAGATTTGGCTAAGGCGTAAAGATTTTCAGCATGGGTCAAACAGCTCGCGGCGAAAGCCGTGTCTTGAAAAGAAGTGCCCGAAGCGTTCCATATTTGATAGCCCATCGCCAAGGCCGCCGCGGCCCGGGCAGCGTTGTTCGTGCCGCCCTGGTCATTCGCCCCGCCATAAACCGCGCGGTAACCAGAAGTGACCGTTCCGTAATTGCTTCCATCACCTTCATTTGCGACCCCAGCCGCGCTATAGCTTTCCGTATCGTTTTGGGGAAGATTGCCAAAGTTGTCATGGTCACGCCCATCCGCCACATCGTAGTAAAAAGTGGTCGCGTTGGGGTTCATCTCAATAATCCAGCTCAAAATATAACGGGATTCATCTAATACGTCGGGAACGCTGTTGGGCGAGCTGGCCTGCAGATTGGAGCCTAGCGTGTCTTGGAAAGCTGTGGGATTTTCCTGGTAAGAAAAAAGTAGAATCTGATCGACCCAGGCAGTGGTGATCATAAACTTAATCCAGTCGCCGGAGTCGTGAATGCCGCCTTCCACATTAATCAGTGACCCCTTATTAGGCCCATCCACAATCATACCGTCTTTGTCTTTGGTAAACCCGCTGGTGCCGGGCGCCATGTGACACTCCGCTCCCGAATACCAGTTGCCTGTACCGCAATTTTGCCCGCGGAAAAAGTTTAGCGCTGATTCTTCTGTGTTTTGGTAAACGCAGGGGCCCACTCCAAATGTCACCGACTTGGTTCCATCCGAAAGCTGAACATAACAGGTCACCGCCGAGGAAGGCTGATAAGAGCTGAAGTCTAAGTTATAGAGAGTACTGAAGGGAGCGTAAGCCGTACCGGCCACTAAAGGCATCGGGCCGTAAACCACCGCACCGCCGACATTGTTGATAATCGAAAAAGTCTGGGCCGAGAGCGACGTATTGGCGAAAGCGATGGCCACCTTGGTATCAGTGGTCAAATAACCGATTTGATTAACACGAATATAGTCGCCATTGGGACCCGCGATGGTGCTGGCGTTCGAGGCGAAAGCCGCCTGGTTCAGACCCGCAAAGGCCGCGAAGAACAAAAAGATTAAAATCGTTTTTTTCACAAAAACCTCTTCAAAGGTGGATCCGTAAAACTCACCACCCAGAGCGCTTTAACACCCCGGGTCATCGAACGATGATGAGAAGATAGCAAAATCAAAAAAACAGAATGTTTATTTATTATTGTTTATATGTATTTATTATTATTTGAAGGAAAGACAAAACCTCTACTAATTTTGATAAAAACCCCACCTATTCGACCCAAAAACAAAGCCGCCATTTCGAACTCCGTCATAGGCCCCCCAAAGGTCAAATGACGTTTTTTGGACAAATCGAATCGCGTCAACCGACAAAAAACGTTTTTAATTCAGTTGTTGGATAGTTTCTGTTTGTTTTTCAAAAGACCTTCGCTTACATTGGCCCCCGCTTCAACCAGTTCAGACAAAATAAAACGGAATCAACTTTGACCACGCGAAAAATACTTTTCTTTTTGATGATCGGACTGGCGTCTCTTCCGCTTAACGCCAAAACTGTATGTGATCAATACGGCGCCTACGATCTAACCGGCGGACTTCTGGGCCTGGACTACGGCTTAATCATTGACGGCAACGACGACACGGGCAACCCCGTCGCTCCCATTATCAAATCCGGATTTCCCTGGGACTTCCCTGTCAACATCACCGATAAAAACATCGCTGTGGACCATATCCACCTGGCCATGAAATTCACCAACCTTTTCCTCAAGGGAACGAAACACGCTAATTACCACTATCAAATTCAGGGAAAAGTATCCAAAGGCAACTGGGCCACCGTGGTAGATGACACTATCCACGTCGACCAAAAGTTCAAGACGGGTCAAAAAATTATCGTGAGCCGAGAATATTACCTCAATCCGGTCAGCACCTATTCGGACTGGCGGGTTCACTTCACGGACGGAACCAGCACCGAACTCCTTTTTTTAAGTGAGCTGTCCGAAATTACTTTCTACGGCTGTTTACAGTCTCACGAAGTATTCCCCACCTCGACCTTCACCAACACACCTACGGCGACTTGGACCCGTACTAAAACTTCCACCCCCACCGCTACCAAAACCTATACCAGAACCTCAACACCGACCTTCACTTATAGCTCGACGAACACATTTACCCGCACAGCCACCAACACGACTACCAATACTTCAACTCGCACCTCTACCAATACCCCCACTCCCACCATGACAAATACCGCCACCAACACCTCAACGAATTCCTCTACCAACACCCATACGGCCACCAGCACTTCCACTAACACCGCCAGCAATACACCCACTTCAACCAACAGCGCTACCAACACCTCGACGTTCACCTTGACCAGCACTTCTACCAACACCGCCACAGTGACTTATACCTATTCGATGACTTCCACCTCGACAGCCACCGCCACCTCATCTTTCACCGCGACTGGCACTTCTACACCAACCAAGACCAACACCATGACCTTCACCAGTACTAACACTTCCACATCAACCGCCGCTAAAACCAACACCCCCAGCGCTACCCCCTCAGGCAGCTATTTTGTGAGCACCTCGGTTTCGCCCGCCTGCGCCGCTCCTGGTTCTTCCATCAACGTCACCTTTGTCTATCAGGACATCGGCACTTATAACACCCTACATTACGCCATCGCCTTTTCGACCGATAGCGCGCCCGGCAGCAATGACAATTGGGTGGTTGGCGGTAATGGCGCTGGTAACTGCCCTCAAAACGGCGTCCAAATAAGTACTGGCATTAATGGCCGAGTGACCACGAGTAACACCGTGACGGTCCCCGCCGGATTTACGAGCGGTTACATTGTCATCATTGGTCAAACCAACGTCGGTACCCTGGGCTGCACCATCAACACCAGCGGCACCTTAAACGCTGTCGCTTCCATACCCTTCGGTAATTGCGCGGCGGCTACCGCGACTTACACCCCGACTAACACACCCATTCCAACCAATACGGCGACGCGGACACAGACTGCCACCAGCACTTCCAGCTATAGCCCCACCCCTACCGCCACAGTGACTGAAACGGGAACACCTACCTCATCGCCCACCGCCACACTCACCTTCACCATTACACCGACTTACACCGCGACGACCGACCCCTGCCATCCAACTTTCGCTTGCCAGTACGGCGCGCCTCAAACCATCGCCCCAGATGGATTCGGCGACGCGCAGATTCATGAACCTTATGGTGTGGTGGCCGCGCCAGATGGAACCATCTACGTTTCTGAACGGGGCCAAACCCGCGTGGAAATCTATAACGCCGATGGAAGCTATCACGGTCATTTAGGCGACGGACAACTGATGGCCCCGGGTGGATTGGCTTATGTTTCTGGAATTCTTTATGTGGCGGATAATCACCGCGTCGCGAAGTTCGATTCCACCGGCGCTTACTTAGGCAACTTGGTTGATTTGGGAACCGGATATCCCTGGGCGATCCAATTTGATAGCACGGACAGTTTCTATGTCGTCGACATTGCCGGTCAAAATGTTAAAAAGTTTAACCCGGCCGGAACCGCGCTTTGGACCACGTCCGCTGTAACTTTCGGTTCTTCCACTTACGCCCCGCAGTCATTGGCTTTAAGCGAAGCGAAGGGCATTCTGTTTGTGGGCAGCGGCGCCGATAAGATTTTTGGTTTAGACCCCGCGACGGGTAATTCCATCTGGGTCTATGGCGGTCCAGGCAATTGCATCAATCAACAATTTGGATTCATCAGCGTGGCATTAGACCAGGCGGGTAACCTCATTGTGGGTGAAGCCAACGGACACCGCGTGAAACGCTTTCAGGCGGCCAGCCTGGGCATCGGACTCAACCCCGTGGTCGACGCGGATATCTATAACGAAGGAAGTTCAAACTATATCGCTAACATCGCGACGGACCCGCAATCCAACGTTCTCGTGATTGAGGGCGGTAATGGCACCAACGATCTTCTGCGCTTTTCTAACTGTTCAGGCGTTCCGGCGCCATTAGCGCTGCGGAAGTCTTTAGTCACTTCTGCCGCGGTTCAATCGGTTTCCACCCAGGGTCAAACATCCCCAACTTTTACGCCTACTTTGACGCCTTCTACGACTCCCACTTCCACTGCCACGCCTGGCTACTTTATTCAGTCTGTCGTAGCGGCCCCCAATCTTTCCCGCAACGGAACACCTATTCACATGAAATACAACCTGACCCGTTCCGCTTCCGTCCGTTTATCCATCCTTTCGACAACGGGAGAACAAGTACTCGAGATGAGTCTGCCTGGAAACGCTGGAGATAATACATGGGGCTGGAACCTGACCAACAAGACACAGCGCCCGGTGGCCAGCGGCCTTTATGTTTATTATTTGGAAGTGACCGACGGCATTAAGGTAGAACGCCGCAAGGGTAATCTGGCCATCTTGCATTAAGAAGCACCGGCTTAGCGAAGTATCTACCAATACTCATAGGCATTGGCACGTCCAATTCTCACGCTTCGGCTTGAAGCCTCAGCGTAGAACAAGCACCTTATTCATCCAGCGTTGGCCATTGCATTGAATAACGAAGTAGTAAATACCGTTCGCCAAAGCCGTTCCGCTTTTATCCGATAAAGAAATTGTCAGTGTGTTCCCCACTACCTGGACCGCCGTCCTTGTTTGAACTTCCCTCATGGCCACCGTAAAGATTTGCACCTTCACATTAGCCATATTGAACGACGGCAATTGAATGGTGGTTGTCGAACCCGTAGCCGGATTGGGATAAACCACTGGGTTAGAAGCGGTTGAACCTGAAGAACTTGACCCGCAAGCACCCAAGTCTTTCCAAAGCGCCGGAACCACCGGAGGCTCCCAGGTGGGTTCCGAAGTATGCGCCTGAATACATTGATAAACCTCGTTGTTGTAATCCGCCTTTTGTCCCAGGGAATAAGCGACAAAGCCTCCATTCCAATTCGGTATGCCGGAACAACCCGCCACAATAGTCGGCGTGTAGGTAGGCGGCACGGGCGTAATGGTTTTGGTAAAGGTCGGCGTAAATGTGAGTGTTACTTGCGTGGTGTGAGTGGGAGTAAAGGACGGTGTCACGGTAGGGCTGAAGGTAGTGGTAAAACTATTGGTCACGGTGGCGGTGGGTGACAGCGTCGCCGTAAAAACCGCCGTATGGGTAAAAGTCAAAGTCGCTGTCGGGGTAAAGGTAGGCGTAGAGGTATGAACCGGCGTATTCGTGAAGGTAGAACTATCAGTTGAGGTAGCGGTGTTGGAAAAAGTACTCGTCACCGTCGGCGAATGAGTTGGCGGAACCGTTCCCGTGTAGCTGGCAGTTGCGGTGTTACTGGCGGTTAAGGTAAAGGTCGGTGTGGAGGTACTTAAAACCGTGGAAGTATCCGTTGAAGTAAAGGTGTTTGACGCGGTGTTAGTCACCGTAGGCGAATGAGTTGGCGGCACCGTGCCGGTATTGCTGGCCGTAGCGGAAGCGGTATTCGCAGGGGTTAGAGTAATGGTCGAGGTGAAAGTATTAGTGCTGGTCGGTGTAAAAGTACGGGTATAGGTATTGGTCGCGGTATTCGTATCAGTCGGCGTCAAAGTGTTCGCGGTCGTATTGGTCGCAGTTAAAGTAAAAGTCCGAGTAGCGGTATTGCTGGCGGTGTTGGTAAAGGTAGGGGTAGAGGTATGAGCCACTGTATTGGTGAAAGTACTCGTGGCCGTCATAGTGGCGGTCGCCGTAAAGGTTTTTGTGACTGTTTTAGTAAAAGTAGCAGTCGGTGTAGAAGCCCCTACGGTAACGCAGGCATTGTTGCCGCCAATCGTGTTCCAGATGGCCGAGGCATAAGCATTGGTAATCGGGCAAGCCTGAGCCGTATCCCAAAGACCGATTCCCTTCATCCCTTTGCCCAAGGCCCAGTTAATCTTGTCGCAAAAGGACTGCTGCGTATTAGCCGTCGTGGCGTTGCCGCTGTAGGTATAAAGCTGTTCCATCGCCGCCGCGTTGTAAGAGCCGGCCGTGCCGGAAGTCAAAAGTGTGATGATAGGTACTTCGTTGTAGCCGCCCGCCGGATAGTTGCCATAAAGAGGCGAACCCAAAACACATTTGGAAGCCGGAACCCCATTGGTGGTCAGCAAGTTAAAAAGGGTCGTCACATCGGCGTTGCCGCTGGACAAACCGTCGCAAGAATTGGACATGCTCTGGCTCGTATCCACAATAGGCCCGTTAAAAACGTCATAGCCAAAATCATAACCGCTCAAAATAATCGCGTCACAAGCCGTGGCCAAATTGCCCCAACTGCTCACGCACATCTCATCACCGCAGCCAATATAGATAGTCAGTGTTCGCGCTTGCCCATCCACGCTCGAAGCCGGGAGCGCCTTGATGGCGTTATAGAGATTCGTCATAAAGCTTTGCAGATTGGCCCGGTCGCCCGAAGCGGGAAATTCCCAGTCAATGTCGATACCGTCATAGCCGACCTGGGTCACCGCTTTGGTGATGTTGGAAATAAAGGTCGCCTGGTAAGTTCCCACATCTGATGAAAAACTACCGCCGTTTCCCGCGCCGCCGATGGAAAGATTGGCCCGGGTAGAATGGCTATGGGCGTTGTTGACCAAAACCGACCCAAAGCAGCTGCTGGTGGAATCCAATCCGCCGCTGGCTTTAGGCGTCGCGAAAGTGTCAATCAGGTGAGTAATGTCGTTCCAGGGAATATCATTGACGAACGTAATGGCCTGCCCATTCACATCCGTATTCGCGTCAATGTAGGAATAAACCCAGTAGGAAGGCTTGGCCCAAAGCAAAACCGGCGACAAAAATAAAAAAGCCAGAACAATGAGAAGTTTTGAAGCAGGTTTGAGAAACGATTTTAGTAAAAACGTCATTTTTCGCGCTCTTCCCCGTCAAGGTTTGGCAAACCGTCTTAACGCCATCAACCATACCAAACCCGGTCGAACGAGGATGTTCATTATTTATGACAATAATGTTCTTTTTATAATTTTGAAAACGGTTTCGAAAGGGCTTTTTAAACCAAGTTAGCGGAAGCGGGCTGGGTTTTTGCGGTAATCACCCGGCGTGGTGCCGGTCCAGCGTTTAAAGTTGCGGATGAAATGATGGGGTGTTTGAAACCCGCAGGACTGCCCTACCTGAAGAAGATTCATGCGACTGCTGCGTAAAAGCGACTTCGCCTCTTCTACCCGAAGTTTGTTGAGATAAACCATAAAGCTCACGCCGGTTGTCTCTTTAAAAACATTGCAGAAAATCGGCACAGAGAAACCTGACTTTTTAGCGACCTGAGGCAGACGCAAAGGCTGTTGAAAGTTATCGGCCAAAAAATCAAGGATAGTCTGCATGCGTATTTCCTTGGAGCCGTGCAAAGGATTGACCGCCAGCACCGACAAAACCCGCAGAGTTTCTTTAAAAACATCGATCAAACGGTAAATGGAGTCAGCGTTATCTAACAATTTACAAAAGTGTTCCGAGTAGCTCTTTTCATCCTGCGGATTTAAAACCGACCGTTTCCGGGCTCTTTCCAAAAAATGAAACAACAGGGATAAAAACTGTCCCCGAACTACTTCCACACTGCCCGAGGCGAACTCTAACACTTCGCGGACATAACGCTCGCCGGAAATTTTAATTCCATCCACAGAGGTTTGTTCGTAAGCCTCCAAAAGGTCCATCGCCGCCCGGTCCAGACGGACATAAACCGGCCCTAATCCCGCCCTGGGATTTTCGTCGTAAAAGATCAGAGGTTTTTCAGTTTGGATGCACAAGTGCAAAGCCAAAACCGATTCTTTGTAGCTTTGATACAAAACATTGCCCTCGGCCACAGGCCGGCCAATACCCACCACCGACTTCAAACCAAACTGTTTGCTGAGAAACTTTTGTACCATCTCGGCGCGGTCTTTCACCTGAAGCCTGGCCTGCACTTCATTTTTCTTCGGATCCGCCGAGGTCATAAAAACAACGCCGTAATCTTGAAGTTTTTCCGCGACCAGTTCCGGCGTTTTACGAACAAAGGCCAAACACTCTTTTTGAATCTGAGCGTTTCGAATCAGCGTCTTCACTGAATCTTTTCCTTCAGAGCCCTGGTGTAAAGGCATGACCGCGAAAACCGTGGTGGGGATGCGGGTAATCCCCAGTTCTTCAATCATCCAGGGCGCCAGCTTTTTATCGGGGTACCAGGCCCAGGGCGGAGGAACCAAAGGCTCCAAACCCAAAGCTTCCTGGCTCCAGGAAGGATTAGGCAGACGGACCGCGAAAAGATTTTTTCTCAAGTGGTCAATTTTCTCATAGATGGGCATGCCCTCGGTGTGACCCGTTAAAAAATCGGCATAGCATTCCAAAAACTCTCTCACACCCTTCAAAAGAGTCTCATCCAAAACAGGAAGTTTTAAAACCATCCGGGCATAGCTGACAAATTCCGGATCGGAGTCCACCGGCACCCGTCCCGTCAATTTACGCCAGCGTTCCGCTAGAGAATTCCAATCCGGGGGGTGGCGTAAAAAGAACCCGCTGTAAAGCACACCCTGTCTTTTCTCGTGCGGGGGCAGCGGCAGAAAGAAATCATAAAAGCCGTCATATTGGTCAATAAACGCTTTCTTTTCTTTGACCATGCGCTTGATGGAACGCATGTAGTAAAGATGCCGCTCGTATTCTTTGCCATAACGGATGTCAAAGTGGCCGGGCCGCAATTGCGTGGCCGATTGAGGGGTCAACTCCATCCAATCGATGTTTCTGGAACCATCTGATAGTAAAACCCAGGTGGGCAGGCCCACGTAAATCTGCATGACATCGTGGAGCCAGTAGTAATTCTGAACGTTTTGAAACCAGTTTGATTTTGATTTGGGTGGAAGCTTTTTCAAGGTTCGTTTCCGAAAACGGAGTGAACTTCGACTTCAATTTAGCAGGAAACAAAGCCAATTGAGTCAAAAACCTCTTAACTAGAGCTATCGAATCACCAGTACCTTTTTAATCCACCTTTGGTTATTGGCCTCGATCACGAAGTAATAAAGACCATTGGCCAGAGCCACTCCGCTCTTGTCGATCAAAGGCACGACGATATCAACTCCCACCGGCTGCTGGGTTTGCGTCTGGGTCGCCACCAATCTAAAGGCAATGGTGAAAATCTTAATCGACACATTGGATGGCCTTCTTAAGGGAACCTGAACCGTCACCGTCGGACCCGACACTGGGTTGGGATAAACCACCGGATTACCCGTGGAAGGCGTATTGGTGGCCGTTGGAGTTTCCGTATATATAGGAGTGTTGGTGAAGGTAATGGTAATGGTAGGTGTATGGGTAGGAGTATTCGTAATCGTGTTGGTAAAGGTCTGTGTTGGAGTATAGGTGGGAGTATTGGTATCCACAGGTGTATTAGTCATAGTTCGGGTGGCCGTATTGGTGCAGGTTTCGGTACAAGTATTGGTCGGCGTATTGGTCGCGGTTTGAGTAGCCGTATTGGTCGAAGTTGAGGTAGCGGTAGTCGTAGGCGTGTCAGTGAAAGTGTTCGTCGGCCCGCTGGGGGTATCCGTAATGGTAGAAGTAGCTGTATTGGTAGCTGTATGAGTGGCGGTGGCCGTAGCAGTGTTGGTTACCGTATGAGTGGGCGTATGTGTCGCTGTATTAGTCGCGGTATGAGTAGAGGTGTTGGTCGCGGTAGCGGTGGCTGTATTGGTAAAGGTTGCCGTGGCTAAACTCAAACAGGCGTCATTCCCCCCGATCACGTTCCAGATAGCGGAAACATTGGCGCCGCCAGTAGGATAGGCTTTTCCCAAATCCCACATACTGATACCCGGCATACCTTTACTCAGAGCGTAGTTAATTTTATTACAAAAGGCGTCTCGGTCATTCACCCCGTAATTGCTGCCGCCATAGGTGTAAACCGATTCCATCTCCACTGCGCTGGCAGCGGAAACAAAAGTACCGCCGCCGATAACTGTATTCACACTGCTGTTGCCGCCGTTTTCAATATATAAGGGACAGCCCATAATGGTTTTACTCCAGGACCATCCTCTGCCCACGATGTCAGCGATATTGGCCGAACTATCCAGCGGGCGCTGAGTGCCGAAGCAATCCGTAAAGCTGACACCCGCTGTATTCGGCAAACTCACCGGGCCGTTGTAAACCACACCCCCGGCTGTGACGTTATAGTCATAGCCGCCCTGCACACCGTAATCCACCACACTCACCAGTGTTGCCCAGTCCACACCGCAAATTTGAGAACCCGGGCTGATATAAAAAGTGAGTCCTTTGGGATTTCCGTCATAAGCGCTGAGCGCGTGAAGCTGCGTGGCCAGACCCTGCATTAAATTGGTAAATTGGCCTTTGTCGCCAACGACTGGAAATTCCCAGTCAATATCCACACCGTCAAAATTGTTCGTTGAAACCACATTCATGATTTGGGTGATGAAATTATTCAGATTAGTGCCGTTAGTCGCGACCGACCAAGTCCCGTCCGAAACACCCGCGCCGCCGAAAGAAATATAAACGCGGGTACTATTGGTATGAGCCGTCGAAACTAAAGTGGCCCACGGCCCTGGTTGGGCAAAGGAAGCGAAGGGATTGGTAGAACTGACATTTCCAAAAGCTTCATAAAGGTGGGTAATATCAGACCAAGGAACACCAGCGGGAGTAATGGTTCCGCTGTCGCCCGTTTGAACATAAGGCGCGACGATATAGGGCGGTTTTGCCCAAAGAGAAGAGGATGGAATAGCCAAGGAGGACATACAAAGGCTAAAACAGAAAAACGATTTTAGTCTTAATTGCAAAAAGACCCTCATGGATTAGTCATTCCCCATCAAAGTAGCTGAAGTAAAAAGCGCTTTTCAATCGTGTAAATAAGGCGAATAAAAGTATACCACTGTTTAAATAATAAGGAATTTCTAAGGGTCAACGCAGAATGTACCAATGCTAATAGGCATTGGTACGTCCATATCTTACGTTTCGGTTTGAAACCTCAACGTAGGACGAGTACCTTATTCACCCATCTTTGGCCATTAGCCTCAATCACAAAGTAATAAAGTCCATTAGCCAGGCCATAACCATATTTATCAATCAACGGCACAGTCACATCCACACCCATCGGCAGCATGCTTTCGGTATGAACTTGCACCACTCTCAAAGCTAAGGTGAAAATCTTAATCGTCACATTAGAGGCTTTAGTAATGGGTACCTGAATCTCAACCGTACTTCCCGTGGCCGGATTGGGATAAACCAAGGGATTCTTCGGCAACGCTGTTCCAGTGGGTGTCGCAGTATTGGTCGGAGTATTGGTGGTGGAATTGACCGGCGTAGCCGTAAAGGTAGAGGTGACCGTATAAGTATTCGTCGGGGTCAAAGTAAACGTAGAGGTCGGCGCGCCGCCGGCCGGCGTATTGGTTGGAGTGGGTGTTGAAGTAAAGGTGTCTGTCGGCGTCGAGGTGGTTGTAAAAGTATTGGTAAATGTCGCCGTAAAGCCGCCGGGCGTATCCGTATTAGTTGGCGTGAACGTGTTGGTCAGCGTTGCGGTAAAGGTCGGCGTGTAAGTGTTAGTCGGGGTTTGAGTGAAGGTGGAAGTGTTGGTCGGTGTAAAAGTATTGGTATAAGCGGTGGTGGCTGTCGCGGTCGCAGTTGGTAAAGTCACACAGCTCGAGCTGTCCGTAATGGCGGCCCACAAGCTGGTCATATTCGCGTTAGTGTAAGGACAGGCCATAGAAATTTCCCAAAGGGCAACCCCGGCCATTCCCTTTTGCCCCACTGCCCAGCTGATCTTATTACAAAAAGCTTGTGCGTCGTTAGCCCCATAGCTCGTATAAGAAGTGTAAAGCGATTCCATTTCCAACGCGCTATAACTGACAAAAGGCTGGGCTAATACCGTGTACATATCGGTTCCCGCCACATCCAGATACAAAGGACAACCCAGCACCATTTGGCTGTAAGGAAATCCGTCGGCGTTCAGTTTTTTGGCGTTATCCGAGCTGCACTCCAACCGGCTCGCACCCGCGCAATCCGTATAGGTATCAGTCCCCGGAACCGAAACTGGCCCGTTGTAAACCACCCCGCTTACCGAAGTGCTGTAGTCGTAACCGCTCAAAATAGCGTTGTCCACATAAGTGCCGATAGTCGCCCAATTCACACCGCAAATTTGAGAGCCCGCTGAGGTAAAAAAGTCCAACCCCATGGGTTGGCCGTCATAGGCGTTATGCGCGCGAAGGGCCGCTGAGAGAGCGATCATAAAATTCATGAATTGAGTTTTTTCAGCCGCGGTTGGAAATTCCCAATCCACGTCCACACCATCGTAGCTGTTCACGCCGCCGCCATCCCCCGCCAGAACCAGCGCCATGATGTTGTTCACAAAGGTTGTGATATTTCCCGCTGAATTAGTGGCCGGTCCAAAAACACCATCCGACCCTGCCCCTCCTATGGAAAGATAAATACGGGTGTTATTAGTGTGCGCTAAAGCTACCAGGCTGGTGTAGTTGGCGCCTCCCCAGTTGCGGGGCGTATAAGAAACGTTGGTACCGCTAATGGACGCAAAAGCCATATAAAGAGAAGTCAGATAGTTCCAGGGAATGTTGGCTTCACTCAAAACCTGATTGCGGCTGTTGCCGTTGTTGTTGTTTTCGAGATAACCAATGACCTTATAAGGAGGCTTGGCCAAAACGGATTGGGCTGAAAGAGCCAAAAATATGACTAAAACGTAAAAAATGGAAAACGTTTTCATATTTAACCGCAAAAAACCACGCATTTCTTAGTGTTCTCCCCTGAAATATCGACTGGGAAATAGAAATGCAAGTACTCGGCCAATAGTTAACCAAAACTATAATTATTTTGTCATTTGAATTTAAGTAATTTGTCGACAAAGAAGTTCAGCGCAGGACAAGCACCTTGTCCACCCAACGATTACCGTTGATCTGAATGACAAAGTAATAAAGACCATCTGCCAGCTGATGCCCGCTTTTGTCGACAAGTGTAATCGACAGAGTGTCACCCGACATCTGCGCCACTTTGACAGTTTGAACTTCACGGAACGCCAGCGTGAAAATTTGCACCTTCACATTAGCAGCATCACTGATCGGAAGCTTAATCGTAGCGGTGGAACCCGTGCAAGGATTGGGATAAACCACCGGATTACCATGCCCGCTCGTCGCGGTCGGAGTGGATCCGCAAGGCCCCATATCTTTCCAAAGTGAAGATTGAGTGGGCGGCGTTAATCCCGGCAGAGATGTATGACCCTGCAAACACACATAAAGTTCCCCGTTGTAACCTATTTCCTGACCCTGTGTGTAAGCCACCTGTGTTCCGCTCCATACAGGAACGCCAGGACAACCCGCCAAAACAGGTGTCGGCGAAGATGTATAAGTTGAAGTGACTGTCCAGGTGCCGGTGGAGGTATTTACTGGTGTATGCGTGGCCGTAAAGCTGGGCGTAGCGGTAAAGGTTGAGGTATTGGTGCTGGTAAAGCTGTTGGTCGCGGTAGCCGTAGGTGTAAAGCTTGAGGTCGCGGTGTCGACAGCCGTATTTGTATGGGTAAAAGACGCTGTGTATGTACTAGTCGCCGTTGAGGTGGACATCAGCGTATTCGTAAAAGTCGCGGTGAGAACTGGTGTTAACGTGAAAGTGCTGGTAATCACCGGCGTATTGCTAAAAGTGGATGTCGCAATAGGTGTATTGGTCATCGTCATTGATGGAGTATTGGTTGTGGTGGCGGTAAGGGTATAAGTGCTGGTAAGCGTGGCGGTATTTGTCGGCGTATCCGTAATGGTAGGAGAATTAGTGGGCGGCAGAGTACCCGTATTAGTCACCGTGGCGGAGGCTGTATTAGTCGGCGAATTCGTAATCGTTGGCGTATTGGTATGAGCGACCGTATTGGTAAAAGTCATGCTAACTGTCGCGGTTGAGGTATTGGTAGCGGTTTTGCTGGCGGTATTAGTCATCGTCGAGGTCGGTGTGTGAGGCACCGTGTTTGTAAAGGTTAAGGTCGCCGTAGAGGTTACCGTATAAGTCGCCGTCTTACTGGCGGTATTGGTCGTGGTTGAGGTATTAACCGTCGTATTGGTAAAAGTCATCGTCGCTGTTTTGCTGGCTGTGTTAGTAAATGTTGCCGTCGTAGCGATCGTATTGGTGAAGGTAGAAGTAGCGGTTTTGCTGGCCGTATTGGTAAATGTCGCTGAGGGCGTGGCGGTATGAACAACGGTATTGGTAAATGTAACGGTGGGAGTATTGGTGGCGCCCACTACGGTTAAACAGGCGCTATTGCCGCCAATCGTATTCCAAATATTGGTCATGGTGCTATCCGTATAGGGCAAGCCTTGGCCCATATCCCACATACCGATACCCATCAACCCCGCGTGAATCGCCCAATTAATTTTGTCGCAATAGCTTTGAGCCGTGTCCACATAATCCGTATTACCGTTCGCGGTATAAGCCTGTTCGGCATAAGACGTGTTATAAGCTCCGGCGGTTCCCAGGTGAAGAATGGAGAGTGTATCGATTTCAATGCCCGCGTTGTAATCATTAGTATAAAGAGGGCAGCCCAAAATCATTTTGCTGATCGGATAACTCCACTGGCTTCCGTTAGTCATACCCGTAATGCTGCTGACACAGCTCGGGCTGACACCGTTTAAGGGACCGTTAGCGTAAGTGGCGGGCGTGTCATACCAATCGTAACCCATGAACAAACACCAATCGGTATAACTGCCTAAGGTAGTCATATTGAAGATAGCGGAATAAGAAGGATTGGTCGTAAAAGCCAGCGTATGGGCTTTTCCATCCACGCTGCAATTGGGCAAGGCTTTAATCGCGGTGTAGAGCGCCTGCATCATGGCGGTCGCGTTGGCTTGGCTTGCGGCACCGGTAGTTTCCCAGTCAATATCCACACCGTCATATCCATCCGCCGCCACCATAGTAGTTACCGCCGTGGCAAAAGCTGTGCGCGAGGCTGCTGAAGCGCAGAGTGTTGGAAAACCTCCGTCCTGTCCCGCTCCACCAAGTGAAACAATGCATCGTTCATTTTGCGCATGGGCCGCGTTGATCAACGCGCTGCCCTTCGCGCCTTGATTAGTAAAGGTATCGTTGGCTTTGGGTTCCAAAAAGGCGTCAGCCACCATGGTGAGGTCATTCCATGGAACATCGGTTGTCCAATTAATTGCCGCCCCTTGTCCCGTGTCTGAAAGACTACCGGCGGGAGCCATGGTATTTTGTAGGGCATAGCACAAAACTTGATATGGCGGCTTGGCAGCAGCTGGAAGCGCTTGCAAGAAAAGACAAAGTAAAAGAAAGGCGAATAGCATCGCTTTCGTTGATAACGATTTTAGTTTTTGAGCCGTTAGGTGCACTTCAATGCCCTTATCATCAGTTAAATTAAAACGTTTGAAATAACGATTTTATTCAATTTAACTGATTTTAAAGGATTAACAATAAGCTTATTGCTTACTTAATGTAAGTTTATTGCCATTGAGGGAAAACGAGAAAATACGACTTTTTTTGACATTTTTTGGGAAGAAAATTGAGAATTTAAACCTTCGCCACACTGGAATGGTCGGTCGGAGCCTTCCAAACCAATGATTGAGCCACGGGCTTTTCGCCTTCTAAAGCCGCTTTAAAAAATTCATAAGCCTTACGGCCGCCAGCTTCCAGATCAGTTTCAATCATGGAAAGTGTAGGCGCCTGGAGTGAGGACTCACGGGCCAATTGTCCAAAACTAAGAACACTCATGTCTTGCGGAACACGCAACCCCATCTTCTTCAAAATCTCAATCGCGAAGATTCCCTGCAAATCATCCGCGCAAATCACAACCGTCACTCCCTGCTTTTTCAAATCTAAGAGGCTTTTCGCCAGATCATCCGAATTAGACACATCATGGCCCACTGGCGGAACCTTAAACCATTCCAGATTAAAAACCATTCCGTTCTTTTTGTAAAAAGTATCAAACGCTTCAAGACTGCAGCGGTTATAAACACCGCCGGCTGAAAGACCAATCGCGCCGATTTTTTTATGACCACGGGAGAACAAGTACTCCAGGGCCACAAGATTGCGGTCATAAATACCGGAAGTGAGTTGGAAAAAACCCTGTGTTTCCAGCGTATTATTGATCAAAACAAGGGGCACGGGCGACTTCGCCCTGAAAAACTCAGCTTCTTCCTCGGTAATATCCTCATCTTTTAAAACAATGGCGCCGTCAATCCGTCCGTCCATTAAAGCGTCCAGACCTGTCAGTTCCCGCTTGGCCTTCACAACGTCGCCATCTGAAGGCAAGAAAATGTTGGAGAAATAAAATACTAGTTTCACATCATCTTCATGGGCGGCTTGAGCCACACCGGAGATCAAACGGCCAAAGTAGTTGTTATAAAAAACCCATGTAGGAAGTTCCGAATAGAAACCAACATTGCGGGTACGGCCTTTTTTGAATAATCGGGCCGAAAGGTTAGGTTGATAATGAAGTTTTTGCGCGAGAAGAACTATTTTTTCGCGGGTTTCTTGTTTTACACGGGGGTCATTTGAGAGAGCGCGGCTGATAGTTCCCGGGGTGACACCTGCT
This sequence comes from Candidatus Firestoneibacteriota bacterium, assembly GCA_013286205.1. Classification (GTDB taxonomy): domain Bacteria; phylum Oederibacteriota; class Muellerivitia; order Muellerivitales; family Muellerivitaceae; genus Bog-1183. The sequence goes on along the minus strand of JABDGD010000001.1, from coordinate 45,180 downwards.
TCCCTGGCCAAATCCACAATGGTCGTTCGCTTTTTCAAAAGGGTCCTCAGTGTTGTTTTTCGTTAAAACGACTACACTTTAACCCGGTTTTAGAACCCATTCAACGACAACCCATGGCTTTCCCGGCGGGGTAAGTTAAACGTCATTTTTGTTATTTTTAAAGGAAAAAGAAAAGGCCGTTAAGAGAAGAACTCTTAACGGCCTTTTGAAAACTTAAAGGATTAACGCAAAACCAGGACTTTAAATATCTTTACGGCGTCCAATCGGCCCGTCACATGGACACGTACATAGTAGAGACCGTCCGAAACCTGCACACCCATCTTGTCGCGCAGATCCCACTGAACCACGGTTGTGATTCCAACGCCGCTATTAGTTCCACTTCCACTACCGCCGCCACTACCCGCACCATTACCGACTGGCGTGGTGTGTTCCGAGATTTTACGGAAAGCTGTGGTGAATACTTCCATATCAATGGAAGCTCCACTTGTCGTGGTTACGTTAATTTCAAGCGGGCCCGTAGTGGCCGGATTCGGATAAGGCGGGCTGAAAAGAACCTTATTTAAAGAAGTCGGCGTCGGCGTGACTGTATTAGTCGGCGTCGAGGTTAATGTCGGCGTATTGGTAATCGTCGCCGTCCAAGTCGCTGTTTGAGTGTTAGTAACAGTAAAGGTCCAAGTAGACGTTGAGGTATTCGTCGATGTAAACGTCATGGTCGGCGTATTCGTCACTGTAGAGGTATAGGTATAAGTCGGCGTGTTAGTCACCGTCGGCGTATCCGTCACCGTAAAGGTATTGGTAAAGGTAGCGGTCGGTCCCGTCGGCGTATTGGTTATGGTCGGCGAGAAAGTATCGGTCGGCGTATTAGTATCGGTAGCCGTACCCGTGTTGGTGAACGTAGCCGTAGGTCCGTTAGGTGTATTGGTAATGGTCGGCGTATCCGTGCTCGTACCCGTATTGGTCGCCGTTAAAGTCGGGGTCGACGTAAAGGTATAAGTTGGCGTGGAGGTATAGGTATAAGAAGCCGTGTTGGTCGCCGTGAAAGTAAAGGTATCTGACGGTCCCAGGGTTCCCGTATTAGTAGCGGTAGAAGTACAGGTATCAGAGGGCGTCGGCGTAATGGTAGGCGTATTTGTAATCGTCGGAGTATCTGTAAACGTCTGCGTAACCGTATTCGTAAAAGTATTCGTGAAGGTTTGCGTAAAGGTTTGCGTAAAAGTTGAAGTCACCGGCACCGTGTTGGTGGCCGTGTTTGTGATGGTCGCCGTAAAAGTGCTGCTGGGCGTTGATGTATAGGTCATCGTCGCGGTTTTCGTCGCCGTAGAAGTATAAGTAGACGTCGGCGTATTTGTCGGAGGAGGCGGACAAGTGTAGAAGACATCATCCAGCGTAAAGTCGTAAAGACCACCGTTAGTGGAATAGGTTCCGGGTCTAAAGGCGATCTGATACAACTTGGTTGAGTCGAATGGTACGTTGGTACCGTAAGAATAAGCGAATTGGCTGAAAAGAATCTGAACCTTATATTCAGTTCCCGTTTTAGTCGGCGTAGAACCCGCGCTCGTGTTGGTTCCCACAAAACCCGCGGGAATCGTCAGCGTGTAAAGATAAGTGCTCGAACCGCTGGTTCCAAAGCTGATATCAATGCCCAACTGAGTAGCGGCAGGAGTCGCTCCACCCGGGCCAGCGTCCATACGCACCGTAAATTGAATACCGGTCGCGCCGTTCGGAACATTATAGAGACCGCTTGGCGCCACACCCGCGCCCGTATACAAGCTGGGCGAATTGCCGGCCGTAGTTAACCCGTAAAAACGGCCGCCATAAAGAGATCCACTCAAGCCATCGTTAACCGTCGGATACCAGGGGCTGGGATTACAGGTAATACCCGAACCCGGGTTGTAAAAGTTCCAATAGCCGCCCTGCTGGTTTTCAGTTAATCCACTTTCGAAATTATCGACAAGGGTTCCGCAGCCAGGCGTCGCGGTAGCGGTGGGAGTGGCGGTACAAACAGCGGGTGCGCAAGGATTCGTTCCCACTGTAACGCAGGCGTTGCTCCCGGCTACGGCGGACCAAATGTTTGTCAAAGTAGTATTCGCGCTAGTAGGAAGACCCTGGCCTAAGTCGAATAACGCCACACCGGCCATGCCTTTATTGCCGACCGCCCAGTTAATTTTGTCGCAAAAGGATTGAGCGTTATCCATACCGTAAGTCACACCGGATAAAGTCCACAAAATTTCATCGCGGCTGGTGTCATAAGTGCCGGCGGTCCCGCTGGTGAAAACGTTGTTATCTGATTTGCCGGGGTTGGGATTAGAAGCGCTGCGTCCATACAAAGGCATGCCCAAAACCATCTTGCTATAAGGGATACCCTGCGAAACATACCAGGCGCTCACATCCGTAATATCACGGTTTAAGTTTTTGCTGATAGGCGAGCAGGTGGTAAAAGCTTCGGCGACTGGAGCAATCAGAGAACCTTGAAAATTATAAGAAGTTTGAACGTTCAAATCGTAACCGCTAAGAGTGAACCAATCGCAATCGCTCACCAGGGTTGGAAAATCATAACCGCAAACGTCATAACCGGGCGAAAGATACATGATCAAACCAAAGTTGCTTTCATCCGGATAATGTCCCGTCGGCGCTTTTCCTGGCGTAGCCGTGTTACATTTTGTTCTCAACTCATTCATGATCGTGTCAAAATCGGCCTTGCTTGGAAAGCCGGCATCACCAGGAAATTCGCAGTCCATGTCGATACCGTCAAAACCCAAACCCTGAGCTGTGGAAACAATGTTATCCGCGAAGGTTTTGCAATTGGCTGTTCCACTGGGCCAGACGTTGGAAGCGCTGGCACCGCCGACGGTTAAATAACAGCGAACCACCGGGGTTTGAGCGTGCGCTTGGGCGATAAGAGTCGCTTGATTATTAAGAGGATCCACCACACCGCCCGACGTTGTAATCGTGGTGTTATTCGCTAAAGCGGCAAAAAAAGCGACGTGGGATAAATCGGACCAGGGAATGTCAGAAATCGCCATCGTGTAGCTGCCTGTGCTGGAGCTATAACCCGGAACGTAACCGTAGCTAATACCATAAGTGGAAGCCGCAAAACTAAAGGTCGGTGATAACAAAAGAGTGAAAAGCAGGGCCAGTGTGAGTTTTAAGTTGGATTGAACTTGCAGTTGTTTCATTCAATACTCCAAAGAAATTGAGCGACGGCTGCCAACAAAACGATTTAAGGGACGACCTTTATACACGAACCACAAATGCTTTTCAGCGATTTGTGCGTGCGTCCGGTATGGCAGTGGGTGTGGTGAGACGCCTCAACCACAGATATTTATGCAATTTCTAAGCCACAAACTGGTCAAATTGAGAAAAAACTGGCTATTTTAAATGGTCAAAAATAAGGGTTTTTGGGGGTTTTTAAAGGAATTAAGCTAAATCTATCTCAATTAAGACATTTCAATATCACTTTTTTTCAGACGCTTCAAAAATTAGGCAATTTCGTCAAATTTTAAACGGTTTTTAGACGTTTACCGCAAAATCAGCAGTTTGCTTTTGAAGGTCCCTTTAGAGGTGATGGCCACCACATAGTAAAGACCATTGGATAACTGAGTCCCTGTCTGATCGCTCAAGGAAACATTCAAAGGAGTATTCGGCGGTACCTGTGAGTATTCCTGTTCCCACACCTTCCGGAAAGCCACAGAGAAAATCTGCACTTTCACATCCGTCGTGATCGAGATAGGCAGTCTCAAATAAACCGGTTGGCCCGACGTGGGATTGGGATAAACCAAGGGTTTGCTTACTCCCAAAACAGTAGGTGTAACCGTAACAGTTGGAGTGACAGTTGGAGTATTAGTCACCGTAGGTGTATCCGTCGAAGTGCAAGGAATACCGCCAACCATACAAACCGTATCCGTTGGCGTGAGGGTCGGCGTTGAGGTAGCGGTAAATGTATTGGTAGGAGTTGGTGTAAAAGTAGGGGTCGGAATAACCACACAGCTCGAGCTATTGGAAATTGCGCCCCAAAGCGCCGCGACCGGCGCGTCTGTAGCTGGACAGGCTTGCGACAATTCAAACAAAGCGATACCCGGCATTCCTTGCGATAAGGCCCAGCTAATTTTCCCGCAATAAGCCGTAGCGTCATCCGCGCTTTTGGTCGGATAGTCGTTATAAACCGATTCAACTTCCGTTGGCATAAAAGTCGGTCCCGGAGTTGGCGCCGCGTTTTGAATAATGGTGTATACATCCGGATTGCCTGAACCGGTACCGTAAAGCGGACAACTTAAAATCATTTGATTCTTGGGTAATCCCAAACCAGCCAATCGAGTCACCTGTCCCGAAATAGAAAACTGGTCGTTATGACCACCGCAATCTGTAAGATTGGTTCCAGCTGGCACGTAAATAGGCGCGTCATAACTCACACCACCCACGCCCACACCCAAAGCGTATCCACTGATAATGGCGTAATCCACATAGTTGCCAATAGTCGTCCAATCGACACCGCAGTTTTGATAGCCGGCGCTGGCAAAAAAGTCGACCCCCAGCGGAGCGCCATCCACGCTGGAATTTTCGCTTCGAAGCGCGGCGGATAAAGTCGCCATTAAATTCATGAATTGGGTTTTTTCAGCTGGCGCCGAATTATTGTTATTGGGAAATTCCCAGTCAATATCCACGCCGTCATAGCTGGTCGCCCCATCCCCCGCGTTCACCACAGTCATAATGTTGTTCACGAAAGTGGTTACAGCGGCGGTTGTGGTAGTAGAGCTTACAAAATTCGCCGCGGCCGTATCCCCCCCCACCGTCAAGTAAACACGTTTGCCAAAACCGTGAGCGGTTGAAATAAGAGAGTTATAAGGCGACAGTGGAGAGTAGGTAATAGTGGAGTTTGAATTCACATTCGCCGCGAAAGCATAAACACTGGTGATATCGGACCAGGGAATATTCGAGGGAGTTAACAAGGCGCCTCGGCTATTGCCCACATAAGTTGTGGCTAAATAGGCGATTACTTTATAAGTCGGAGTCGCTTGAACCAGTCCCGTGGTAAAAACAAAAAGAACCGTCAGCAAGAGGCGGAACAAAGGGCTCTGGGTCTTTTTAGTTTGGTTCCCGGTCAATAAAACATCTAAAAACATTTCTAATTCCTTAAAACTTTTTGCGGAAGCGCTTTTTTAAAAGGGATCACAAAAGACAATTTTCGAAGTTTAGCACAAAAACATCTGCATTTAGCAGCAAGTGCCTTTTTGCGGCTTATATCCGGAACCCAGCGAAAGTCGAATGAAAGCGCTTTTTCTTATAAAAAAGAGCCCAATTGAAACATAAAACAAACTCATCTATCTACTATATATAACTTTGTTTTTAGAGATGTTACCGCTTTGCCGGCCTTAATGGACTAACAACACCTTTAGCCTTTGTCGGTTCACTACCCCGCCGCTGACATTATTTATCTCTACGACGGCAACATAAATACCGCTAGCCATTCCGCCCGCGTTCCAGGGAATTTCAGGATCGCCCGAGGGTGATGTGAGGGTTTGAATCAATTGGCCCGTCAGTGTGTAAACTTGAACACGGATGGAATAGGCATTCTGCACACCTCTGGCGTCAAAGGTAGTGGTCATGCCGTTGGTTGAATTCAAAACGTTAGGTCTGGCCACAGCGAGACCGCTAATGGCATAGCCCGGCAGCACAATCAACTCACGGCTGATATCCGATGTCTGTCCGCTGCCGTTATTCCAATGCACTTCTATTGTGTAGACGCCTGGTGAGACCACATTGCCCTGGTTAGTCGTCGCGTCCCAGATCAAAGTCACAGGCGTCCCCGAGGTTTGAATATAAATTTGAGCCACATTAATTTCGGTTCCCGAGATAGAAGCCGCGGCTGAAGAGATGTTGGAAATACCAGGTTTAATCACATTCGTGCTCAAAACAACGTTAGTCATCGTAGAGCCGACCGGATCATTCACCATTGAGTAGAGGCTTCTGACTTCCTCACCCGCGGTGTTGTAAACCGCCGCGCTAATATTAGCCAGGCTGCGGTTAACCACCGCGTTTTGAGAAACACTGGTCACCACACCGGAAGCGCCCATGTTGTCCACATGAATGCTATAACTTCCGTTCGAGACCGGTAAGCCCGAGTTGTTGGTTCCATCCCAGGTGCCGATTAAATAACCATCGAAAAGAATCTCAATAGAACTGCCCGGGCCGCTCAGCGTCGTAATGGTATTACTCGTGCTCAAGCTGATGCTGCTGACCGGCTCAGTGAAGGCCTCGATCAAGATACTCTTCACCACTTCACCGGCGCTGTTATAAACATTTACCTTTACCGTATAGGTGCCAATCACGGTCACAGGCGCGGTGGAATTTAGCGGCAGAGGCAATCCGCCCTGGCTCAATCCGGCTTTATTCAAAATCACTGAGTGAGCGGGTACAAAGTCGTTCACTTTCGTTTGATAACTCAGCAAATAAGTACCAATCCCCAGCGGCGATGGCATGGTCCAGCTCAAAAGGTCCGTCGCGGCGTTAAAGGTTCCGACCACCGGGTTAGTCGACGAAAAGCCGGAGAAAGTTACGCCCGCGGGCAGAGTATCGGTCACCACGAGGCCCGTGGCGCTATTCCCCGTCACCGTCACGGCGATGGTGTAAGTCAGCACATCGCCCGAGTTGGCCAAGTTTTTAGAGACATTTTTCGAGATTCCCAAGCCCGTAGTCGGTGTAGGCGTAAAGGTAAAGGTCGCCGTAAAGGTCGGTGTGGCTGTATTGGTAGCCGTGTTGGTGAAGGTGCTGGTAAAGGTCCGGGTGGCCGTATTAGTAGAAGTGTTCGTAAAAGTACTCGTAAAGGTACTGGTATTTGTCGCGGTATTGGTCGGCGTGCTGGTATCAGTACTGGTATAGGTGTTGGTAAAGGTGCTGGTTGGCGTAGCTGTAAAGGTATTGGTAGGGGTCGGCGTCGACGTGGTGGTATTCGTCGGCGTGTCTGAGTTAGTGCTGGTGAAAGTATTAGTAAATGTCCAGGTAGCGGTAGCCGTCCAGGTATTGGTGGCGGTATCGGTGAAAGTCGCCGTGAAGGTATTCGTTCCCGTGTTAGTGGGAGTGTTCACCGAAGTGTCAGTCGAAGTGTTGGTAGGGGTATTGGTATAAGTCACCGTAAAGGTATCCGTCGGCGTGGGAGTATCGGTCGGAGTATTCGTCATGGTGAGTGTGGCCGTATCAGTTGCCGTGTTGGTGAATGTGGCCGTGTCCACTGCGGTGTTAGTGGGGGTGTTCGTAAAGGTAGACGTATAGGTGTTCGTGAAGGTGCTGGTTGTCGTGCTGGTCGCGGTATTGGTGGCTGTATTGGTCACCGTCTGAGTGGCCGTATTCGTGGCGGTGTTCGTAAAGGTACCCGTATTCGCCAACGTATTCGTGGCTGTATTGGTGGCCGTATTGGTAAAGGTGCTGGTAAGCGTGTTGGTGGCTGTACTCGTGGCCGAATTCGTTACCGTATGCGTAGCCGTATTGGTAGCGGTATTGGTAAAGGTAGCCGTATTCATCAGCGTATTAGTCGCTGTGTTGGTCGCCGTATTGGTAAAACTGCTCGTTGGTGTGTTGGTAGAAGTGCTGGTAGCGGTATGAGTGGGGGTGTTTGTCATGGTACTCGTGGCGGTGTTAGTGGCCGTGTTGGTAAAGGTGGCCGTATTAGCCAGGGTATTGGTGGGCGTATTGGTCATGGTAAATGTCGCTGTATTCGTCACAGTATTGGTATAGGTGTTGGTTGTCGTCGCGGTCGCCGTATTGGTGGCGGTGTGAGTGGTCGTATTAGTGGCCGTATTGGTATAGGTATTAGTCATTGTGTTCGTGGCGGTAGCGGTCGCCGTATTAGTAACCGTGCGGGTGGCCGTGTTGGTGGCCGTGTTCGTAAAAGTAGCTGTATTGGCCAGAGTGTTCGTAGCCGTATTGGTAACCGTTGGAGTAGCGGTATTAGTAGCCGTATTAGTAAAGGTATTGGTAAAAGTCTTGGTAAAGGTATTGCTGAACGTCGGCGTGAAGGTATTGGTAAAAGTGTTAGTGAAGGTGTTCGTATAGGTCGGCGTATAGGTATTGGTATAGGTGTTGGTGAAAGTATTGGTAAAGGTGCTGGTAAAGGTCGGGGTATTCGTAAAGGTGTTAGTGAAGGTATTGGTAAAAGTCTTCGTGAAAGTATTGGTGTAGGTGGCTGTAAAAGTATTGGTGAAAGTCGCCGTATTCGTAAACGTGTTGGTAAAAGTGTTCGTAAAAGTTGGTGTAAAGGTATGCGTGAAAGTAGGCGTGGCAGTCGAACTAAAGGTAGCGGTCGGGGTATTAGTAAAAGTATTCGTGGCGCAGCTACAAGTGGAGCTGGCGAACCATCCCGGCACCTGAGCGTAAAAACTGGTCATATAAGGCTGTGAGGTTCCCCAGTCCCCCAAAAACCACCCCGAGACGTCCCATGTCATAAACACTTTACCCACGTGACAGCCGCTAAGATTTTTTAATTGAGCTGCCCCGGACCAACCATTAATAATCGCGCGGGAAACGTTGGCTGTACTCCAATTGGTTGAGACCGACAAATAACTAGTTCCATTTAAAACACTGTCCGGAATACCGCCGACGAAATCCCCGTACCAACTTCCCGTAAAAGGCGCCCCCAAAGGGTTGTAAACCGTATTGCCCGGGCCCGCGTCATCACCTGTTGCGCTGGGACAATCGCTAAAAGTAGCGGCCGTGGCGCCAACCGCCACCAGCCATTGAGCCACACCCGTATTGCGCGTTCCAAACCCGGAGTTTTCACCCAGGAGATATAAATTACCGCAATGATTTCCAACATAGTCGGTCGCGGTCGTTTGCCAGCAGGCGGAGAAATATTCAGGATTAGTGGCGGCACCAGTTTGATTACAACCAGGATTGACGTTTTTGTAGCGCATATCCCAAACTTCATCGTAGCTAGTCCAGGCACCTTCGCCAAAACCTCCAGGACAGGGGCTTGCTGTGGTACCAACGTCCACGACCGTCACAATATTACTGCCAGCCGCAGCGCTTCTTAAAATGGTGACCGCTTCTAAAGTGGTAACCGACCAGGCGTCCTGGCTGGAATAATAGAAAAGAATATTTTGAGGAGCCGCGTTCGCTGGGCGGGTGAACAAAAACAGAGACAGGACTGCCATCGCCGCAAAAATTTTGATGGGGCTTATTTTCTGATTTGATATAGGTTTGAATTTCGAAACCATATAACGTTTTCTCTTTCAGGGAAAACCGATTTAAATAAGTTGACCGGCTCAACCCTTACAACATCAACAAGAAGCCGATTATATTGGAGTTGGTGTAGTAGTCGGTGATAATCGACAACATTTTCACATTAAAATTCAATAATAGTTAGATCAACATAAAATCGTTTTGAATTGATGGTAATTAAGCTCAAATTCATGTTGCGACAATTTTATCACTACATAAAAAGCAATATATAACAATAAATATGACCGTATGTTTATACGTTTACCCAGTTCTGAGGTATCAAAAGGGCAATAAATTAGGGTGGTTTTAGTGAATGACTAAGAGTTTGAGACGTTGTTGATTGATAACTCCGCCAGAAGCGTTATCAACCTCAACATTGGCAATATAAATGCCGCTGGCCAGGCCAACTGCGGTCCACCCCTGAGTAGTGGCATTCGAGGTAATAGCCTGTATTAACTCGCCCGTAATGGTGTAAATCTTAATTTTCATTCCAGTCGCGTTCGGGACATTAGAAACATCAAAGGTGGTACTGAGTGTAGTGGCGGGACTCAGCACATTGGGACGCGCTTGAACCACTCCGCTATACAAAGAGCTGGCCATGACCAAAATTTGACGGCTAATATCGGTCGTCTGACCGCTTCCATTATTCCAATGGACTTGAACCGTATATTCACCGGGGGTCACGACCGAGCTGCTATTGTCCGTGCCATCCCAAATCAGAGTCACCGGTGTCCCCGATGTTTGAATGTAAATCGCCGCGTAATTCGGGCTGCCTGCCGTTACCGAGCTTGGTGCCGTTAAACTGGGCTTAAAGGCGTTGGCGCTCAATTTGACGTTGGTCATGCTCGAACCCACTGGATCATCCACTAAATAATAAAGTGTGCGGACCAATTCGCCTGCCCCGTTATAAACATTCGCCGTGATATTCGCCAAGCTGCGGTTCACGATAGCGTTTTGCGCCACGCTAGTAACCACACCCGAAGCCCCTACGTTATCCACCTGTATTTTGTATTCTCCGTTGGAAACCGGCGATCCACTGTTATTAGTTCCATCCCAGGTTCCAATCACATAGCCCTCAAACAAGATATCAATGCTGCTGCCCGGACCCTTCATCGTGGTAATGGTGTTGGTCTTGCTCAAAGAAATATCACTGATCGGCTGTGTAAAAGCCTCAATGGTAATACTCTTCACCACTTCGCCCGCGCTGTTGTACACGTTAACTTTCACCGTAAAATTTCCGATGACAGTCACTGCCACGCTGGAAGTTAAAGGTCTCAGCGCTCCTGAATAATTCAGTTGAGCGAAGTTGGTCAAAGGCATATTGGCCGGGGCAAAACTTCCCATCCTCGTGGTATAGGTCAAGGAATAGACACCTGGGGTCAGGGGGGACGGCAGCGTCCATTGCAGCTGGTCTGTTGCCGCGTTAAAGGAATCGGTGGTTCCCGAAGGGCTGGTAAGGAAAGATCCAAAAATCATATAAGCGGGCAGGGTATCCGTCACCACTACGCCGTTCGCGTTATTTCCCACTACCGTAATTCCAATCGAATAAGTCACATTGCCGTCGCCGCGAACTTGTGTTTCGCTGACATTTTTACCCATCGAAACGCCATTAGTCGGAGTGGATGTAGGCGTAAAAGTATTGGTGACAGTATTCGTCATCGTGCTGGTGGCTGAGTTGGTCGCCGTATGCGTCGCGGTCTGTGTATCGGTACTGGTCGCCGTGTTGGTCGCGCTATTCAAAGCGGTATTCGTCGATGTATTCGTGGGCGTCGCCGTGAAAGTAGGTGTAAAAGTATTGGTAACCGTGTTCGTGGTTGTGGGCGTAAAGGTATCTGTCTCCGTATTGGTCACCGTAGGCGTAAACGTGTTAGTCGCCGTATTGGTAAAAGTGAACGTGTTTTGTGCCGTATCCGTAGCGGTATTGGTCGGTGTATCAGTAAAGGTTAAAGTGCAGGTTTGAGTAGCCGTATTCGTAAAAGTAGCGGTGGTGGTTGCAGTAAAGGTGTTTGTCGCCGTATTGGTAAAAGTAAACGTGTTTTGCGCCGTATTGGTCGCCGTGTTGGTCGCTGTATTAGTAAAGGTCTGTGTCATGGTCATGGTAAAGGTATGCGTTACGGTATTGGTGTCTGTGTTAGTCGCGGTATTAGTAAAGGTTTTGGTATTGGTGTTGGTAGGTGTCGGCGTGTTGGTATTAGTGTTTGTTTCTGTAGCGGTTGGCGTAAAGGTGTTAGTAACCGTTTTTGTCGGCGTCGGTGTATTCGTATTGGTCGGAGTTGGTGTAAATCCGCAGACACAGGAATGGCTGGCAAACCAAGCCGGTACCTGTTTATAGAAAGACGTCATCGTCGGACCTGAAGTAGGCCAATCACCCGCGAACCAGCCCGACACGTCCCAGGTCATAAAAAGAGCGCCGACATTACAGCCAGTCAAATTCGTCATTTGAGCCGACCCAACCCAACCATTGATGATTGATCTGTTCACATTCGCCGTACTCCAACCGGTCGCTTGTGAATAATAGCTGGTTCCATTTAAGACAGAGTTTGGGATTCCCCCCGGAAAATCATAATAATAATTTCCAGTAAATGGCGCGCCCAAAGGACCAACTGAAGTACCACCCGGGCCAACGTCGTCACCCGTCGCGCTTGGACAATCACTAAATGCTCCAGTTACAGCGCCGATGGCTTTCAACCATATTGCGACACCCGTGTTACGAGTTCCAAAGCCTGAATTTTCCGCCAGGACATACATATTGCCGCAATGATTCTCAATGTAATCGGTTGACGCGACTTGCCAGCAAGCGGAAAAATATTCAGGGTTTGCGGCAGCAGCGACTTGGTTACAGCCTGGATTAATATTTTGATAACGCATATCCCAAACTTCATCATAATTAGTCCAAGCGCCTTCACCAAAGCCACCAGGACAGGGACTTGCGGTCGTACCAACATTAATAGCCGTCACAATATTGCTGCCGGCTGCCGCGCTTTGCAAAATGGGAACACCATTGGTAAATGGCGTAACAGACCACGCGTCTTGATTGGTGTAATAAAAAAGAATTTTGTGAGGAAGGGGACCCGCGGTAGAACGATTGGCCAAAAACAGGCAAAAACCTGCCATCAGAACCATCAACAGTTTTGTTGGGTTATAAAAAATCGTTTTAAATTTTAGAACGAGGCTTTTCATCTATACCTCAGCAGCCAGTTCATTGGCCGATTTAAATAATGTTAGAATTCATAGGCGTCGAAATATGTCGAAACGTTTTTAGTCCTAACGGCAAAACAGCACTTCTCTACATATCAGTTTAACACTTTAAGCAAAAAGGACTCTGATTACATGTGAATTATTGGATAAAAGGCCCTTTTTATCCATAACGTTTAACAAATACAGACCATTGAAAACTCAGGAATATACGACATTTTGGTGAAATTAATTTTGTTTATTACAAACGATTGAACCAAACATGTACAAATTTTGACCTTCAGACTTATAGATCCTATTTGTGGAGCTCATCACAACCAGAAAACAAGAACGTTTAATGGATCACCAAAATTTTCAACCGCTGTTGATTAACAACTCCGCCATTAGCGTTGTCAATTTCAACATTCACAATATAGATGCCGCTGGCCAATCCCACAGCAGACCAAGTTGTAGATGTGGACGACACGGTAAGGCTTTGGACCAACTCACCTGTCACGGTGAAAATTTTAATCTTCATACCCGCGGCCAGCGGCACGCTGGAAGCGTCAATCGTGGTCATCATCGTTGTGGCCGAGCTCAAAACGTTTGGTTTCGCTATGGCCGCGCCGCTAAGCGAAGTATTTGCCATGACTAAAACCTGCCGGCTAATATCGGTCGTCTGACCGGCGCCGTTGTTCCAATGAACTTCGATGGTGTATTCACCCGGGGTGACAATAGTTCCCTCGTTGCTGGTTCCATCCCAAACCAACGTCACAGGCGTACCTGAAGTTTGGATATAAATCGTCTCCAATGTGGGGTCATGAGAAATAACCGTCGTCGGCGCCGTATAAGTGGTGCCGCCGGAAACGCTCGTGTGGGTGGTAACACTGGGTCTGAGAACGTTAGAACTCAGTGTGACATTCGTCATGTTGGATCCTACTGGATCGTCCACCATGTAATAGAGCTTGCGAACCATCTCGCCCGAAGAGTTGAAGACATCCGCCTCGATATTCGACAAACTCCGATTAACGATAGCGTTTTGAGCCACACTCGTCACCACGCCCGATTGACCCACGTTATCAATTTGAACCTTGTATTGACCATTCGTCACCGGCAGTCCGCTGTTATTAGTTCCATCCCATGTCCCGATAATAAAACCGTTATACAAAATCTCGATGGTGCTTCCCGGACCCTTCAAGGTTGTAATGGTATTGGTGGTCGACAAAGCGATATTGCTGATAGGTTCGCTAAATTCTTCTGTGGCGATCGTCTTCACTACCTCACCGGCGCTGTTATAAATATTGACCTTCACGGTAAAGTTGCCGATTACCGTCACCGGCACGCTGGAATTAATAGAAGAGCCCAATCCGGGATAATTCAACTGGGCGAAATTCGTCAGCGGCACATTGGCCGGAGCGAAATGATTCACCTGCGTTTCGTAGGTTAAAGCATATATCCCTGGCGCCATCGGCGAAGGCAAAGTCCACTGCAGTTGGTTTGTGCTCGAGTTAAAAGTTACTGAAGCGCCGGTGGGATAGCTTTCAAACGCGGTAAAAGTCATATCCGCCGGTAAGGTATCTGTAATGACGATGCCTGACACGTTATTTCCAGTCACTGTCACGCCAATAGAATAAGTCAAAGTATCACCCGAATGAACCGAGTTAGCACTGACTCTCTTCCCCATCGAAACCGCGCTGGTCGGCGTTGAAGTCGCCGTGAAAGTGTTAGTCGCCGTGGACGTGTTGATTAAGGTGTTGGTATTGGTGGGCGTGCTAGTAAAGGTGTTGGTATAAGTTCTCGTGAAGGTAGACGTCGCGGTGTTGGAGTAAGTATAGGTAGGACTATCCGTATAGGTATTGGTAAAAGTCGCCGTATTCACCAAGGTATTGGTGGATGTTTGCGTTGGAGTGTTGGTAAATGTATTCGTAAAGGTTGGCGTGTTCACAAAGGTATTTGTGTAAGTCAGCGTCGGAGTGTCCGTAAAGGTATTGGTAAAAGTCGGCGTATTCACAAAAGTATTCGTGAAAGTGAGGGTGGGAGTGGCCGTAAAGGTATTCGTGAAGGTAAAGGTGTTCACGGGCGTATTGGTATTAGTCGATGTCGGCGTATTGGTAAAGGTGTTGGTAAAGGTCGGCGAGTTTATAAAGGTGTTGGTGTAAGTAAAAGTCGGCGTACTGGTAAAAGTATTGGTGGGCGTGGGCGATGGCGTCGGAGTATTGGTGAAAGTGTAGGTGGGCGTCTTAGTAAAGGTATTCGTAAAAGTCGGCGTATTCACAAAAGTATTCGTAAAGGTCGGCGTAAAGGTGTTGGTCGCCGTGTTGGTATAAGTCGGCGTAAAGGTTTTAGTAAAGGTGTTAGTAAACGTAGATGTAAAAGTATTGGTAAAGGTCAGCGTGTATGTTTTAGTCACGGTCGGGGTAAATGTATTGGTAACCGTATTTGTAAAGGTGTTGGTGTCGGTCACCGTAAAGGTATTGGTAAAGGTCTTTGACGGCGTCGGGGTGTAGGTATTGGTAAAGGTACTGGTAAAAGTCGATGTCGGCGTCGGGGTGCGGGTAAAAGTATTAGTCGGTGTACTGGTAAAGGTATTTGTAAAACATCCGGCGTTACTGATCAAAACCGTCACTGGGTTGGACTCACCCGTGTAGGTCACGCCGCCGCTAATAAAAACACCATCACCGGTGTTAATCGAGTCCGACTTCGTACAATCAACTGTCACAGCCTGTTGTACGGACGCCGCCATCGCTAAATTAGAACCAGCTTGATAAAAATTATTATTGGCACCAATAGTCAGATAGACCACCGTTCCATTAGCGTAGGCCGGAACCGTAGTGATGGCCGTATAAGTTACAAAGTTAGAAAAGGGTGGGTTGATCGTGGCCCAGGAACCGCCCGCGAAGGTCGCTCCCGTTTCCAACGTGTCGGTAAAAGTCGTGGTATAGGCCGTATTGTCATGGATAAAAACATAGCTGTTGGCGTTCGTTACCCCGGTCGCCGTCGAAAAGGCACCCATCAGTGAAATATCCTGGCTTCCCGTCGAATTGCCCGGCAAAGCCGCCTGAAAGGTAACAGTTACCGCCGCGCCGGCACAAAGAATGGCGGGCCGAACGGTTAAATTTTGAATCGAAACCTGGGCATAGGACAGTCCAGGCAAAACCGCCAGAATCAGAAAGAGACATAAGTTTTTAAATGTCTTCTTCACGGCCATTCCTTACGGACAATTGGTGTTATTTGCTTGCGCCACAATACTCACGCACGCCGATTGATTAGTGGATAAAGTCCCCGCGTAGGTATAGCTAAAGTTATTCCCAACCGCCGAACCTCCGGGTGTAGAGGACACATAGCTCATGCAAGACGGAATGACATCAGTAATTTTTGGATTGGCCATGTTTTGCGTGCCGGTGTTTTTTAAACAAACCGTAAAGGTGACACTCTGACCCACGCAGACCGTGGGAGGATTAACTGTTTTGGTCATCGTAAAGTTATAACAAGTGCCGTTCATGGCATAGACGTTTTGCCAATAAGCCGCATACCCAGTCGTTAATGTATTGCCTTGATACAAAGCGTTAGTATCCATGTTCAACTGAAGCGTACCGGCTCCGGTTGTTAACTGGCCGCTGTTCCAAAGCATATCGAAAACATCCGACCCGCTAGTGAGCAAGGACGTGGCGCCGCAAGTGCTGCCAGCCGCAATATAACCTGGATAATCACCGCCATAGGTGGTCAGCGTGTTATAGGCCCCTTGTAGTGGAGCGCTAAACGTGAAAGGTCCCGTATA
Organism: Candidatus Firestoneibacteriota bacterium; assembly: GCA_013286205.1. Taxonomy (GTDB): domain Bacteria; phylum Oederibacteriota; class Muellerivitia; order Muellerivitales; family Muellerivitaceae; genus Bog-1183. Next base: position 29,018 of record JABDGD010000001.1, on the reverse strand, counting down.
AGAGTTATTAGAAATCGTATCCATAACGTTCCAGCCAAGATTACAACCTGTCGCCGCGGCGACAAAACTAACGATGGACGCATCTCGATTACAAAAACCGGCGTTATCACCCACAATGACTAAGTGACCACCTTGCGCTAAATAATTCAAATATAGCGTGGTGTCGTTTGTGGTGATCATGGATGAATCGCCAGCGGCGGTGCAGGATTGCACTCCTGGATTACTTAGAAAACGAAGATCAAAAACTTCACAAAATTGACTTAATGTTTTTCCGGCGGCAGTCAGAGCGGCATTAATCCCCACCTGCCCGGTCGCGTTACAAGCCGTTTGAATCGTAGTCACCGTTGGCGCGCTAGCACCTAGGGCCGACATCGCGGTTTGAAAATTGGTAACCATCGCCGCTTCGTAACCCGGCGCGCCGTCACAAGTATCATCCGTAGTAATCACTAAAATTTGGTCAGGTGGTGCGGGAAGAGCTGCCCAGACGCTAGTCGAGATGGCGTAAAAAAAACCGATAACCACCGACACTAAAATTGATTTTATAAGTACTTTTAAAGTTAACATAACCCTGTTCCTGATGATCGAAGACTGCAAAATGTGTGGGAATATATGGTATGCAAGCGCTTACAGCTATCTCTAAAGTATAGCTTGTTTGCTGAAATTATAAGGGTTTTGGAGGTTTGGATTGAACTATTTTGTGCAGTAAACCGCTTAAGGTAAACGAAACCCTCGAAAAGCACCTGAAAAATAGTTCAATTTTGGGATTAGTGTAAGAGAAGAACCTTCACAAACTGCCGGTTCACCACGCCGCCGTTGGCATTATGAACTTCAACATTCGCTAAATAAATTCCGCTGGCCAGACCTACAGGACTCCAGGGTTGAACCGGCATCCCCGAAGCGCTGGTCATGTTTTGCACTAACTCACCCGCGATCGTGTAAATATTCACTTTGATCGAGGAAGCGTTTTGTACGCCCGACGCGTCAAAGGTGGTCGTGAAACCATTAACCGTATTTAACACATTGGGACGCGCCACTACATTTCCTGTAATGCCGTTGTTCGATAAAACCAATACACTTCGCGTAATATCCGTAGTGGATCCGCTTCCGTTGTTCCAATGAACTTCCACTTGATACTCGCCCGGCGTAACCCAACCGCCTCCATCCGCTGTTCCATCCCAAACCACCGTCACCGGCGCCGATGAGGTTTGCGCCAGAATCTGGACTGTAGAAGGTTCTCCCGGCGAAACACTGCCCGGTTTAATGACATTGGAACCGAGGGTCACATTAGTCATTTGCGTGCTGGATGAATCATCCACGAAGTCATACAGATGCCGTACTACTTCACCCGCCGAGTTATAAATATCAATCTCAATCTTAGAAAGACTGCGGTTCACAATGGCATTTTGTGAAACGCTGGTCACCACACCTGATGTGCCGACGCTATCAATTTGAATATGGTAAGACCCGTTAGAAACCGGGTTATTCGAGTTGTCCGAACCATCCCAGGTACCAATAATTACGCCAGCGAAAATAATGTCGATAGAACTGCCCGCGCCTTTCAAAGTCGTAATGGTATCGCTGGTAGATAAAGAAATACTGTTAATCGGTTCGCTAAATTGTTGAACAGGAATAGTTTTAACAATCTCACCGGCCGAATTATAAATATTCACCTTCACCGTAAATTGGCCGATAAGGGTCACCGGCGCCGAGGCGTTGAGGGGCGACGCTAATCCGGTGTAACTCAACTGAGCGTGATTCACAATGGCGGGATTACCCACAATCAAACTATTCAACTGCGTTTGATAAGTGAAATGGTAAACGCCTGGCGCCATAGGCGCCGGGAATGTCCACTGAAGTACACCCGTTGAGGATGTATAAACCGTGGTGGACGCCGGTGTCGTAGGCGCGAAAGATAAGAATGCAACGTTAGCCGGCAGCAAATCCGTAATAACCACGCCATTTAAAGGCGATCCCCCACCAATCGTCACGGCGACATCGTAAGTGATGGTGTCACCGGCATGCGCCGTGTTTTGGCTGGCGCTTTTGCCAAAACCAATAAATGCAGTGGGGGTAAATGTAACCGTGCTAGTCGCCGTATTGGTCGCAGAGGCCGTAGCAGTATTAGTTGAAGTATTGGTAGTTGTATTGGTGGGTGTAAAAATTGTTGTATTGGTCGAGGTATTAGTAACCGTGCTGGTGGAAGTATTGGTTGCCGTTTCCGTAGCCGTATTCGTGGAAGTATTAGTATCAGTGCTAGTAGTGGTATTGGTCGGCGTTTGAGTTGTTGTAGCTGTTGATGTGTCCGTCGCCGTATTAGTGGGGCTGTTAGTAACTGTAGCTGTTGAGCTATTAGTTGGCGTTTGAGTTGGTGTGGTTGTAGCCGTATTGGTCACTGTATTCGTGGGTGTATTCGTATCAGTGACAGTCGCGGTATTCGTGGGCGTCTGAGTTGAAGTCATCGTTGCCGTATTGGTGGGGGTAGTCGTGGTGCAATTATTCGTACAGCCTAGCCAGTTATAAACGGCGTCATAAAATGTATTTACTACGGCCGTATTACCGCTGTAGTAAACACCCTGCCACATAGTCGTATCCCAAACAGTCAGCAAACGGCCATTCGAACCCGCGTTGAGACTCGTCATTTGGGCCGCGCCCTGCCACCCTACGACCACATCGCGGACTCTCCCATCAATCCAATCCCCCGCTACCGAATCTTGAACATAACTGGTTCCCAAACCAATTAACGCCGGCGGTATACCGCCCACCGCGAATCCCTCAAATTGAGCCGCTCCCGGCAAAGTCGACGCAATGGGCGAGCCCAAAGTACCATAACCATTTGAAGTCGCCGTGCCAAATGCACAGGCGTTAAAAGCACCGCCGGTCGCGCCAATAGCATCAAGCCAAGTGATATTGGATGAATTGCGGCTAAAATAAGCGTCATTTTCACCCTGCAAGTAAAAATTTCCGCACGCGTTTAAATAAGCTGTCGCGTTCGTCTGCCAAAAAGAATTGAAATTATCATTCAACGGCGCGAAAGGGCACGCGGTTTCAGTGACATCCTCAAAACGCATATCCCAAATCTGGTTGTATTGAGGCACTCCAGCGACTACCCAGTTATCGACCGTCGGATCATAGGCGGGACTGCAAACACCTATTGTGGTGACATTAGCGCCTAAAGCTTGAAGAACCGGAATAACGTTGGTAACAGCCGAAGCGCTATTACCGTCGCATGGAGCTCCACCACTCATATTGAAATAAATAAGAACGTTACAGGTCGCGCCGACAATAGCCGGACACAAAAACGCAAAAAGTAACAGGATCATTCCAAAATATTTTTTTAAAAAATAGCGGTTCATCTAAGTTCCTCAAGTTCAACTATCAAACAACCTCATTAAAACCTTAAACAAATCATGGCATCCAAAAGCCAAAAAGATGATTGAACCCTGTAAAAGTGCAAGTTTTGTGCCGTGACTGGATACTTTTGAAATTAAAAAAGAAGTGAAAATGGCTCAATTTATAACGAGTTTAAGCAAAACCCGTTGTTTTGACTGTTTACAGCGGGTTAATAGCACGTCAACTTTGTCAGTTTTCGGCCAAAATTAAGAAAAGAACACAATTGGGAGGGTTAATGCAGTACGAGAATCTTTAACCTTTGGGTATTAATGACACCGCCAGAAGCATTGTCGATTTCCATGTTGGCGATATAAATGCCGCTGGCCAAACCTGAAGCGTTCCACTGCGTCGAGTTAGACGACGAGCCGAAAGATTGGACCAGTTCACCGGCAACCGTGAAAATTTTAATCTTCAGGGAAGCCGCGTTTAAAACCCTTGTCGCGTCAAAAGTCGTGGTCATGGTTGTGGCGGAGGTCAGCACGTTCGGTTCGGCCAGAGCAATACCGCTCACCGAGGCGCTTGGCAGCACCAAGACCGTTCTCGTAATGTCAGTGGTGGTTCCATTTCCATCGGTCCAATGCACTTGAACCTCATACTCGCCCGGTGTGACAAAAGTTCCGCTATCGGTCGTTCCGTCCCAAACCAGGCTAACCGGTGAGACCGAGTCTTGAACCGATATGGTCAATTTGGACGCGGTCGTTCCCGCAAAAGCGCCGCCCAAATTAGGCTTCATGACATTAGTGCTGAGAGAAACATTAGTCATCGTGGAATCAGTCGCGTTGTCCACTACGTTATACAAACGGCGCACCACTTCGCCCGCCTGATTGAAAATATCCACCTCAACTTTAGAAAGTTTGCGGTTCACAATCGCCTTTTGAGAGACGCTGGTCACGATGCCTGTAGAATTCACGTTATCTACCTGAATCTGATAAGCGCCATTAGAAACCGGCACACCCGTGCTGGTCGTCCCATCCCAAATGCCAATCACATAGCCATTGAATAAGATGTCGATCGTGCTTCCCGGGCCGCTTAAAGTTGTAATGGTGTTTGTCGTACTCAAAGCGATGTTGTTAATCGCGGTACTGAAGCTTTCAATCGGCATGGTTTTAATCACTTCGCCGGCGCTGTTATAGATATTAATTTTAACCGTGAAGTTTCCGATGACCGTAACCGGCACACTGGCCACCAAGGGCGCGGCCAATCCCGAGTAATTCAATTGGGCTCTGTTCGTTAAGGGCGTGTTCGCCGGTGCGAAAGTGTTTACCTTTGTTTGATAGGTCAAATGATAAACGCCCGCTGACAAAGGAGAAGGTAATGTCCACTGCAGTTGATCGGCGGAAGAATCGTAATAAGTCACCGCGCCGCTGGGGAAAGAGCCAAAAGATTGAAAGGTCATATTGCCCGGCAGGTTGTCTGTCACAATCGGACTGGTCAGTCCCGCGCCCGTCACCGTCACCGCGATGTTATAAGTCAGCACATCCCCCGCGTTGGCTAAAGTCTCACTGACTGTTTTTCCAATTCCAACAAAAGTCGTTGGCGTCGACGTTAGCGTAAAGGTGAACGTAGAGGTTGGTGTGTTAGTAAAGGTTGAAGTAAAAGGAGACACCGGCGTATTGGTAACCGTGGAGGTATAGGACGCCGTAACGGTATTCGTCGAGGTGAAGGTATTGGTGGGGGTCAAAGTCGGCGTATAGGTACTAGTGACCGTAAAAGTATTGGTAAAGGTTGGGGAATACATAAAAGTATTGGTGTAAGTGGCTGTAGGCGTATTAGTAAACGTATCCGTATAGGTCGGGCTGGCCGTCGGCGTAAAGGTATTGGTAAAGGTGTTGGTATAGGTCGGCGAGTTCATAAAGGTGTTGGTATAGGTAAAAGTCGGCGTGCTGGTAAAGGTGTTTGTAGCTGTCGCTGAAGGCGTCGGCGTGTCCGTCACGGTGTTGGTGAAAGTCTGGGTGTCCGTATTAGTCGGCGTGGCCGAATTGGCCAAAGTGGGAGTATCCGTAAAAGTATTGGAAGGGGTAGGGCTGGGCGTATTGGTAAAGGTATTAGTGAAGGTCGAAGTAAAGGTTTTGGTAAAGGTGGCGGTGGCTGTTTTGGTAAAGGTTGATGTCGGCGTATTAGTAAAAGTGTTAGTGGATCCGCAGGCCTGAATAACCAGAGAAGCCGAACTACTGGACCCTCCAAATACACCTGTATTATTTAAAGCCTTATTACTGCAATTTACTGTAACCGCCACGCTCAAATGCGGATCGGTCGTCATATTTTGACCTGTCGCCCAATTAGACGCTTCCCCGCCAGAAAGATTTACATAAATCACTTCGCCAGTGGTAAAAGCCGCCGGCACAATGGTTGACCATGTGTAAGTAACCATCGATAAGTCGCCCGCCGGAGTAACCGTAAAAGCGTTGTCGAGCTTAAACCAGCCGGGCGGCAAAGCCGTCAAACCATTTCCAGCCGAATATAAAAACAAATAGTCCGTCGCCGCGCTAAAGGAAGTCGCGCTCACAGGCGAAAGAACGCCCGCCACCTGCGGCTGAACATTGCTCGCGTCGACCTGAGCTTGAAAACTGATGGTCATCGGCTGGCCGGGACAAATAAACCCCGGCACCTGAAGGTTTTGCATTTGTAACTGAGCAAACGCCGACGACGCCCCGCTCATCATTAAAAAAATGAAGAGGAAGGTCTTTTTCGTTAGATTTTGATAGTTACCACTAAACATTTTTCACCTTAAAGTTCGTCTCTACGGACAGGTCGTGTTGGCCGCCGTAAAGTTAACCGTCACACAAGCTGAAGATCCCGCCGCGATCGACGGAAACGTCCACCAATACAAAGTACCCGCCGCGCCCGCGCTGGCGTTGCCTGTTCCGGACGTGGCGATGCTGGTATTACTGCTGTTGTAAGTCAGGCAGGTCGCAATCGTGTCCGAGATGGAATAATTGACAATGGCCGCGGAAGCGCTGGTGTTGTTCGCGCAAATGGTGAAACTGCTTGAAGCTCCAACGCAAAGCGGCGACGTGGCGAATGTTTTAGTCACGGTGTAATGCACACAGCCTGCCAATTCGGCGTAAACGTTTTGAAGCGCTAAATTGGCCGAAGCGGATTCATAAGCCGGAGTGGCCCAGGCATTGGTCTCAAATGAAGTAATGAGTTTCCCGGCGGAATAAGGCGCGTTCAGCGCACCCGCGCCAAGCCAGGCCATCATCAATCCACCCGAAGTACCCGAAGTCGATAAACTGCCGATGGTGATCAAGGGCAGCCCACTGCCATAGTTGGCGATTGGAATTCCTCCGCCGAACACCGTCGTAATGGCTGCGGCTCCCACCAAGTTGTTATAGATGGTGTTAAACCCGTAGTTAGCCGTAAAAGGATTCAGGTCCGTATAAGGGTTTCCTGTATTCACGTCAGCGCAAATAGAAGTACTGCAAATGGTCGAGATAACTGGAGAAACCGCAACCGTATTGACGAACTGCAAAATGCCGTTATTACGTTGGTAAAAATCGTGATGTTCGCCTTGCATAAACAAACTGCCGCCCTGAGACAGATAAGTTCTATAGAGGGCCATGTCCGCATTGGTAACATCATCCGCCTGAATTCCAGCTCCCGTGATATTGTTACAATCATTCAAAAATCTCAAATCGTAAACTTGGCACCAGTTGGCTAACGTTTTTCCTGGATATTGGCTGGCCAATTCGCCGGCAATACCATTGTCGCCATTGTGCATCTGCAGGGTTTGTATGGAAGAAGCTAAAGGCGTAAGCGCTGTGACAAAAGCAGCCTCAATCGCTTGTGGATAATTGTCGGGCGGCGTGGCAACGCCATTGGATCCCGTATCGCAAGTTTGCACCGTGGTGTCGGCATAATAAATAAAAAGTATGTTTTCAGCCGGCGGCACCGCCCAAGCTTTAGGCGCACCCGAGCAAATACCCGCCAAAACCATCAAAAACAGATATTTAATCTTTAAATGCTTCAGCCGCATCCGTCACTCCCGCTAGGTTAAACGTGTAGAGTCTAATAATTTATCACAAAATAATAGGAAATGGCCTGATAAACGGCCAACATGAAACCGTTTCCACACCATAAAACATAGGGTTTTCAGGAATAACTTCGAGGGGCTAAAGCTTAGTGAAGAACTAGTATCTTCAATCTTTGAGTATTAATGACCCCGCCCGAGGCATTGTCGATTTCCACATTGGCGATATAAATGCCGCTGGCCAGGCCAGACGCGTTCCAGGGCGCGGTGTTGGAGCCAACACTGAAGGATTGCACCAGTTCACCCGCGACGGTAAAGATTTTAATCTTCATGGCGGTCGCGTTTAAAACTCGGGTTGCGTCAAAAGTGGTCGTCATGGTTGTAGCGCTGGTCAGCACGTTGGGTTCAGCCATGGCGATGCCGCTGATGGAGGAAACAGGAAGAACCAGAACCGTGCGGGTAATATCGGTAGTCGTTCCGTTGCCATCCGTCCAATGCACCTGAACCTCATATTCACCCGGGCTCACCAAACTACCGCCATCACTGGTTCCATCCCAAATTAAAGTCACCGGCGAGGAAGAATCCTCGGCCACAATCGAAAGGTAAGAAGCCGTGCTGCTGTAAGCCGAGACCGGCGCCGACAAGGAAGGCCTCAAAACGTTCGTGCTGAGTTTGACATTCGTCATAGTGGAATTTGTCGCGTTGCTCAACACGTTATAAAGTTTACGGACCACTTCCCCCGCTTCATTAAAAATATCAACTTCCACATTGGAAAGACTGCGGTTCACGATAGCTTTCTGAGACACACTGGTGACCACACCCGAATTATCCACGTTATCAATTTGGATGGTGTAAGCGCCATTGGCCACCGGCGACCCCGAATTAGTGGTTCCATCCCACACGCCGATGATGTAACCGTTAAACAGAATGTCGATGAAACTGCCATCCCCGCTTAAGGTGGTAATGGTATTGGTCTTACTCAAGGTAATGCTATTGATCGCTGAGCTAAATTTCTCAATGGGGATCGACTTTACGATTTCACCCGCGCTGTTATAAATATTGATCTTCACCGTAAAGTTTCCAACGACCGTAACAGGCACACTGGTCGTGATGGGCGTTGGCAATCCCGGGTAGGTTATTGCGACACCATTCCTTAAGGGCACATTGGCCGGAGCGAAAGTGTTCACCTTGGTTTGATAAGTAAAAGTGTAAACACCCGGCGCTAAAGGCGAAGGTAAGGTCCATGTCAGTTGATCCGTCGACGTGTTAAACGAGCTAGTGGTGCCGCTGGGCGAAGAGCCAAACGAGACAAAAGTCATATCCGCCGGAAGCGTATCCGTAACCACCGCGCTATTGACAGATAAGCCCCCTATTGTCACGCCAATGGAATAAGTCAAAACATCGCCGGCGTTTACCTGATTCTCGCTCACCACTTTGGCTATTGACACCAAGCTCGTCGGGGTCGAAGTAGGCGTGAAGGTATTGGTGCTGGTCGGCGTATTGGTAAAAGTAGAAGTGTTAATCGCCACCGGCGTATTCGTAAAGGTTGAGGTGAAAGTTTGTGTCGGCGTATTGGTATCCGTCGGCGTCGGGGTATAGGTATTGGTCTGAGTATCGGTAAGCGTGCTGGTAAAGGTATTCGTAAAGGTCGGCGAATTCATAAAGGTATTGGTATAGGTAAAGGTAGGCGTATCCGTAAAAGTATCTGTATAGGTAGGCGTCGGTGAAGGCGTGTAGGTATTGGTAAAAGTGTTGGTAAAGGTAGGGGAATTGACAAAGGTATCGGTGTAAGTAAAGGTCGGCGTGCTGGTATAGGTGTTCGTAAACGTATTCGATGGGGTAGGCGTGTCGGTTACCGTATTGGTTACAGTAGGTGTAGGTGTATTAGTTTTGGTGGCCGTATTCATCAAAGTCGGCGTATCGGTATAAGTATTGCTTGGCGTGGGAGAATCCGTAATGGTCGCCGTATAAGTATTCGTAGGCGTGTTAGTAAAGGTAGAGGTATAGGTCTTGGTAGCCGTATTGGTAAAAGTAGCGGTGAAGGTTTTGGTGTAAGTGTTAGTGGGTGTGCTGGTAAAAGTAGGTGTATAGGTATTGGTAGCTGTTCTGGTAAAGGTCGGCGTATCCACGACTCCACAGCAAGAGGGATCGGCCACCATGGGATTGGGACTGCATCCTGACTGAAGTTTCACTGAGTCCACCCAAATGTTGCCCATAAAGCCCGTACTCGTCACATAAATCTGAATGTTGGTCGCACTGGTATAATCCGCCGCGAAAGACAAACAAATATTATGCCAGGCGCCGTCGCTGGGAACCGTGAAAGAGGTCGGACTGGAAATTTGATTGGGCCAGGCCGTACCCGCTCCGTGCAATTCAAACGTTAAAGTCGTGCCCGTCGCGTTTTGCATTTCAAAACAAATGCCTTCATAAGGAGTCAGCGTTCCCGCCGCGAAAGTGGGTGAAGTAAACAAGCTGGCTGCGGACCAAACCGTTGACGCGATAGCGTCTTTCATGGACCCGCCTGAAGCTTCTACTGATTTAGTGCCATCCCAAACTGAACTATTCCCCGTCCAGCCATTTAAGCTAGAGGCAAAACAGCTGACCAAATTGGGATTACCGCCAGAAACCTGAACGTCTGTTCCGCTGGGACAAGCCGGAGTAGAAGGCGGCGTACAGCAATTACCGTTGAAAAGCCAAGCGACCGCGTTTTCCATGAACTGCGTCGGCGTACCGCCGCCGCCCGCGGCCCAGGCTTGAAGAATATTGGAGTCACCCCAATACATCATGGAGCCTTTAACGTAAGCCCCCGCCAAATCTCCTGCCGCGCCGCTCCAAGCCGCCACCAGTACATCGTGAGGATTGTTATCACTGGTCATGACCACCCAGGGTTTTCCCGTACCTAACCCACCGGCCGAATTGTCTATCGGGCCCACAAAATCCCCCGTCATCGACAAAGCTGTTACGTTGTTGTAATTGGTGTCCAGAGAGTAGGGGGCGCCTGCCACCGCGTTGGCCGGGTCAACCGCGTTGCCTGGCGAAAGAATATTATCAGAGTTGGGGCCGATGCCCGTCGCGGCTACCGCGTTGATCATTTGATACATATTTTCTTCACGGGTAATAAAACCGTTTTCAGCCCCGCCCCAATAATTGTCCCCCATGATAAAAAGACTTCCGCCCGCGGCGAGGTAAGCCTGATACAAAGCGATATCCCCCGACGTGATCGTATCCCCCCCAATTTGGCCCGGATGGGCCGTCGGCGGATTATTAGTTTGTAAGAAACGCATATCAAAAATAATGCAGTAGGTAGGATTGCCCGAAGCGTTGACTAAAGGCTGAACGGTACCACCCGTGATAGCCGCCTGAATCGCGCTGGCGGCGGTGGCCCAGCTGGCTGCGCCGTTATATCCAGGGGCAACCTGTAAGGTAGTGACCGTAAAGTTAAACCCAGCGCCCGCCGTAAAGGCGCCCGCGCTGGTTAATAGGTTGATTAAGCTGTCGCTGCCCGTACTGGCGATTTCAGCGTCCCAGCCACCGTCACTGTTCCAAATGACCAAGGCGGTGCTGCCAGCGGTGTTGGGTTTTCCAATGCCCACATTGGCCTTGGCCAAACCGGGCGCGAATAACACCATGACAAATATAAATTTTAAAATGGCCCGCAAGTTCAAAAAACGCACCTGTTTGATGAGGTAAAACGATTAGCGTGAATTATCTCACATCTAGTCTTTTAATTAGGTCGGGAATTTTACTACCAATTGCGGGGAAAAACGAGTTTTTAGGTCATAGAAAAACTTAGTTAATGCGCGACTAAAACCTTTAAAAATTGCCGGTTTATCATGCCGCCGGAAGCGTTATCGATCTCGATATTCGCGATATAAATGCCGCTGGCCACACCGGAGGCATCCCACGGTACTTGAGTAGACGCGGATGTAATGGTTCGCACCAACTCGCCGGTCGTTGTATAAATTCTGATTTTAAGGCTGCTGGCGTTTGAAACACCAGAAGCGTCAAAAGTGGTCACCATACCCTTGGCTGGATTTAGCACATTGGGCCGCGCCATAGCGATACCGCTCACCCCCGCGCTGGGCAGAACCATAATGGTTCGAGTCACATCCGATGTGCCGCCGTTGCCATCGGTCCAATGCACCTGCACCTGATATTCACCGGGCGAGACCAGCGCACCGCTATCGCCCGAGCCATCCCAAACCAGGGTGACCGGCGAAGCCGAGTCTTCCACCATAATTTTGACGTAGTTAATCGAACCCGAGGAGACCGATGCGGGTGCGGACAAGCTGGGTTTAATCACCGTTGTGCTCAAGCTCACATTGGTCATGCTGGAATTAGTAGCGTTGGCCACCACGTTGTAGAGTTTGCGAACTACTTCGCCCGCCTCATTAAAGATATCAACTTCCACTTTCGAGAGACTGCGGTTGACCATCGCGGCCTGCGAAACACTGGTCACGGTTCCCGATGAATCGACGTTATCAATTTTTACCTGATACTCGCCATTGGCCACCGGCGCACCCGAATTGTTCGTTCCATCCCAGGTTCCGATCACAAACCCGTTATACAAAATGTTAATGGTGCTTCCCGGGCCTGACAAAGTAGTAATCATATTCGTGGTCGATAAAGTGATGTTGCTGATGGGCTCCGTAAAAGCTTCCACTTTGATGGATCTCACCACTTCACCGGCGCTGTTATAAACATTCACTTTGACCGTGAAGTTGCCAATCGCGGTCACCGGCACGCTGGAAGTCAGCGGCGCGGCGCCCGAGTAATTCAATTGGGCGAAATTAGTGAGGGGAACATTAGCTGGCGCGAAATCCGCGACTTTGGTCTGGTAGGTCAAAGTATAAATACCGGGCGAAAGCGGCGAAGCCAGTGTCCATTGCAGTTGATTACTGGACGAAATGTACAAAGCTGAGGCTCCGGCCGGAACCGTTCCAAATGAAACAAAGTTCATATTCGCCGGCAAGGTATCCGTCACAATTCCACCCACCAGGTTATTCCCCGCCACCGTCACGCCAATCGAATAAGTAATGACATCGCCGGAGTGAACCTGATTCTCACTCACCCTTTTACCCATGGCCACATAGCTGGTCGGCGTATAAGTAGCGGTAAAGGTATTCGTCGGCGTCGAGGTGGGCGTACTGGTAAAGGTAGCGGTATTTACCAGTGTATTGGTGAAAGTAAGGGTCGGGGTAGAACTGTAGGTATAAGTAGAAGTCGGCGTAAAGCTGTTGGTATTGGTGGGCGTATCCGTAAAGGTCGCGGTATTCACCAAGGTATTAGTGTTAGTGAATGTATTGGTCACCGTCGGGCTATTTACAAAGGTGTCGGTATAGGTGAGCGTCGGCGTGTAGGTGGGGCTGTCTGTGTAAGTCAAAGTAGGGGTGTAGGTGTCTGTCGCAGTAAACGTATCAGTAAAAGTCGGCGAGTTCATAAAGGTATTGGTGTAAGTAGCCGTTGGCGTGCTGGTAAAGGTATTGGTAAAGGTCGGCGAATTCATAAAAGTATTGGTGTAAGTAAAGGTCGCGGTGCTGGTAAAGGTGTTAGTGGGCGTCGGCGAAAAGGTAGGCGTGTTGGTAACAGTGCGCGTATCCGTATTGGTGAAAGTGTTCGTAAAGGTCGGCGTATTCACAAAGGTGTTCGTATAAGTCAAGGTAAAAGTATTGGTAAAGGTTGGCGTAAACGTTTTGGTGACGGTGCTGGTATAGGTATTGGTAATCGTCGGCGTGAAGGTATTCGTAAAAGTATTCGTGTAGGTGCCCGTATCCGTTTTGGTGGCAGTACTGGTAAAGGTGTTGCTAATGGTCGGCGTAAAAGTATTCGTAAAAGTACTGCTAAAAGTAGCCGTGTCGGTTTTAGTGAAGGTGTTGGTGAAAGTAGGGGTAGGAGTCTGCGTCTTTGTAGCCGTATTGGTGTAGGTATTAGTCGGCGTAGTGGCCACACTGCATCCAGTAATCCCTACCGCGGCCGTGCCCACCGCGGCCACGCCGCCATAAGTAACGCTGGCCTGATTGACCAAACTGCAGATAGTTAAAGACGCGTCCATCGTATCGCCCATGTCCATCGTATAGGTGATAGTCACACAGCCGCCCCCGCCCACAAACCCGTTGGGGAAAATAAACTCAGAAGGACTGCTTTCTTCGCCCGCGCCAGCATTGTAGAAAATCTGTGTGGGCGGAGAAAAGTTATAAGTGGGTCCGCCGTAATATTCTCCGATGTTGTATTGGGGAGTATCAAAAATAGTCACCGGCGTATTCACCGGCGCGCCGCTGTTGCAAACCACCAGTTTGTAAGTAATCGCCCCCGCGCTGTAGCTTTTCGCGATGGTCGTCGGGTTCGCGCTTTTGGTGATGTTAAAAGTAGGCGGAGTGTAAACCACAGGATTGAGCGTGACCGATTCCCGGTAATACAAACCCGTACAGCCGCCATAACTATCGACCGCAGTGTTATTCATTCCAATCCATGGCTGAACCGCGCCAGTTTGAGGATTAAACATGGGCTGCAGCCACACCGGCGCGGCCTGCGCCGTTACCACCACCGGCGTTCCCGTAAAATAAGTCGGGGCCAGGGTATAGCTGGGTGAGTACCAGGGATTGCCGCCGCTATCGTTAGGCGGCGCGGGCGATGCGCCGCCCGAACAAGCCGACACATACATTTTCAAACTAGCGTCGGTATTACTGAAATAGGCATGCTGGCCGCTGCTGCAAGTCACGTCAATGACCCACGAACTTTCCACCACGCTAGCGGTTAAATCCTGATTGAGAGCGGCAATTAAATTGGGACCGGATGTGTTGAAAACTCCCGGCGGAATCGCGATCGGCGGAATGGAACCCGTGCCGGCCGTAATGTAATTAACCGGACCATAAGGGCCAGAACCATTGATCCAAATGTTCAGTTGGTCATCCGCCGACCCCAATAATGAAGCGGACACAGGCGTACAGGTTTGAGCGCGGAGGGGTTGCTGGCTCAGCAATCCCCAGGCGGACAAAACCGTTAAAACAAAGACGATTGTTTTAAATCTCAATTGCTTCAAAAAAACCTTCAATCGTTTGAATTTCCTGAAACCGTTTTCATGACAAGACATAGCGATGACGTAGAAATTTCGTGGGCGTGGAAAACTTAAAGAATTATATCGGAGCGCAAAAGCAACTATGACCAATTTTGATTTTTTACATAAGTTAGGCGTTATTTTTATACGAATGACAGATAAGTGTCATTGGCTCGAGCACAAGAAATCTCATGGTTTTCGCGGAGAGTAACCCAAAACTAAACAAAATATTAGAGAATTTAATTATGGGAAACAATCAGATCGCCAACGCGGTTACGGCCATTCTCCTTGGCGGAATAAAGGCTCCTATCCGCCAACAACTTGAGCCCCTCAGAATCTTTAGTCGTTTCAGGAAAACAGGCCATCCCCACACTGATGGTGATCGGCCGGCCCAGGATAGATTCGTGAGCCTTCTCCACATCGCGCACCAGCCGCTCCGCCACCATGCGGGCTTTTTCGCAGGCCGTGTCTGGAAGGATCATTGCAAACTCTTCTCCGCCGATTCGCGTCACGATATCAATATTTCTCAAACCCGATCTTAAGGTCACCGCGATTTTTTTAAGAACCTCATCGCCGGTGGCATGACCCCATTTGTCATTGATTGATTTGAAATGGTCCAGGTCCGCGTAAAGAAGACCCAGGGGACGTACATAGCGGGTAGCCCGTTTAAACTCAAAGTCCAGCGCATGGTCAAAATAGCGCCGGTTATAAACCCCCGTCAGCGGATCCGTAATAGTTAGAGCCGTCACCTTTTCATGCAGACGGAAAGACTCAATCGCCAATCCCGCCTGAGTGGCAAAATTGAGAAGGGCTTGAAGATCAGACTTTTTAAGATTTCTTTTTGTGAAAAGGTTATCGACCGCTAAGACGCCGATCGTCTTGTCAGCATCAACTTTAATGGGTACCTGAGCCGCGCAAATCACCTTGCCCAGAAAATCTCTTTCATAAACTTCTTTGCTGACTTTTTTCTTAATGTTATTACTCAATCCCCACTGCACATGACCGTGCACTAAATCCGAAAACCAATGGGTGCCTTCGAGCGGATTGCAGGGAAATTTGACGCCTGAAACTTCATATTCGCCAGTGGGATCAATACCCATGACTTGTTCGATAAAGTCGCCTTGTTCATTCACCAAAAAAATACCAGCCCGGTCAAAGCCAAGCCCTTTGGTAACGTTATCGATGATGAATTTAAGAATATCCTCAAAAGCCTGATGGCGGCGCATGCTTTCCATCACATTGCGGTACATGAGAACTTCTTGTTGGAGTTCCTTCTTTTGAAGTTGCAGCTTCTGAAGGCGGTTGATGCGGGATGTAGCCATAGCGTTCACCTCAGTGGTAAACATTTTCCCACAGCTTTAGAAAAATACTCGGAGTTTTTTTAGCGGACAATGCGTGAATAGCATTTTTTTGACACGACGAATTAAAATCCGCCCAATCAAAAAAATGAGCCCGTTCTCTCTGAGGAAAGATTGGGCTTCACGGATAATCCAGATGAAAATTTATTGTCTCTAAAAATCGACCGGTAAGTCATTTAATCAAAAATAATAAAAATGGCTGGGAGACTAGGACTCGAACCTAGATAAGCAGATCCAGAATCTGCTGTCCTACCATTAGACGATCTCCCAATGGTTTTGAAGAGGGCGGATTTTAACAAGTTTTCAGCTGAGTCAAAAGCCCTAAATGGCGGGTAAACCGCTTAAACTTCCTTTACCACCGACATAAAGGTCTGGTCATGATATTGACCATCGCGAAACACATAGCTTTTTCGGATACCCTCAATTTGGAATCCGGCCTTTTGAAGGGCATTCATGGAGCGGACGTTATAAGCGGCTGAAACAGCCCCAATCCGGTGATAACCCAGCGTAAATCCGTATTCGACCATCTTTTTAGCGGTCTCGGTTCCAATACCTTTTCCCCACCAGTTTTTGTCTCCGATCATAAAGCCAAACTCGACTGTCTTATGAGAAGGTCTTTCACTGTAAAGTTCGGCGGTTCCCACGGGCACCCACTTGCCGTTGACCTCTACCTCGATCATGAAGGAACGGGGTTCGCGGTCTTCTTCCCCTGTTTCAGTTTTTCGAAACCACTTTTCAGCGTCCGAAAAGGTTTGGTTCACAAAATGCACGTCATATAAGTGGCGGACTTCCGGGTCATTCCACCAACCTACAATTTGGGCCCAATCATTTCGGTTCACCGGGCGTAAATGGCCCCTTTGTTCTCCCCGTTGAAACAAAAAATCAATAATGTTCGTCATGATCGGCCCCTTTCGGCTGGCGGCTTCGAGTGGTTTAAGTCGGCTTATTATAACGAGAACCACCGCGAGTTCTCATCCTCATCCCTTTAAAATCAGCTTCAAGAAACCCTGAAAACGATCCAAACAGCGCTCTTTACCTAGAATTTCCATAATCTCAAACAAATTAGGGCTGCTGGTTCGGCCTGTGATAGCCAAACGCATGGGATGAACCAATTCGCCGAATTTTTTCCCCAGTTGGGTTGCGGCGTTTCGAAACTTTTCTTCCAAAGGCGCGGCCGTTAAAGAATCCGCCTCTTTCAATACTTCGATGACCTTTTCAAAAATCACGGCATTTTCCCGGACCTTGAACTTTGCCAAAGCCGCAGAATCAAAGGGATAAGTATCATTCAAAATATAAACGACCTGTTCGCCCACCTGGGAAATCAGCTTTAAATTACCGCGCACCAGTACAATGACCCGCCGCAAATAGGCTTCGTCGTTTTTAACACGGTCAATCGAGATGATTTTATTTTCCAAAAGATAGTCACGGCAGAGTTGAAACATTTTCTCGTCATCCAACAAACGAAGATAATGTCCGTTCAACCACTGTAGTTTTTCGTAATCAAACGCCGCGGCGCTTTTCACAATGCGGTCCAAGCTGAAACGTTTGATCAGGTCGTCCTTACTGAATATTTCGGTTTTGCCGTCGAAGGACCAGCCCAACAGAGCCAAATAGTTCATCATCGTCTCGGGTAAATAACCTTGCCGGGTAAATTCACTCACCGAACTGGCGCCATGCCGTTTAGAAAGTGGCGTCCGATCCTCACCCAGAATCAGGGGAATGTGGGCGAATTGAGGAATTTTAAATCCTAACGCTTTGTAGATCAGAATCTGTTTGGGCGTGTTGGGCAAATGATCGTCGCCCCGAATCACATGGGAAATTTCCATCAGCGCGTCATCCACTACGGCCACAAAGTTATAAGTGGGTTCACCGCCGCGCCTGACCAAAACCAAATCATCAATTTCATGGTGATTGACCGTTACCTGACCCCGAACAATATCACTAAAGGTAGTGGTGCCTTCCTGCACCCTCAAACGAATGGCGAAGGCCTCGCCTTTTTCAATTTTCCAACGGACTTCATCCGGGTTTAATCGGGCGCATTTACCTGAATAACGGTAAATTTTACCCGCAGCGACCTGCGCTTCCCTATCCGCGTTCAATTCTTCAGTTGTGCAAAAACAGTGGTAAGCATTACCCTGCGACAAAAGCTTTTCCATCTGTTGCGAATAGATCGAAGCTCTTTGTGTTTGAAAATAAGGTGCCTTATCACCGCCCACCAAGGGCCCCTCGTCCCAATCCAATCCCAACCAACGCATGTCTCGAAGAATGGCTTCTTCGTATTCCGGTTTCGATCTTTCACGATCCGTATCCTCAATACGAAGAATAAACTTCCCGCCCGAATGACGGGCAAAAAGCCAGTTAAACAAAGCGGTTCTAGCGCCGCCGACGTGCAAAAAGCCCGTGGGGCTGGGGGCGAATCTAACTCTGATTTGATCGCTCATCTGGTTAACCCTTTATGAACATGAACTAAATAAGTCATATTATTGACGTTTTACTAAGCGTTTTAAGTAGTAGGAAATTTCATTTTCACAAATTGAAGCCAATGCTATTCTAAAGCTCTTAAAACCTGAATCGACACAAGGGAGCTTCGCAACATGGCCAAAGTACATCCCAACCACAGCGGCATCGAAAAACGAAAACATCGCCGCGTTTTAGTCGTTAGACCGATTAAAGGCCGCGTCAGTTCTTCAAAAGTTTCTCAAGAATCGGACTTTGGCGTTCACTTGATGAACATCAGCTTATCTGGCTCGCAGATTTACTCAAATCAAACCATGGAAATTGGTGACAAAGTCAGTTTAGAGCTTCCCTCTTTAGAAGCTAACCCCACTATCATTTATAACGGAAAGATTGTTTGGGTTCATAAAAATCCGATGAAATCCATGGGCCGCTTCGCTTACGGCGTTTTGTTCGAGGACGTTACCCCTGAAAAATCTAAATTTTTAGAGCAAAACTTTTATTTAGGGGAAAACGGAAACGCCTAACGGTCAATCGTTAGCCGTTAACCGCCGAAATGATGGTTTTCTTTAAGACCGCCAAAACCCTCTTGTTCAAGTCTTCCACATCCGCTGAATGAACAATGGCCTTTTTATACTGCGGGTTAATTTCCAGGGCTTTTTGAAATTCCTTTAAAGATCTTGTCACATCAAAACGGGACTTAATTAAAAAAGCCACTCCCAAATGATGATGCAAATCCGCGTATTGCGGATATTCTTCGATGACCTTGCCCAATTTTTCGACATATTGTTCCGTCATCAGCAAATCAATGCCCTCATTGCCGTAAAGCAGCGTTAAGTTAAAGTAAAAAACAATTTCATCGCCCGTCCGGGGAACATATTTGGGCCGAACATCCAGAAAAGCCTGGTAAGCCTGTTGGTATTTTTTTGATTTCAAATAATCAATCGCCAGGATAAATGACCGGTTGCGGACCTTAGGATTCAGAGAAGCCGCCGTTTCCGCCTCTTTGCGGGCGCGTTCGGCCAGTTCCTGGGATTTGGCGTCATTCAACTGGCTGCCGGACTGCAGAAGGTAGCCGACACAAGCCGTTCCCAAACGCAGTCTGGCGTCCGCATAGCGGGGATTAATTTGTAAAGCCTGGAGATAGCATTGAACCGATTGGTCGAGATCTTTATTGAATAAGTAAGAGTTGCCCAAATGGTAATAAATGTCCGCGAACGAGGGACCGATATCTTTAGCCCGGTTCAAAGCGGCGATAGCGCCTTCCAAATCCCCCAAGAGCATCAGGGTGATTCCGTAGCACTTCGAGGCCTGCAAATGAACCCCATCCAGCTCCATTGCTTTTAAAAATCTGTTTTTAGCGTCTTCGTAAAAACCATTGGAAAGAAAAATGACGCCCATTTTCCAACAGGTGTCCGGTGTAGCCTTCTCGTCAATTTTACGGTTCAAACGGAAAATCGACTCTAATTCGACCGCCCGGGCCTTGTGGCCATTTTGCAAATACTGCTTCATTCCCTCGTCATTTAAACCTTCAGGGAAATCTGATTCTTTTTGGGAAATAATGCGGCCATCAAGCTGAATGTAGTAAGAGTACCGGGGACGGCCCGGCATGGAAGAAGTTTCGAGGATGAAGTGTTTTCCCTCAATTTCAATGAGAGATTTAAAGGTAATGGGTTCCATGTTGTTTAAAGCTTTCGAACTCGAAATGGGTTCAGCCAATAGAGATCAAAAAGTAAGCTGATGCATTATCTCGGGGCCTTCAGATTGTGTCAATCTCGTTAGCCGCGAAGACTTTCCTTTCTTTAGCCTCGCTCAGCCCTTTACGGGATAAAAACTCCGTAACCACCTTGGTATTGAGCTTCAGCGGCATCCGCGGGTCCTTTTTGAGGCGGTCCACAATAGCCGCGGGGCCCAATTCAGGCTTCAACTTCACCACGGACAAAACCGCGTTCTTCTGATCGACCGACAGTTCTTTCACAACGGCCCGCTTTTTAGGAAGAACAGGCTTCAGCCCAGCCTTACCTTTCTTCGCGTAAATCGCTTTGTAATGGTAATAGGTCTGAGTAGAGACATTCATTCTTCGGCAGGCTTCCGCGATAGACAGCCCATCATTGTCCACGAGGTTCAAAAGATCTTTTCGGAACTTATAAATCACATCCTCAGCCTGCAGGTTTTCCTTAATGGCCACAATGGTCACATCGTCGCTCTGTTCCGCGCCAGCGATAAAATCAGCAATGTCCTGCTCAAGCTTTTGTACTAATTCTTCCGGAGTGCGGTGCGCGTTGTCGCGAATGGATTGAATCAATCGGGTCTCGCCAAATTGCTCCTTGGCCTTGTTCATCGCCTCCGTCACACCGTCGGTATAAATCACCAGCACATCATCTTTTTGGAGGCTCAATTTCTGAAGGGCTAATGTTTTCGCGAAAAGGTTTTCATCCGGCAGATCTATCCCCAAAGGGAATCCCTTGGGCTTCAAAAAGTAAACTTCATCGGTCGATTTGCGGTAAAGAATCATGGGATTGTGTCCCGCACTGGCGAAACTGATGGAGCGGTTAATCGAATCGAGAACAATATAAAACATAGTAGCGAACATTCCCCGCTTCATGTCGCCGTTTACGTGTTGATGAACTTTAAGTAAAACATTCGAGGGCGATTTGTTATTGCGGGCTTCCAGCCTCATCGCGGTTCGAATCATCGCCATGACCATGGAGCCAGGGACGCCCTTGCCCGCCACATCGCCGACCGCAATACCCAGCGTCGTAGGATTCACCCAGATAAAATCGTAATAATCCCCGCCCACTTCCTGGGCTGCCCGGTAAGAAGCTCCGATTTGGAACCCTTCAATTTGAGGAAACTCTTTCGGCAAAAGCGCGTGTTGAATCTGCTGGGCCACCTTCACTTCTTTTTGCATACCGGCTTGTATGTTTTCCTGCTCGGCTATTTTCTTTCTGGCTTCCTGAAGTTGTTCATCTAATTCATTTCTGACTTGGTTAAGGTGGTCTATTTCCTGCTGGGTTCTATCCGCGGCCCGTTCGGTCAAAATATGAAGCTCCTCAACTTCTTTAGAGGCTTTACTTTGCGCCTCCTCAATCACCCGGGCGGCTTCTCGTTGCGCGGTTTCAACTTTCAACTGAGCCTCTTGAACCGTCTGAGCCTCAAGATTCCGGGTGTTCTCAAAAGAACGCAATTCTTCTTGCCGGGTGCTCTCCGTAATCCTCAGCTCCAGCTGAAGCCGGGCCTGGTCTTCTAGTTTTCTCTCATTCTCGTGAAGTTTTTCTTCCAGTTCGTTAATGAGGCCCAGCAATCTTTCATACTCACCCTGATTGCGCGCGGGCGCCGTACCGGTTTTAGCCGGTTTAAACGCAGCCATACGTTTCGCGTCTTCGCGGAAAGGTTTAAATAATTTGTTGAAAATAAGATAAAAACCGACCAACCCCATGACGTAAACCAGCAGAATTCCCCGGCCTAAATTAGTGCGGGAGCCTTCTTGAATGCGGTGAGCGATTGAGTTCTCCATGCCCACTACCGGCACCACCACCAAACAGCAAAGAACATAAACCAAAAAGATTAAAAATGAAAAAAGCACAAATGAAGACAAAATAAATTCCAGCGAAAGATTGTCAAAACCCGGTCTAGTGGACGATACCGATAACGAAGATCCCGCGGGCCGGTAAAATAAATTCCATTCGTTGTATCCCGCGTAAGCCCGATAGCGGACACGGGTCATCATTTTACGGATAAACCAAATACCCAACCCGCCCCGTTTGCCAATATCGACGTAATGCTGAAGGTCCGGGTCTTTAACCCCGTCAAAATCAAACGACTGTCCCTGATCCGTCACCTTAATTTTTAACCCGGGCCATCCCACACTGATCTCGATCTGGATTTTTCCCTCAGAGTGGCTTAGATAAGCGTGGCGGATAATGTTGACGCAGACTTCTTCCAGAACCAATTTGACAACGTTGCAATCGGCCGAAGCGTAGTTCGCCGAGACGCAAATGGCCTGGGCAAAATCTTTAATTTTTTGAATTTCATTTTCATCAGCCAAAACTTCAAGCTGATACCGGCGGGACTCAGGAAAGAACCAATTCGCGGGATTGAGTAGGGCGCTGAGTTTCATGAAATGGCTTTATATCCTGATTAAAGAGATAAATTCGCCAGAATTATAACAAGATTTAAGATTCTCAGGAAAAAAGCCGAGGGGAAATAAGCCAAAAAGCTAAGTTAAGCCTTCCAGTTCCTTGAACTTGGCCGTGGCTTCTTTCATGTCTTGCCACACGTCTTTCTTGTAGCCCTCAAAACGCAGGAGAGCCGCCGGATGATAGGTCACCCGCAAGGGAATGCCGTTGTAGTTATGCCACTGGTTCCGCAGTTTCCCAACCGACTCGGTTGTCTTTAAAACCGCCTGAGCGGCGCTGGCGCCCAGCGCGATAATGAGTTTGGGCTTAATAATCTGAATTTGCTCTTCCAGATAGGGCCGGCATTGCTCCACCTCTTCGGGTTGGGGCGTCCGGTTTCCAGGAGGGCGACACTTGAGCACATTACAGATGAACACATCCGGCCTTTTCCAGGTCTGCGTCGATTCAATAATTTTGGTTAAAAGCTGGCCCGCCCGTCCCACAAAAGGCAGTCCCTGTTCATCCTCATCCGCGCCCGGCGCTTCCCCGATAAACAAAACTTTCGCCTGTGGATTGCCGCTGCCAAACACAAAATTCTTGCGGGTAGCGCCCAAGGGACATTTTTGACAGCCGCAGATATCCTGATCAAAAGCCGTTAATTCCATCGCCTCGATAGTGTCCGCCTGGGCCGTAAGCCACGGGGTCTTAACAGGCGCCTGCTGTGGCACTATTTCTATGGCAGGAGCAGATGGCTCCGAAACTTTCTGAACTGGTTCAGCCACAGCCTCTTCTACCACAGGAGCGGCTTGAACAGACGCTGTCTGTTCCATGGAAACGTAACGGATTCCCAACTTGCGGTAGAGTTTCAATGTGGAATTCCACGCGGATGTTTTGGGTGCGCTCATAAGAACTTCCCCGTAATGGCAATCTGATTGATGAGGGCTCCTGGATTGATGCGGTCTTCCAGCATGGAATAATCAAACTCGATCAAATTATTTTCAACCGGAACCAGGACCGCTACCCCCGTTGTAAAGTAAACCAAAAGCGATCCGCCGGCCGCGCCGGCCAAAATGTTTTCCGCCCAAACACCGCCCCGAAGAGCGATCGCGGACACGGGCCGCCATTCCAATCCCAGGTGCGGTTCAAACCCCAAATCCTGGCTCCAATCCAAATCACCAGCCGCCTTCAAATTCCAATTTTCCTGATGATGCGCCACACCCACCTTAAATGTCGTCGGAACAATTTGCTCGGGATCGGTGGAGCTGGCGGCGGTAGGTGAATTGTAAGTCAGGCTCGTATAAATATCCTGAATCACAAAACCCAGGGTGGTATCCCGGCTCAGGCGGTATTGAAGCCCTATGTCCTCCCCAAAACCAAAGGCCGACGAGAAGGTTCCAATACTTTGGGTGAGCGCCTTAAAGTTAAGTCCCAAGGCCCACCGGGGATCCAGCCGAAAAGCCATGGACGCGATAAAAGTCATTTCCGAATCAGAGAAAATACTGTCTGGATTTAAAGACGGGCCCGTCCTAGCCTCAATATCATTACCCGCGCTGTAATAAATCCATGAGACGCCGTAAAAAAATTTATCCCGGAAATTATTAGCCAATCCCAAATAGTTCAATTGCTGGTTCAATGACAGGAGGGTGTATTGGTCTTCTACTTGGAACCCTCTCAGAGCGGTTAATCCCGCCGGATTCCAGAAACCGCAGGCCACATCGTTACGCACACCCACCGCCGCGCCGCCCATCGCTTCCTGCATCCCACCCACACCCATGGATAAATAAGCCGCCGGCCTCTGTCCGCCCTGCTGATCCGCGCGGGCAGCACTCCACGAAAAAACCACCAGCATCAGTAAGAACGCTGTTCTTTTCGCGTTCATTATTTAGGCCCTTGAATGACTGCGATTTTGTTGTGGGAAACTTGACCGCCTATATTCACGGTATAAAAATAAATCCCCGTCTTTACCTTTTGGCCATTGCCGTTTTTGCCATCCCAGGTGAGATAGTAAGACTTGTACTGGGGATTGTTGGTGTTGCTGTTCAGTTGTCCCGCCGAGTAGCTCTTGTTCAAAACCACCTCGCCTGATGTGTCGTATATGGTTAATTGAACCGCCTGAGGCTGATTTATCACCAGAGTAATATTCGTGTAGAGGTCCACATCCACAAAGAAGGGGTTAGGACTGTTAAAGGTCTTGGTATAAGTCGTCACCTGTCCCGTGCCCAAAGAATTAGATAAGGCTTTATAAATATTTAAACGCCCATAACCCGATTGGGCATTCCAGCCTGTATTACCATCCAAACTATCCGTATTGTTAATCAGCTGTTGGGTAACCTGGGTATTGGTCCAGGAAGGGTTCATCGAAAGAAGCAGCGCCGCCGCCGCGGAAACAAAAGGAGTCGCGCCCGAAGTGCCTGAGGCTAAACCGTAATTGCTGTCAGTTCCAAAAACCATAAAACCGCCGTCCGACGAGCCGCCGCTGGGCAAAGGGCACACAAAAGCGCTGAAAAGACATTGAGCCGCGTTGGCCGCGAAACTTAAAGAAGTGAGAGGCGCGTTACCACCGCCAGGAGCCACCAAATCCAAAAGTTTTCCGTTAAGGCCTTCCCCGCCATTGGAGTAAAAAGCCACATTGTCATTCTGATCAGACGCGCCCACCGCGATGACCCCCGGATAACCCGCCGGATAATCCAATTGGGCCAGACTGGTGGGTAAGTTCGATTCATTTCCGGCCGCCGCCACCACCACACAACCCGCCGCCAAAGCCGAATCAATCGCTTCCTGTTCCAGCGAATCCGCCGATCCTCCCAGAGACATGCTTAACACTTTGGCCCCATGAGCCACCGCGAAATTGATGCCGGCGATAATCGCGTCACCCGATCCGCTTCCCGTACAGTCCAAAACTTTAATGGGCATAATCACCGCACCACCGGCCAAGCCCGCCATACCGGTGGTCGTTCCCACCACGCAGCCCGATTCGGTGGTCACCGCGCCCGCGTTCCAAGTACCAGCGATAATGCCAGATACCCAGGTGCCATGCCCAAAATCGTCCGTCGTCGTAGTAACACCTAGGCTTTCGGTCACCGTAGGAGAGCAGCTTCCACAAGACGGGTCCTGTTCGTCCACCGCGCAAATGGCGTTATAACCAATCATGGGCACCTTTTCGAGATCCGGATTTTTACGCGAAATTCCCGTATCTAAAACCGCGACGGTCACGCCAAAACCAGGACTACAATTAGGCCAAGTGGTTAAGGCCCAGGCCTGCTGAGCCTGAATTTTGGTAAAGGGCCAATTGTAAGGCGTGGTGAAATACTGGTCGGTCGCCGCCGAGGGCGCCGGACAGGAACCTAAAGCGTAATATTTGTAATTGGGTTGGGCGTAACGAACACCGGGCAAGCCTTTGAACGATTCCACCATTTTCAACACATCATTCTGCGCGGAGAACTTCACCTTATAAGCGTGTTCCATGACCGCAACCCTGGAAACGCCCAACGAGAAAACCTTCTCCTGATCGGAGACTTTCGCGTCATCCTCAAAGCGGACCAAAACCTCGCCAGGAACAAAGACGGGCCTATCTTTAAGGGACAAAACACCAGCAAAGGCCGGAACCGACGCCATCAAGACGGCGAAAATAAAAAAGGTTTTTCCAAACGTCATAAAATTATTCCTGATTTTATTCATCCAACAAGTCGAGAATTTTCTCCGCCAATTTGCTTTTGAAATCTTTTTTCAAAACAACCGGTTTTGCCCTTTTACGGCTAAATACCAAAAGCTCATTTTGGTCATTTTCAAACGCGCTTTGTTTGCCGCCCACCTGATTGGCTACCAATAGATCGCTCGGTTTCCGTTTCCATTTAGCTGAGGCGTTTTCGCACAAATGGTCTGTCTCAGCGGCAAAACCGACAACCTTTTGAGTTGGTTTTCTTTTTTTCAACACCTCACCCAGT
Source organism: Candidatus Firestoneibacteriota bacterium (assembly GCA_013286205.1). Lineage (GTDB taxonomy): Bacteria > Oederibacteriota > Muellerivitia > Muellerivitales > Muellerivitaceae > Bog-1183. Next base: position 2,730 of record JABDGD010000001.1, on the reverse strand, counting down.
ATATCGCTGTTTTTAACCAGCCTGAGGGAAAGCTCATCCTGCGATTTCTTGATTTTAATGGGAGATATGGACTTCACCCGGTAATCGGCCACCGCCGCCGCCATGACCATCACATTCATCTTCGGGAGATGCTTCATCACCTGCCGGTGCATTTCACTCGCGGTTTTAACCTTCACTACGGTCACGCCCACAGGCGGCGTCAATCGGGTCGGCCCGGTCACGAGAACGACTTCCGCCCCGCGGTTTAACGCGGCTTGTGCCAGGGCGTAGCCCATTTTGCCGCTGGAATGATTGCTGATGACTCTAACGGGATCGATAGGTTCTTGCGTGGGACCGGCCGTGACTAAAACCTTTTTACCGGCCCAGCGATTAAAATTTTCAAAGTAACTTTGAACCTGACCGGCAATTTCGGAGGGCTCCGCGAATCGTCCATCACCCACTTCCCCACAGGCTAAATGCCCGCTCTCCGGTCCTAAAAAACGGACTCCGCGGGAACGAAGCGTCGCGGCATTTTGAACCACCGCGGGATGATTCCACATTTTGACATTCATAGCGGGCGCTACCCAAATGGGGCAAGTGGCGTAAAGACAGAGGGTTGAAAGCAGGTCATCCGCCATACCAACAGATAGTTTTGCTAAGAAGTCAGCGGTTGTAGGCGCGATTAAAACGAGGTCGGCGGATTTTGCGTATTCGATATGAGGAACCACAGCTAAAGGATGGCTGCCGCTGGGAGTACCCGGCGCGATGGGAGTAGAGCCTTTAAACAGACTGGTCCAAACAGGAGAGCCGGATGCTTTTTCTAAGGCTTTGAGGGGGACTAACTTGGAACCGGCATCAGTTAAAACCACTTTCACTTCAACCAATGGTTTTAATTTTTGAATCAGGTCGACCGCTTTATAAGCCGCCACACTGCCGGTAATGCCTAAAAGCACTCTGGGTTTATGGGAAGGCTGGGTCATGGAATTTACTCGGTCACTGCGGGTCACTAACCAACTTCAGCCGCCGGGCGGCGGCTGAAACCGGCTCACAACATTAGTCTTTGCTTTTGCGCTTCTTCTCAACAACGGGTTGATTGGTATAAGTCACTTTGCCGCTCATAAACTCATTCAAAGCCTGCAAGATGACCTTTTCAGTATCGACGGTCAAATTGTGTTTCTCGGCGCGGTCCAACAATTGGCGGGCGCGTTTCGAGGCGGCCAAAACCGAAATGTATTTATTGTGGATGTTTTCCATCGTCTGCACTTTTTTCTCTTCAGTCATGAACTGCGCTCCTCAAATTGGTAATTCTGTAACGGGAGGTGGATTATACTCAAGAACCCCCATTTTTTGTAAGGAAAACCCTACTTCACTGCGCCCTTCAAGCGGGCTTTTAGACGGCTTTTACGTTCGTTTTTAACAATTTTTCGAACTTCCGCCACCGCGTGGGATAAACGATCGTTAATGACCCGGTAATCGTAGTGTTTCCCCTCTTTGATCTCACCCCGGGCGTCGCTTAGCCGAACCTTTAAAGCCTCCGCGTCTTCGCTTTGACGGCCCAACAAACGCTGTTTCAAAACCTTAAAACTGGGCGGTTGGATAAAAACGAGAAGCGCGTCCGCCACTTTGTGCTTAATGATTTTACCGCCCTGAACATCAATCACGAACAAAACGTCCTTCCCCTTATTGAGCTGGCTTTCGACCCAATGTCCCGGCGTACCGTAAAAGTTCTGGTGCACTTTCGCCCATTCCAAAAAGCTTTTCTTGGCCGCCATCGCTTTAAACTTAGCGACCGTCACGAAGAAATAGTCTTTGCCATTCTTTTCTCCCGCGCGGGGCTTGCGGGTCGTGCAGGAAATAGAGCGGACCACATTTTTATCTTTACGTAAAAGCTCATGAGCGATCGTGGTCTTGCCGCCCCCCGAAGGAGAGGACAAAACAATCAATAAACCTCTTTTGTTTTTTCGCGCGGTGGACAAGATGAGCCTATTCGATATTCTGAATTTGTTCCCGCAGCTGCTCTAACAGCTCCTTCAACCTCACTACACTTTGAGCCATCTTGGCGTCAGCGGACTTAGAACCAATCGTATTCGCTTCACGGTTCATTTCTTGAATCAAGAAATCTAATTTACGGCCCACGCTTCCCTTATCCTTGAGGGTTTCCTGAAGAGCCACCAAATGACTGTCCAGGCGGGTCAATTCTTCAGCAATATCATGACGCTGAATGGTCACGCTTTCTTCGGTCGCCAAACGCATCTGATCAATTAAAGGTTCGGGCAGGAACTCCGCGATCTTCTCGCGGAAGTGTTTCACCTTGTCCGCCACGACCAATTTGTGTCTTTGGCGTATCTGCTGAACCACCTGGGAAATATCCTTGGCTTTATCCAGCATGTCTTTGCCCAGGCGGGCTCCCTCAGATTGGCGCATTTTTTCCAAAGCCTTGAGGGCTTCCTGCACGGCTTCGATCGCCGCCTTCTTCTGATCCTGCTCTTGTCTTTCTTCCTCAACCACTTTGAGAACATCCGGCATCTTCAACAAATTCTCAATGGAAAGTTCGCCCTTCAGTTTGAACTTGGCCGCGGCCTTTTTGGCGACTTTTAAATACTCGTCAATAATCGCCTCATTGAGTTGGATGGTCTTCACCCGGTCAGGCGAAAGCTCTTTTAAAAAGATATCCACTTTACCGCGCGTCACCGAGCCCAGAATCAGTTCGCGGATATCCGGTTCTAAAAACTGGAAAGAGGAAGGCAATTT